>CAYYLH010000001.1:0-42638 GCA_964472575.1 Candidatus Woesearchaeota archaeon
CATTAACAAAGTTGCAAATAGATCCAAAAGTAATAGTAGGAGCTATCATTGCATTTGTTTTAATAGAAATCGCATTTCATGCTAATATTTTTTAAGAGGTTTTTACAATGTTTCCAGGAATGAATAGTAGGCAAGCAAAACAAATGATGAGGAGAATGGGTATCAAACAAGAAGAATTAGATGCTACTCAAGTCATAATAAAATTACAAGATAAAGAATTAGTAATAAATGAACCTTCAGTGTCTAAAGTTAATATGCAAGGACAAGAAACATTTCAAATCACAGGAGAATCAAGAGAAGAATCAAGACAAGCTTATTCTGAAGACGATGTTAAAATGGTTATAGAAAAAACAAACAAACCAGCAGATGCAGTAAGAGAAGCATTAGAAAAATCTAATGGAGATATTGCAGAAGCAATTCTTGAATTACAATAGTTCTATTACAAATTACAATAGTTCTATTACAATAATCTATTTAAACTAATTAACCTAAATTATTTTATGACAAGTTTAGATTGGACAAAATGTATTAATGTGGACTTTTCAAGAATTAATCCAACAAAAGCAGATGCTGCTTATATGTTAAAATATAAACATAAAATAAGAGATATTCGTGCTCAAAGAGGAATTGTAACTCAAGATAAGGTTGACGAAAAAAGAATAAAAATTAATAGAGAATTCGCACAAAGATGTATTCATTCACTAGGTGATAGCTTTCTAGAGAAAACAGAATCACTAATGAAAAGAACATATCAATCAGCAATGTTCTGGTTACAAGATAAGCATCCAGAAGCATACAACCCATTTGTACAAAGAGGGCTAGCACCAGACCCTTACAATTTAACATTAAAAAGCTCTTAAATATAATATAACTATTCAACAATATAAATCATTAAAAACATCTAAAGAATTCTAATTATATGAAAGATAACCCTATAGATAAATACCTAATCGCATATCAATCAGGACTAGACACTAATGAAGTAGAAATACCTTATAAAGAAGTACATAATAAAAGACCAAATGCAAAAACACTAGAACAACTAGGCCTTGAAAATGTAACACTAGATGAATTTATAGTAGCACAAAAAGTATTTCAACAAGCAGAACAAGATGACTATCCAAAACAAAAAGGATATGAAAGATATGTCGGAACAACTCCTGGTTCAATCAAATATGTTTTAATTGATAAAGACCCAAAAACAGGAAAAATACAAAAAACAAAAGGAAGAGCTAATCTTAACCAATAACTAAAAATACTTCTTTCACTTTATAAAATTATGACCTACTTAAAAATGCATCAACTAGAACTTGAAAAAGCACAATCACACCTAAAAATAGCAGACCACATGACTTATGTTACATTTCCCTTACTAAACAATAATAGACTGCTAATAAAAATACTAATAGAAATATCAAAAGCAGTAGAATCAACAATTAAATCACTACTCTACTACCTAGCATATCAAAAACAAATAAAACTCTATAAAACCCCAGAAAAAAACCTAGAAACATTCAAATCAATCTCACCACTAACAACAGAACAAACACTACAAATTCTTCACATCCTACATTTAGAAAAAAAACACAAAGAATCAAAACTAGAATTTGTAAAAAATAACAAATTTGTAATAATGATAAATGATAAATATGAAACACTAACTCTTGACTTAATAAAAAAATACCTTAATACAACAAAAATACTAATAAATCAAATAAAAACAAACTAAGAAAAAGTATAAAAACCCTAATTTCCTTAGAATAGTTCCCCTCATAAATTATATTATAGGACTTTTATGATACAAGAAATTATTAAGGAAAAAACCAGTGCAGACCATCTAATGTATGTAAGTTTAAAATATACAAAAACGTGTGATGTAATTTTAAATCTCATAGAAAGATGGAGAAGTATGATTGATATTAGTTTTGACGCTTTAATAGAAAAAGCAGTAAAAGAAAAAAAACTACCCCATCTTCCAGAAAGCCCAAAACAAAAAATAGAATTTATGAAAAAGATTTCTAAAAAAATGCCTGCTACTGAGGAAACAATTCCAGTATACATCTTCTTTAGAAGAATTCCAGGACTAGAAAAAGAACGAGAAGGAGAGTTTAGAAAAAACGTATGCCTAAGAATCATAGAACCTAATAAATCTACAGACATAAACATGGATAAGCTTAAAGAATACACAGATCTACTCGAAAGATTTATAAGTGAAGTTAAGCATTCTCTTTCTAAGTGAAAATGGCAAGAAGCATTGTAATTATATCTGGTAAAGGTGGTGTTGGTAAAACAACAACAGCAATCAACCTAGGAGCTACACTAAACAAACTAAAAAAAGAAGTGATTATTGTAGACGCTAATCTTAATACACCTAATATAGGAGTACATCTAGGAGCTCCAATTGTTCCAATAACACTAAATCATGTTTTAAAAGGTAAAGCAGATGTAGAAGAAGCAATCTATGAACACTCATCTGGAACAAAAATAGTACCTTCATCTTTATCAGTAAAAGAACTTACTAAATTCAACTCTAAAAAACTACCAGAACTAGCTAAACAACTAAAAACAATGGCAGATTTTGTAATATTTGATTCTGCAGCAGGTTTTGGAGAAGAAGCAATAGAAGTAATTAATGCAGCAGATGAAATAATCATAATCACAAATCCTGAAATGCCAGCAGTTACAGATGCTTTAAAAGCAGTTAAAGTAGCTAAAAATATGGGCAAAGAAGTAAAAGGAGTAATTGTAACAAGACATAAAGGAGCTAAGTATGAAATGCCCTTATCTTCTATAAAATCAATGCTAGAAGCTCCTATAATCGGTGTAATACCTGAGGATGATAAAGTAAAAAAAGCACTTACAAAAAGAGATGCTTTAGTACATACCTATCCAAATTCAAAATCTTCAAGAAAATATCATGAAATAGCAGGAAAAGTAATAGGACTATCTGACAAAGAAATCAGAGCACTTAACAAAGGATTTTTCTCGAGATTATTTAGATTTTAATTTTTTCTAATTTCAATTAATCAACTAACCAACAACACTACCACTATCAATATCAGAATCAACACTAAGAAAACTATCTCTTGCAAAAGGAATAACAATTCCATCTCCTAATAACCCTACAACAATCTTATCTCCATCACTAATCTCCAAATCAATATCTAATTCAAACTTCTTTCCATCAATATCAATATTCCCATTTTTCATCTCACCAACTACTAAATTTAACTTAGCAAAATCATCAAATTCTATTTCATTCTTCATTTTTTATAAATTCCTTTAATCATCATTCTAATTTCATCAGCAACCATTGAAATAATATCTTCTAACTTCAATATTGCTATAGGATTTATACTAATTTTATTATTTATTAATCTTTGTTTTATTTTAATTCCCTTACTAAACAAGATAGCTTTAATCTTAGAATTCAAATCATACTTCTCCAAATACCTAGCATCCTTACAAATAATTAATCCTAACTGCAATTCAGAATTTCTTAAAGCAGAACTAAATAAATCAATATCTTCAGAACCAAGAAGTTTATACTTAATCTGTAATCCTAAATCCACACTACCTACTAAATCTAAATTAATCTTTATAATTCCATCAATTCCAAAATCTCTTGTATTTTTTGTTTTAATAAATTCAAATCCTTTATACTCTAAAAAATCAAAAATAATTTTTTCAAAATAAAAACCTCTTTTCATAACAAGTTGATTATTAATCAGTTTAAAAATAAAATCTCCTACAAACTCTTTAATCCTAATTAAATCAAACATAATGCTCTCTTTATCTAAAACTTCGTCTTCAATTTGATAAAAAATATTATCTTTTAAATTCAATTTCAACACCTGAATTCACATCTTTAAAAGGGCAAAGCAACACAACCTTTTTTCTATCCTCACTAGAAGCAGCTAATAACATTCCTTCACTTAAAATTCCTTTTAACTTTCTAGGTTTAAGATTAGCAATAATAATTATCTTTTTACCTTCTAATTTATCCTTAGAATAAAACTCCTTAATACCAGCACAAATAACTCTTTTACCTAACTCACCAACATCTAAACTAAGCTTATACAACTTATCAGCTCCTTTAATCTCATCTACCTTCACAATCTCAGCTACTCTTAAATCTAACTTTTCCCAATCTGAAAAATCAACACTTGCTACTCCATCCATAATCTCCTTAACCTCTGGTTGTTTATTAATATTATTCTTCTTCTTACCATCATTCATATCATTACAATTACTACCTACACTATCATTCATCTCAACCTTTTTAAAAAACACTCCTGACTTCTTAACACTTCCTTTTATCTGCTTTCCAAGAATATCTAAATCAATCTTCCATTTAAAATGCTTACAAATCTTTTCAATACTCTTAGGAATAAAAGGATAAAGTAAAATACTAACAGCTCGTAGATTATATAATAATTCATATAATACTTTTTTATCTCCTGTCTCCCATGGCTTTTTATCTTGTACAAACTCATTCAATCTATCAATAAATAAAAATATCTCATTCAAAGCCTTATCAATTTCAAAATTTTTAAAATACTTTTCAACATCTTTAATCAGTTTAACAGGAGTAATACCTAACTTAGATTTTTCAATTCCATTCTTTTCAGCTAAAGCACTAACCCTTGAAATCAAATTCCCATACTTATTAGCTAGCTCATTATTATATCTATCAACTAAAATAGATTCAGAATAATCAGAATCATCAAATACAGAACATCTTAGTAATGAATATCTAACAGCATCACTTCCATAACTATCAATCAATTCAACAGGGTCAATAACATTACCTATTGATTTAGAAATCTTTCCACCATCTAAAGTTAAATAACCATGAACCAATAACTTCTTAGGAAGTTCAATTCCAGCAGACATTAAAATAGCAGGCCAAATAACAGAATGAAACCAATTAATACCCTTACCAATAACATGAACATCAGCAGGCCAGTAATCTTTCTTTTCTTGTTTACTTCCTGTTAAATAATTTACAAGAGCATCAAACCAAACATAAATCTTAAACTTCTTATCAATAGGACAATCAATACCCCAATCTAAATTAGAACGAGCAACACATAAATCCCTTAACCCTTGTTCTTTTAATCTAGATAAAATCTCATTCTTCTTACTACTAGGCACAACATACTTCTCAATATACTTTACTAATTTATCTTTATACTTACTTAACTTAAAAAAATAAGAATCTTCTGAAATCTTTTTAGGTTCTTTATTATGCTCAGGACACTTTCCATCTTTTAAATCCTTTTCAGTTAAAAATGCTTCACAACCCTGACAATACAAACCCTCATACTTTCCTTTGTAAATATCTCCTTTATCATAAACTAACTTAAAAATTTCTTGTGCTTTTTTAACATGTCTTTTCTCACTAGTCTTAATAAAATCATCATAACTAATATCTAACTTATCACATAATTTAATAAATAATTTAGAATTAGTATCTACAAACTTCTGAACATCTATACCTTTTTCACTAGCTACTTGTGCATTCTTCTGTGCATTCTCATCCGTTCCTGTTAAATACAAAACATCTTCTTTCTTTAGCCTATGCCATCTAGCTAAAGCATCAGCTAAAACCTTTTCAAATGCATGACCTATATGAGGCTTTGCATTTACATAATCTATTGCAGTTGTAATATAAAATTTATTTGCCATAAAAGTTTAAAGAAAATAACTATAAAAAACTAATCATTACCCAACTTCTTCTCAACATAAGCCACCAGCCCATCTTTTCCAGTTCTCTCTCTTGGGTATAATCTTGAATCTCTCTTTATCTTCCCATCATAACAATTTCTTAATCTTTCTTCACTAACCATTTCATAAGTATCAAACATGACCAATCTATAATCCAACCCTTTTTCTTTTTTATCAACAGAATCAAAATTATCACTAGGTGCAAACTCTTCTAAGATAGATTGTTGAAGTTTATTAATCATTCTTCTATCAGGATTATCAATTACAACAAAAACCTGAGATACTTGCTCTATTGGGTCTGAAACAACATTCCATAATAATTTAGGCTTTCCCATAAACAACAAACACAAAAAACATTTAAAAAGATTTACACAAAAAAACACTACCTTTTTATAATAACACAACTATAAAAAACCATGAAAAAAGAGGGTAAGAAAAACCTAGATAACTCTCCACTAGGTAAGATAGTTCCAGAAACACATCCAGGAATTCAAAAGAAAATAGATAAATCTCTAAATCTAAGTATCAAAGAAGCAGGAACCTCGTCTCTGATGACTGGTTTTGGAATAAACTATCTAAATCCTTATGCGCTTGCTTTAAATGCAACCTCTTCTCAAATAGGAATTCTTTATGCTATAATGTCTTTAGTTCCAGCACTAGTTCAACTAAAAGCTTCAAGACTAATAGAAAAATTCTCAAGAAAAAAAACAGTAATCTATGGTGTACTCCTCCAAACACTAATGCTTATACCCATCATCCTAACATCTTATCTATTCATAATAGGTTATGAATACACTATCTGGATACTAATAACATTCATAGGTTTATTTTATGCATTTGGTGCTTTATCAGGTCCTGCCTGGTTTTCATGGATGGGCTCTTTAGTTCCAGAAGATAAAAGAGGAATATATTTTTCTAAAAGAAATAAAATAGCAGGAACAGTAACTCTAATAGCAACAATCTCAGCAGCACTAATAATTGAATATTTTAGAGGTTTACAACAACTAACAATCTTTGGAATAACCCTAGAAGCCTTTATAATTGGTTTTGGAATACTATTTTTAATAGCTTTCTTAGGAAGATTTACCTCTTTCTTTTTATTTACAAAAAAATACGAACCAAGAATAAAAATAAGAAAAAAAGACTATTTTTCATTCTTCCAATTCCTAAAAAAAGCACCTGAAACCCCTTTTGGAAGATTCACAATCTATTCATTTTTTATGAGATTCTCAATAAGCATAGCAGCTCCTTTCTTTGTAGTCTATATGTTAAGAGACTTACAACTATCTTATATATGGTATATGATTATAACAGTATCAGGAATAATATTCCAACTAGTATTCTTATCACTTCTAGGAAAAGTATCAGATAAATATGGAAATATAAAACTATTACAACTCTGTTCATTTACACTAATACTAACCCCTTTACTATGGCTTGTCTCTTCTAATACATACTATCTAGCACTAGTTCCAGCACTAACAGGAGGATTCTCATGGGCAGGATTCTTACTAGCTTCTAACAACTATATATATGACTCTGTAAGACAAGAAAAAAGAACCTATGGGATAGCATACTACAACCTGCTAATAGGTATTGGATTATTCTTAGGAGCAAGCCTAGGTTCAATTCTAGTTACACTAAATATTTCCTTTATGAATAGCATCTTATTTATCTTTGTAGCCTCTGCATTCTTAAGAATATTAGTATATGCAATTGGTTCACATAGATTAAGAGAAGTAAGACATGTAAAAAGATTTAGAACACAATATCTAATTAAAGAATTTCAACCAGCAAGAGGCCTTGTTAATGAAGTTCACAGACTAAACAGTTTTAAACAAAAAGTATTCCATTATATCTAGTAACCACAAAACTTTAAAACCCTTATCAACATTTTAATACTATGTTTAAAAAGAAGTGTCCTTCATGTGCAAAGAAGATAGAAAAAAAATATAATTTTTGTCCTTTTTGTGGACACTCATTTAAAGAGCAAAAGCAACAAGAAGATTATGGAATGCTTGGAACAGATGATTCTATAGAAAATGTAAAACAAGAAATTAAACTTCCTTTAGGACTTAATTCAATAATGAACTCTCTAATGAAACAAATACAAAAAGACCTAGGAGATATGTCTGGAAAAGGATTTAAAATAAAAATCTCAAGAGGAAACCCTCAAATGAAAAAAATGCCTATTCAAACTAAAAAACCAAAACAAACAAAACAATACATTCCAAAAGAAGAACAAGAAAGAAGAAGCTCACTTCCTAGAAAAGAAGCAGAATCAAAAGTTAAAAGAATAGGAGATAGTATTATCTATGAAATCTCTACACCAGGAGTAAAATCAAAATCAGATGTAGCAATTAATAAACTAGAGGAAAGTATTGAGATAAGAGCATACTCAAAAGACAAATGCTATATAAAAACAATTCCTATGAAACTAGAAATAATTGAATACTTTGTTAAAGATAATCAAGTAATTCTAGAACTTAAACAGGATTCATAAACCTTATAAACAAACTTTTTCTATACAATTCTATGAGCCTGTAACGCAGTCAGGTAGCGTGCCACTCTGATAAGGTGGAAGTCCCAGGTTCAAATCCTGGCAGGCTCACTCATAACATTTAAAAAGCAATTTTTATACAGATTATTATGGAAAAAATAAACAAAGGGAAGTTGAACTTCAAGAAACCGCAGGTGTCTTAAGAATGGTAAAAGGAATATTTCACTATTTAAGGCAAGCATGGAAGAAACCAGATAGCAAGACCTTAAAACAAAGAATGATTGAATGGAGAAAAGGAAACACACTAATTAAAGTAGATAAACCTCTAAGACTAGACAAAGCAAGAGCTCTAGGTTATAAAGCAAAAAAAGGAGTAATAACTGTAAGAGTAAGAATAAAAAGAGGAGGACACAAAAAGTCTAGACCTAACAAAGGAAGAAGGTCAAAAAGAATTACAATAAGAAAAAATCTAAGAATGAATTATAAAGAAATAGCAGAACAAAGAGTTGCTAGAAAATTCAAAAACTTAGAAGTATTAAATTCATACTGGATTGGTAAAGATGGTGTAAATTATTTCGATGAAGTTATTTTAATCGACCAATCTAAAAAAGAAATTCAATCAGATAAAGAGTATTCAAAACTAATCAAGTCTCCTAAGAAAAGAGTATTTAGAGGACTAACATCTTCTGGTAAAAAAGCAAGAGGACATAGACATAGAAAGTCAAAAGTTCCTAAAGTATATCCAAGTCTAAGAGCTAATAAAAGAAAAGGAAACTAAGATGAAAAAGAGACTGTATAGAGCTCCTGAATCAGAATCAATGATTGGAGGAGTGTGTGCTGGTATTGCAAATTATTTTGATATAGACCCTACTTTAATAAGATTATTATGGGTTTTAGTTACATTCTTTAGTTTTATAGGAACAGGAATAATTGTTTATATAATTGCATGGATTATAATTCCAAGAAAAAATAATAAAAAAATTAAAAAGAAAAATTAAATTCTAATTACAAGTGTTGGCTAATCCATTGCTTAACATCTTCTTCTGTCTTAACACCAATAAACTCATCTACTACCTTACCATCCTTAAATAACTTAACAGCAGGTATAGACATAATTCCATATTCACTTGCTTTTTCTTGGTTTTGCTCAACATTCAGTTTAGCAATTACAACCTTGTCTTTCAATTCATCACTATTACCTACTTTTTCCATAATAGGCTTTAGCATTTGACACGGTCCACACCAAGAAGCCCAGAAATCTACTACTACAGGCATTTCTTTGCTTTTTTCTATAACTTCTTTTTCAAAGCCAGAGTCAGTTGTATCTATTTCCATAGTTAACAATAGTAAACAACTATTTATAAAAGTTGCGGAATCAGTGATAACTATCTCATTCTAATCATCAACAGTGATAACTATCTCATTTCTTTGATGCATGTCAAGTGTAGAACTTTGTTCTACTAGCGTCTTTCTTTTTCTTTTTAACTGCTATAGTTCTTTTGTCTGTACATCTTTTCCTATTTTATTTCTTTGATGCGTGTCAAGTGTAGAACTTTGTTCTACTAGCGTCTCTCTCTTTCTTTTTAACTGCTATAGTTCTTTTGTCCGTACATCTTTTCTTTCTAAGAAAAGACGTACCTAACAATTAAAAACTCAAAAAACCTGTAAAATATATGAAGTACAAAGAACTATGTGACCTATATGAAGAGCTAGAACAAACCTCTTCAAGCCTAGAAAAAACAACACAAATAGCTGAATTTCTAAAAAAAATAAAATCCTCTCCAGACATAATCTACCTAATACAAGGAAGAATCTCTCCAGACTATAATAAAAATGAACTAGGAATATCAACCCAACTAGTAATAAAAGCAATTCAAAAAGCAGCAGGGATAAAAAAAGAACAAGTAATCAAATCATTCAAACAAACAGGAGACCTTGGAACAACAGCTGAAAATCTTTTAGAAAAAAAACAACAATCATCACTATTTACACAAAAACTAACAGCTGAAAAAGTAATACAAAATCTTCAAAAACTTCCTACATTAGAAGGAAAAGGAACAATAGACAATAAAATCTCACTAATCTTAGAACTTCTAAACTCAACACCAAGACAGGCTAAATACATAATAAGAACAATTCTTTCAGATTTAAAAATAGGTGTAGGTTCTGGAATACTAAGAGATGCAATAGTAAAATACTGCTTTCCAGATAAAGATAAAAAAGAATATCAAGATAAAGTTCAACAAGCCTATGACAAGCTTCCAGACTTCTCACTGGTATTTGAAAAAGCTTGTAAAAACAAACTAAATGAAATAACACTATCACCTGGAAATCCAATAAAAGTAATGCTCTTTCCAAAAGCAAAAGATGTAGAAGATGCATTTAGAATTGTAGGAAAACCAGCTGCTTTTGAATATAAATACGATGGATTTAGACTAATGATAAATAAAGATAAATCAGGAAAGGTAAAACTATTCACAAGAAGACTAGATAATGTAACTAATCAGTTTCCAGATGTAGTAAAAGCAGTTGAACATATAAAAGCAGACACATTTGTAATAGATTCAGAAGTAGTAGGTTATGACTCTAAAACAAAAAAATACAAACCCTTTCAATACATCTCTCAAAGAATTAAAAGAAAATATGACATAGATAAACTAGTTGAAAATCTTCCAGTAGAACTAATGGTTTTTGATATAATATACTATAATGGAAAATCACTAATACAAGAACCATTTGAAAAAAGAAGAAAACTTCTTGAAAAAATTACAAAAGAAAAACCAATGACAATCAGACTAGCAGACCAAATAATCACAGATAATGAAAAAGAAGTAGAGAAATTCTATAAAAAAGCTTTAGATGAAGGACAAGAAGGATTAATGGGTAAAAACCTTCAAGCTAACTATAAACCAGGTTCAAGAATTGGACATGCAGTAAAACTAAAACCAGAAGATAATGATTTTGATTTAGTTATAACAGGTGCAGAATATGGAACAGGAAAAAGAGCAGGCTGGTTAACAAGTTTTGATGTCTCGTGTAAAGATGAAAATGAAGAACTCTTAGAAATAGGAAAAGTATCAACAGGATTAAAAGAAAAACAAGAACAAGGACTTTCATTTGAAGAGCTAACAAAAAAACTAAAACCACTAATCAATGAAGAACACGGAAAACATATTCAAGTAAAACCAGAAATAATAGTTACTGTTCAGTATCAAAACATACAAACATCTCCTACTTATTCATCTGGCTATGCTTTAAGATTTCCAAGAATTAAACAACTACGTCCTGACAGAGGTGTAGATGATATTGCTACTCTAAATGAAATTAAAAAAGAGGCAGAAAAATGAGTTTAGAACAATCACTAAAAAATTTACCAGAAATAAAAAAAGATACAATACCAAATCAAGAAAGAGAAATTCCAAAATGGTTAGATTACACATTATGGGGAATTACCTATACACTAGCAGCAGCTGCAGCTGCAAGCCTAATTGGTCCTGCAATATATGACATATATACCAAGATTACTAATTAATCCTTTAAAAACCTAAAAATCAATCGAGGAGAAAAATCCAAAGCTTTAAAAAGCCAAATCCTTTATAAATGATACAACATGGCAAAAAAAAGTTCTTTAAAAGTACAAAATATTGTAGCTACTACTTCTCTTGGAAAGGAAGTATCTCTAACTAAGTTAGCAAGAACTCAACCAAATACAGAGTATAATCCAGATACATTTCCAGGACTAGTTTTAAGAATTGAAAAACCTAAATCAGCTGTTTTAGTATTCTCTTCAGGAAATCTTGTATGTACAGGAACTAAATCTGTAAAACAAGTAAAAGAAGTAATACAGCAAGTAATCAAACAACTAAGAAAAATCAAAGTTAATGTAACAGAAAAGCCAAAAATAGAAGTTCAAAACATAGTAGCTTCTGGTTCTATTAATCTAGATTTAAATCTTAATACACTATCACTAGAACTAGAAAACACAGAATACGAACCAGAACAATTTCCAGGTTTAGTATACAAACTAGATGAACCAACAGCAACATTCTTATTATTCTCTAATGGAAAACTAGTATGTACAGGAACAAAGAACAAAAAACAACTAGATGAATCAATAGTGCAATTGAACAAGAATGTTAAAGATGCACTAAAAAGACTAAAAAATATGTAAGTATCTTTTACTAATTCTACACTAATTACAAATTTCAATTATCAATTAATATAACTAATCTCAATAAAATGGTAAGAATAAACCTACTAAATCCAAACTCACTATCAGACCAACATCTAATAGCAGAATATAATGAAATACTTATGCTAATTGGGTTTATACAAAAGTTTCCATTACTAGAACTAACCATCATTCCAAAAAATTACACACTAGGAAAAGGACATATTAACTTCTTTAAAAACAAACTAACCTACATCAAAAATAGACATGAGCAAATAAAAAAAGAAATGCTAAAAAGAAAATTCAAACCAACTAAAACACTAAAACTAAATCATAAATCACTAACAAACAAACATAAAAACAATTACAAACCAACACAAGAAGCAAAACAACTAATCAAACAAAGAATAAAACAAAAAATAAAATCAAAACCTAATTTCTATAGATACTATAAACACTACAAACCTGTAAACTTCTTTCTAAATTTAATAGATAATTCAGATTAAAAACTTATAAACACCCTAAACCTAGTATAAATATGAACTTTAGACAATACACAACATCATCAGGAAAACAAATACTAGCAGGAAAATCAGCTGAAAATAATGAACAACTAGTAGCACAAGCACAAGAAAATGAACTACTACTCCACACAACAGAGCCAGGAAGCCCATTTGTAAATATAAAAGCTCCAGAAGAAAAAACAACAAAGAAAGACATACAAGAATCAGCTTGCTTCTGTGCACTACACTCTCAAGACTTTAGAGATAATCCAAATAAAAAAACATACTCAATAGATACATTCAAAAAATCAGACACCTATAAAAATAAATCAATGAAAACAGGAACATTTGGAGTAAATAAAAAACAAACAATACAAATAAAAAAACAAGATGTCTTAAACCTAAAACAAGAACTAAATAAAAAACAAGAAAATGAAGCAAACTAGAAAAGTACAAATAGGAAAAAAAGGTCTAACACCAGGAACACTAGATATAATCAAAAGCACATTTACTAATGCTAATTCTGTTCGTGTCTCATTACTACAATCAGCAACACGAGATAAAGAACAAGCAAGAGAAATCGCAGATAAAATAGTAGATGAACTCGGTAGAAACTACAAATACAGACTAATTGGGTATACCATTGTAATCAATAAATTCAAAAAACCAGTTAGATAATCAACTAATACAGATATAATTAATCAAAATCAAATCCTAGCTAAGTAATCTAATAAAATAACCAGTCTTACTAATTAATTCAAAAAAATAATCATATTGCTTGTAACAACTATCAGAATGACTTCCAAATCACAGCAAAACAAACCTTTATAAACCCAAAACCAAACATACTAACAGGTTAAAGGCTTGAAAAAGCTAATCTATCTCTGAAAAGAGAGCCTAAATCATAACAATATAAAATGGAAACAAAAGTATATTTCAAAGACCCAGAAGCATACAACCTAGCTCTAGCTGAAGAACTAAAAAAACTACCAGAATTCAAAGCACCAGAATGGAGTTTATATGTAAAATCATCTGTATCAAAAACAAGACCACCTACAGACCCAGACTTCTGGTATAAAAGAGCAGCTTCAATTCTAAGACAATTAGCAATAAAAGGAGTAGTAGGTGTAAACAGACTAAAAACAAGATATGGTTCTAAAAAAAATAGAGGAGGAAAACCATCTAGATTTAAAAAAGCATCAGGTAAAATGATAAGAACAATTCTACAACAAGCAGAACAAGCTAATATGATAGAAAAAGTATCTAATATACAACACGGAAGAAGACTAACTGAAAACGGAAGAAAATTCCTAACATCAATCACACTAAAACAAAAACCAAAACAACAACCAATAGAAAAAGAACAACCTAAAGAACCACAACCAAAAACTAAAAAGCAAGAAGATAAACAAGAAACTAAAGAAGTAAAACAAGGAGAAGAAAATGCCAATTAAACACACTGGAAAAAAAGTAAAACTAAGTAAAGCAAAAAAGCAAACTAAGTGGGCTCCTTTTTGGACAGTTTTAAAAAAATACGGACAAGGCAAAAAAGTACACCCTTCTAGACACACTCATGTAAAAAGAAGCTGGAGAAGAAACAAACTAAAAATTAAACCAAGAAAACTAAGAAAAGACTTCTTAGGATAAAAATATGGCAGATAAAAAAACTAAAAAAACTACTAAGAAAGCTAAAACTAGTGATAAATCTAAAGAAGATAAAAAAGAAACAGCAAAGCAAATAGCTAAAGAAGTACAAGCTAAAGCAAATGAAAAACTACAAGAAAAAACAAATCAAACAAAAGATAAAAAACAAGAAGAAGTAAAACCAGAACTAGAAAGAGAATACACAATTCCATTAAGAAAAGAAATTCTAAAAGTTCCAAAATATAGAAGAGCAAGCAAAGCAATCAAAACAATTAAAATCTTCTTAGCAAAACACATGAAAGTAGAAGATAGAAATCTACAAAACATTAAAATCAATTTACATCTAAATAATGAAGTATGGAAAAGAGGAATAAGAAAACCTCCAGTAAAAATAAAAGTAATAGCTAAAAAAATAAAAGGAATAGTTTATGTAGAACTTCCAGAATTATCAGAACACACTAAATATCAAATAGCAAAACAAGAAAAACTAAAACAAGTAGATGAAAAAGCAATGAAGCAAGTACAAAAACAAGAGAAACAAGAACAAGATACAAAAGAACAAAGAGGACACAAAGAAACAGAAAAAGAAAAAGAGAATGAAAAAGAAAAAGAAAAATCAGCAGAACAGCAAAAACTAGCTAAGCAAGAAAATCAAGCTAAAGCACAAAAACACACAACACAACCAAAAACTCAGAACCAAATCAAACAAACAGAAACAACACATAGAAAAGCATTAAAGAAATAATTCTAAATTAATTAAATTAGCACCCTATTAATTAATCACAATTCAAATCCTAATTAAGTAATTTAATCCCTATTTAACTAATTAAATAATATAATCATACCTTCCAAGAGATAATAATAAATAAACAGCATACACCCATTACCTAACAATCTAAAGATTTTGGACTTCTTTTTATTTAAAATCTTGGTTGCATTTATAAAAATAATTTTCAATATAAACATTAGCCAATTAGCACACATTACTTAACTCTATTTTCCATTCTATTTATCCACACCCCCAAACTTAAAAACCAATTAAAACTAACATAACTATGAAACCAAATCAAACAAACATACAAAAACTACTAGAATTCGGAATACTAAACATAGACAAATCAGCAGGTCCAACCTCTTTCTCTGTATCTCACTATATAAAAAATCAACTAAAACTAAGAAAAACATCCCACTTTGGAACACTAGACCCTAATGTCTCTGGAGTCTTACCAATAGCTCTAAACAGAGCATGTAAACTAACAGGCTTCTTTCTAGGCTCTGATAAAACATACATAGGAATAATGCACACTCATAAAGAACAAGATATAAAAGAACTTCAAGAACTAATAAACAAAGAATTCATAGGAAAAATCACACAACTACCTCCAAAAAAATCAGCAGTAAAAAGACAAGAAAGACAAAGAGAAATACAAACATTCGAACTTCTAGAACAAGATGAAAAAGACATCTTATTCATAACAAAAGTCCAAGGAGGAACCTATATAAGAAAACTTATACACGACCTAGGAGAACAAATCCAAGGAGCACACATGACAGAACTAAGAAGAATACAAGCAGGACTATTTAATGAAGAAACATCAATAAATCTCTATGACCTAAAACAAGCAATCCATGAATATAAACTAGGTGACTCAAAACCACTAGAAAGCCTAATAACTCCTGCACAAGAACTCATAAAAAAAGCATTCCAAATAATACAAGTCAAATCAAGTGCAATAAGAACACTAAAAACCGGAAAACCACTCTATAAAAAAGACCTAAAAAATCCAGAAGACTGGGAAAGACTAGAACAAGACACCTTTGCAATCTTCTCAGGAGAACAATTCATAGAAATAGCTAAAAAGTCAAATGAAAAATCAATTCTAGCTCGTTCTTTATTTGTATTTAATTAATCTTCAATTCTAAAATATAAAATACCAGCTAATTTTCCATCATAACCAACACCAAATGAAAAATCCCCTTCACCATATCTTCTAATGAAATCATCAGCACTAAATCTCTTAAAACAAGCCTCACCTGCTATTTCATTCTTTTTTGCTAATACTTGTTTTTTAGAATTCATTAATGCAAGATTTAACCTGCTTCCTTGCAAATTTTGAGGTACTCCAATAGCTAATACAAACTCTTCTCCAGGATAATAAATCCATCTTTCATCATCAAAATCAATCTCACCATCTTTATAACCAAATAAATTAAAATAATGACTTCTTAAACTAAAAAACCTTGGATCATTATCCCTTACAATCACCTTAGGATTAGTACATCTATCTTCAAGATAATACCTCTCTCTTTGATTAGGCTGTGGTTGATAATCTCTACCAGAACATCCTAAACATCCAACACCTATCAATCCTGATAAAGCTATTTCAAGCCCTTTTCTCATAATTAATATACTCATCTAAAATATATAAACCTTTTTCTAAAGCTATTATAGTTTCTTTTGATGCGTACAACTTTTCTTCTCTAAAGAAAAGTCGTACATATATTCTCAACCCCACAAAACTATAAAAAGCAAATCACACATCTATACTCATGGCACCAAAAGAGGAGCAAGATACAATAAATCATGAAGAACTACTTATAGAAGCTAAAAACTTCTTTAACACCCATAAAAAAGAAATAGGTAAAACAGCTAAATCAGGTAAAAATGTAGTTCAAATAGATTTTGAAAAACTATCAGAATTCTCACCAGAAATCTCAGAAAAACTAATAACAAATCCAGAAGATATCTTACAAGTTCTAGAACTAGCACTAGAAGAGTCAGGACTAGTAAAAGGACCAAGAATAAGACTCTCATCAATAGCAAGGTCTCAAATAATAAAAATAAGAAATATTAGAGCAAAACACCTATCAAACCTAATAGAAATAGAAGGAATAGTAAGACAAGCATCAGAAGTAAGACCCCAAGTAACCTCTGCTAAATTTGAATGTCCTTCATGTGGAACAATAATCTCAGTACTACAATTTGATAAAAAATTCAGAGAACCAACTCGTTGCTCTTGTGGAAGAAGAGGAGGATTTAAAGAAATTTCAAAAGAAATGGTAGATGCACAAAGACTTGTAATAGAAGAATCTCCAGACTCTTTAGACGGAGGAGAACAACCAAAAAGAATGAATGTATTTCTAAAAGAAGACCTAGTAGAACCAAAAATGGAAGAAAAAACAACACCAGGTGCAAGAGTAAAAATCATAGGTGTATTAAAAGAAATCTCAATCCCTTTAGCAGCAGGAGGTGTATCAACAAGATATGATTTAGCAGTAGAAGCAAATAATATAATTCCAACAGAAGAATCATTTGAAGACCTAGAAATATCAGAAGAAGATGAACTAGAAATAAAAGAACTAGCAGCAGACCCTAAAATATTTGAAAGACTAACAAAATCCATAGCACCTTCTATTTGGGGATATCCAGAAATAAAACAATCACTAGCACTACAATTATTTGGAGGTGTAAAAAAACAAAGAAGTGATACAACAAAAACAAGAGGAGATATTCACATTTTAATGGTAGGAGACCCTGGTGTAGCTAAATCTGTACTATTAAAATTTATATCAGGAATAGCTCCAAAAGGAAGATATGTATCTGGTAAATCTACTTCAGGAGCAGGTCTAACAGCATCAGTAGTAAAAGATGAATTCTTAAAAGGCTGGTCTTTAGAAGCAGGTGCAATGGTTCTATCTAATAAAGGATTAATATGTATAGATGAATTAGAAAAAATGGATGAAAATGATAGAAGTACAATGCATGAAGCAATGGAGCAACAAACAGTAACAATATCTAAAGCAAATATCCAAGCAACACTTAGAGCACAAACAGCAGTTCTAGCAGCTGCAAATCCAAAATACGGAAGATTTGACCCTACTCAGATGATAGCAAAACAAGTAAACCTAGCACCACCATTACTATCTAGATTTGACATTATATTCATTCTAAGAGACCTTCCTGATAAAGAAAGAGATGAATCAATAGCTACACACGTACTAAGAGAACATCAACAAGAAGTAGTTCATGAAATCATAGATAAAAAACTACTAAGAAAATACATAGCATACTCAAGACAAAAAATAAATCCAAAACTAACAGACGAAGCAGTAGCAACAATAAAAGAATTCTATGTAAGACTAAGAAACCAACCTTCTTATTCAGATTCAGGTGTAAAACCAATTCCAATAACAGCAAGACAACTAGAAGCACTAGTAAGAATAGCAGAAGCAACAGCTAGAGCAAGACTAAAAAAGAAAGTAACAAAAGAAGATGCAGATGAAGCAATCAAACTAATGAACTACTATCTAATGCAAGTAGGTTATGATGAAGAAACAAAAACATTTGACATAGATAAAATAGCAGGAAACCCTGCTTCACAAAGAGGTAAAATCAATCTAGTCCAAGAAACACTAGAAAAACTAGAAGCAAGACTAGGAAAAAGAATTCCAATAGAAGAAATAGAAAAAGAACTAAAACCAAGTATGAAACAAGACGAACTAGATGATATACTAAACAAACTAGTAAGAAACGGAGACCTATTCAGACCTAAAAAAGGATTTATACAAAGGATGTAACTAACTATCATTATATCTCATAAATCTTTAAAAAACAAAATCAACATACATAATAATGGAAGAAATAAAAAAGAGAAACACAGCATACAAACTAAGAATTGGTGATATTTTAAAATCAAAACCTATTAAAGACCAAGACAAACTAATCTGTGTAGAACTAGGTGATAAAAAAATAAATAGAGTAAATCTTATAGCAAATGCAATAGAAAAATACATACAAGATGGAGAAAAGAAATACGCTTCTGTAACACTTGATGATGCTTCAGGACAAATCAGAATAAAATCCTTTGCAGATGATATAGAAATGCTAAAAAAAGTATCACAAGGAGACACACTTCAAATAATCGGAACAGTAAGAGAGTATAATGATGAACTATACATTCTACCAGAAGTAGTAAAACCAATAGACCCTAAATGGTTATTAGTAAGAAAACTAGAAATACAAAACTCAAAAAAAGACCTTCCACAAGCAAATAACTCAGCAAGAGACCAAATACTTAACAAGATAAAACAAGCAGAAGAAGACAATGGAATCGACACAGACCAACTACTAATGGATATAGAAGCTTCTCCAGATATAATTAATCAAGAGATAAAAAAACTTCTAGAAGAAGGCCTTGTCTATGAACCTAGACCAGGTAGATTAAGATATTTGGGATAGATCACACACCAAAAACCCTTAAAAACCCTTAAATCCACACATATATATGAATTACGAAGAATTACTAGAACAAGCTTATGAAAAAGTAACTCCTTGCAAAGCTTGTGAAAGATATGAAATAAAAAAACCAGAAACACTAATTCAAGGAACAAAAACAATAATTTCTAACTTTATGCAAGTAGCTAATTCTATTGGTAGAAAACCAGAACACATACAAAAATTTCTATTAAAAGAACTAGCATCAAAAGGAAACATACAAGGAGATAGATTAATTCTAACAAGAAAAATACCAGAAAAAACAATATGTGATAAAATCCAAAAATATATGGATAAATTTGTAATCTGTGTAGCATGTAAAAAACCAGACACAGAACTAATAGAAGAATCAGGTCATAAATATATACGATGTATGGCTTGTGGACATAAACAAAGAATAGCATAATCAAAAGGAGGTAAAAAATGACAGAAGGATATTGTGTAAAATGCAAAAAAAAGGTTGAAATGAAAGACCCTGTTGAAAGCACAACAAAAAAAGGTACTAAGATAGCTAAAGGTAAGTGCCCTAATTGTAATACAACAGTTTGCAGAATGGGCGGAATAAAATAAAACCCATTATAAATTTAAATAAGAATTAAATTACTAATTAGAATTTTAAAATGCTGATTAAAATACATAATGCATACAGACTAGTTGTAGCTGTGTGTGATAAAGAGCTTATAGGAAAGAAATTCCAACAAGAGATAAATGGAAAACCAATGCAACTAGACCTAACAGGTGGTTTCTTTAAAGGAGAACAACTAGAAGAAAAAGAAATCATAACTAAACTTAAAGATGCAAAAAGAGAAGATGCCACTTTCAATTTTGTAGGTGATAAGTCTTGTAATCTTGCTTTAAAACTTAATCTAATCAAACCAGAAGCAATCTCTAAAATCCAAAATATTCCATGTGCTTTAGTTTTAGTTTAATCCCCAGATTTATAAACCCTAAATCATAATTCTTAGTATGTACAAAAAAGATAATAACATAAATGAAGAAAACAAACCTGTAAGAGTAAAACTTCCAAAAAGTAATGAAGTAATTGGAATTATAACTCAAAGACTAGGAGCAGGTAGAATGTTTGTCTCTTGTATGGATGGAAAAACAAGAAACTGCAGAGTTCCAGGAAGAAAAAGAAGAGAACTCTGGTTAAGAGAAGGAGATGCAGTTATAGTAGAACCCTGGGAATTTGATAATGAAAAAGCAGATGTTCTATACAAATACACAAAAGCACAAGCTCAAAGACTAAAACAACAAGGTCATCTAAAAGCAGTTGATTCTGAATTCTAAAATGCACTCTCTAGCTATAAACAGCCCTAGAAAGATAAAACAAGCAACCCCAAAAATAGAAGCTAAACTAAAAATTAACATCCAAGTCAAAGGGAAAAAAGCAATAGTAAAAGGTAATGAATTAAATGAATATATTGCTATCCAAATTCTATCAGCTATTGATTATGGTTTTAATGTAGAAGACGCACTTTTATTACTAGACCAAGAATACTCATTTAAGGTAATTAATATAAAAGACCATACAAAAAGAAAAAAACTTGCAGATGTAAGAGCAAGAGTAATAGGAACACAAGGAAAAGCAAAACAAACACTAGCTAATCTAACTAATTCTAAAATAACAATAAAAAATAATGAAGTAGCTATAATCTCACATGCAGAAAATGTAGAAGCTCTAACCCAAGCAGTAATCTCTCTTGCACAAGGTGCTAAACACGGAAATGTTTTTGCTTATCTAGAAAAACAAAACAGAAATCTTAGATATCTTGATAAAGATGATTTAGGTTTAAAAGGTAAATTCAAAAAGATTGAAGTGGAATAAATCGCCTTATTAGCTAATTAGGGAAGGAAAGATTTATATAATTTCAAAGATTATTAATTGAATGTATCTTCTACTAAAAAATCAAAGAGCCATTTTAAAAAAAGCAATCAAAGAAGAAGGTTCATATAGAAAATTAGCAAGAGAAATTAATATTCCTTCTTCGTCATTGCTAAGATACTCTTATGGCTCTCCAATCCCAATACAAAGAGCGAAAATTATAATGAATTTTCTTAATCTTTCAGAGAATAGAATCAAAAAAAGATTACCAAATAACTTCAAGCAAAAACTTGGAGGGAAAAATTGTGTTTTAGCTAAAAAGAAGAAAGGAACCTTTGAAAAAGATATGAGAAATATCCAAAAAAGACAATCTGATAAATTAAAGAAATGGCACAGAAAAATGAAAGATCAAAATCCAAAAGAATATTATAAACTACAATATTCTAGATTTAAAAAAATTTCAGGATACAAATATAAAACAAAAAGGGGTGAAAAAGTAAGAAATTTATTTGAAAAACAAGTAGCAGATATTTTATATGACCTTGGAGTTGACTATCAATATGAAACCCTAATAAAATCTAATAATAAATATTTCTTTCCAGATTTTATTATTAATAATGAGATAATTTTAGAATGTACAGCCTGGAAAGGAGAAACAAAAGCATATAAACTAAAAGAAAAAATAGCTCATTTGAGTAAAAATTATCAAATCTATGTAGTCATTCCAAAAGCTTTATATAGATACTATGGAATACTTGAATATTGTCTAATCCTTGGATTAGATGAACTTGCTTCGGTAGCTCAGACTTATCTTTCAGCTAAAACTGGAAGACAGGAGCAATAGGTAGAGCGCGCGGCTGTTACAAGTCGTGTCTTGCCAAGGTAGGCAATGCAGAAACCGCGTTGTCAGAGGTTCGAGTCCTCTCCGAAGCGTTTTCCTTTTTCTCGAACCGATGACTTGTCAGAGGCGAGCATCTTTGCTTTTGACAATATAGTTTAATTAAACAAAAGTGAAGTGTGAGTAGAGTCCTCTCCGAAGCGTTTTTCCTTTCCTATTTAATTCTCAAACCAATGACTTGTCAGGATTAAAAAAAGACAATATATAAAAACCCAAAAAACATAATAAACATATGGACATAGAAAAAGCCATAAAAACAAGAAAGAGTGTGAAAAGATATTCAACTACAAAGAAACCAGACTGGAGAAAAATTCTAAGAGCAATTGACCTAGCACGATACGCACCAATGGCTGGAAACTTATTCAATCTTCAATTCATCTTAGTATCTGACCAAGAAAAAATAAAAAAAATAGCAAATGCAGCTTCTCAACCATTTATCAAAGACGCACCTTACTTAATTGTAATTACTTCTGATTCTAAAAAACAAAAACAAATGTATGAAGAAAGAGGAATAAAATACACAAAACAACAAGCAGGAGCAGCAATACAAAACATCTTACTCGGACTAAACAAATACAAATACGTAACCTGTTGGATAGGACATTTTGAAGATAACCTAGTAAAAAGAACTCTAAAGATTCCAAGCAAAATAGATATAGAAGCAATCCTTCCAATAGCAAGAGCAACAAAAATTAGACAAGAAGAAAAACACAAACCAGAACTAGATTCTAGAATGTTCTTTGATGAATATAAAAATAAAAAAATGCAACCTCTAACAAGATTAAAGCATGAAAATGCTTAAGATTTAAAAAATTTATAATTCTAGTAATCTAAACTTTCAAAACCAACAAGATTAATTAATCTAAGTCAAATCTTAGCAACCTATTATTAAAATTAATAATATAAATAATCTCCCAGACACACTAACTAAAAAACCAAAATAAAAAAATAAAAAAACCAGCAAAGCTGGTATAAAATTTAAGATAAATCTTCTATGCCTAAGTCATTAATCTCAGGTGCAGCGTGTTGTTCAAAACTAGATTCCTTACCTAAAATATAAGGACTCTTAACACCAGTCATAATAGTAATCACTCTTATTCTACCTTGCATCTCTTTATTAATCCTAGCACCAATAATAACTTGCGCATCAGGTGAGATATTCTCTGTAACTAATCTACCAATATTATCAAACTCTTCTAACTTCATATCAGGTCCACATGTAATGTGCACTAAAGCACCAGTAGCCCCTCTATAATCCACATCTAATAATGGATGTGTTAGAGCTTGTTGAACAGCAGTATCTACTCTTGCAGTTGAATTATCCTCTCCAATACCTATAACAGCTACATCTCCATTCTTCATAATAGAAGATACATCAGCATAGTCTAAATTAATCAGAGAAGGCAGTGTAATAGTCTCAACAATACCTTTTATCATTGTACTAACTAATTCATTAGCAACAGCAAATGCTTGTTCCATTGGCAATTGTCCAGCAATATCTACTAACCTATTGTTATCTAAAACAATAGCAGTATCAGTAACTTCTCTTAACTCTTGTAATCCAAACTCTGCTTTATCAATTCTAGCTTTCTCAGCTTCGAATGGCATTGTAGTAACAGAAATTACTACAGCTCCTGCTTCTTTAGCTAATTGAGCAACAACTGGAATTGCTCCAGTTCCTGTTCCTCCACCCATACCAGCTAGAACAAAGACCATATCTGAACCCGAAACAGCCTTCTTCAAGTCAGTAAGAGCTTCTTTAGCAGCTTCTCTACCTTTTGCAGGATAACCACCAGCACCTAGACCTCTAGTCAATTCCTTACCAATAAGAATCTTCTCATCAGCTTTTGTAATTGATAAATGCAAAGCATCTGTATTAACAGCATAAATATTTGCTCCATTAATACCTTTGTTAAAAAGCCATGTAGCCATATTACATCCACATCCACCAACACCGAAAACCTTGATGTTAGCTTTCCCAGCCTTTAACTCGTCAAAGTTAATACTATTCTTTTCTACGTTTTCTATTGCCTCTTTTGCAAAATCTAAAGCCATGTATTTTAACCTCCTTTTGGTTGTTAGTATTTACAAAGAATTCCTATTTAAAAATACTATTGTTTTTTTCCACAACAATCATGCAACTTCTTTTCCTTGATTTTCACCAAGAGGAACTAGTAATGAACATAACTCACTCATACTCACAACCTCTAAAGTAATATTTCTATCACCAGAACCAGAATAAACAACCAACTTATCACTATCACATCCCATCTTCAATCCAGCAGTAGGAAAAGCTATTCTTTTTTTAATCTCTCCTTCATCTAAAACATCCTGCTCACTAGGAATAAATAAAGGTTGTTTAGATTTACTAATTAGTTTAAATGTTTTAGGACATAACTCACAAAAGCTTCCTTGATAAAGAAAATCATTCCCTTTTCTTGAAACTCCATGATATAATCCTAAAAACCTATTATCTACAAAAATAGGAATTCCTAATCCAACTTTCTCTTGTTCCCACTCTTCTGAAGGATTCATCACAACTCTCTCATCTAATCTTTCTAAATAATCTCTCCAATAACCTTCATCTTTAAAATCATTTAAATTATCAGCAATAGCTACCTGAATTCCAGGCTCTAACCTATGCCACATCACCCACTTACCACCCCGCCTCTCTACTACTGCATCCTTATCATGTAAATAACTCTTTTTCCCAGACATTTCATCTTCTTTCAAAATTCTCTCCCATCTCTCTTTATAATACTCACTTCCAACAATCTCAACAGCCTGCTCTAGTGTAAACTGAGGCCCAATAACCCCTTTCTTTTCAACTCCTTTAAAATCCCTATCACTAACAGCTAAACACACTCTTGCTTTTTCACCATCATAACCAGCATAAGTAATATAAACCTCATCATCAACACCAGAAACACGAGCATCTTCACACCCCCTTGAATCATACTCTTTATCAGGATATAATAAGTTATTTACAGTATTAACTAATTCAAAAGGATTTCTTAAAAAGCCATAATCAGTAATAGAATACTCTTTTCCTTGAAAAACTCTTCTAGACCTATATAAAAATACATTTTCTTCATCATCTCCTTTAGAATAAATTGTAGGATTTAAAACAGCTATTTCACCCTTACTTATATTTGGTTCTAACAACACCCTTCGCATTCGCGAATCAGGTTCATCTTCTTCCATTTTATAATAAACAACTATTCAACCCTACTTATAAACATTATGAATAATCACATCCTTTCTAATCTTGCAATCCTCTTATCAATATCAGGATGTGTTTGAAATATCTCTTTAGAATTAAATGGTTTAGATAAAAACAAAGGAGACACAGCACCAGATACTTTTAATTCATAATTCTTATTCTCCTGTTTTATCTTTTTCAATGCTCCAACCAAACCAGTAGGAGAACGAATAAACCTAACAGCAGAAGCATCAGCACCATACTCTCTCTTTCTAGATATAGCTAACTGAACCAAGGCAACTAAAATCGGAGCAAGAATAGCTAATGCAATTCCAATAATTAAAAATATAGCATTATTCTCATCATTCCTTCCTCCTCTAAAAAATAAACTCCTTAAAAAAATCTGAGAGATAATTGCAATCATTCCAACCAACACAGCAGTAAGAGTCATAAATCTAATATCATAACTAGCAATATGACTTAACTCATGAGACAACACTCCTTCTAATTCTTGTTTATTTAATTTTTTTAAAGCACCTGTAGTAATACAAATTACAGAATTCTCAGGATTCCTTCCAGAAGCAAAAGCATTAATCTGTTCTGATTCAATCACATATAATTTTGGTTTAGGCATTCCAGAAGCTAAACACAAACCCTCAACTAAATGATGATACTGCCTATAATCATCTTGTCTAGCCTTCTTAGCATTCACACTAGAAAGAGCAATCTTATCAGCATTATAATAACTAACTAAAACATAAATCAAAGTAATCATAACAGCAAGAATAGAAATAACAATTACATCAGCACCAATAGCTAATCCAATAGCATAAATCAATGCAACTAGAATCACAACAACTAATAAAATTAAAAATACAGAATTCCTTTTATTATTAGATATCTCTGTATAAAATGATAATCTCTCCATAGAATATAAAATCAATTAAGAGTTTTAAATCTAACTCTCATATATATTAGCATCATCTTTAAATTTTAAATTATAATTTAAATGATATTATACTCAAATCAAACCTACAATTTACTTAATTAATACCAATGCAAATCATTAAATTTATTTTATATATTCCAGATCTTAGCAACCTAAATAATCTTCGCACACATTAATTAACTGCCTTCTTTCTAAAGAAACTAAAATTCAACCTTAGGAACAGCTCTCTTCTCAACAGGAATCTTCAAATAATCTTCCTTACCAAAGCCATACATAGAAGCAAACCACTTTCCAGGTATAGTAGTCAAAGATAAATTATACTGCATAATTCCATCATTATAATACTGTCTTGCATAAGCAATCTTATCTTCAATAGCACTCAACTCTTGTTGTAAGTGTAAAAAGTTTTCATTAGCTTTTAGATTAGGATAATTCTCAGCAATAGCAAATAAACTACCTAAAGCAGACTGCAACTTATTTCCAGCTTGTGCTCTTTTTTGTAAATCCTTAGCACCTACTAATGCCTTTCTAGCATTAGTTACCTCTGAAATAATCTTTTTCTCATGCTTCATATAACCCTTAACAGAATTCAATAAATTAGGAACAAGCTCTGCTCTTTTTCTTAACTGAACATCAATCTGTGCAAGAGAATTCTCTATTTGATTTTTCAATCTTACAAACCTATTATAATACACAAAGAAAACTATAGCAATGAATGCTACTACTGCAATTAATATCCATAACCATAACATATTTTATTAAGTTGAATCTGATTTATAAATCTTGTTAAAGATTTATTATGGAAGAATTTCCTGTTCTATCTTAAATCTTATTAATATCCTTTCAATATAATAATCAAAAATTTAATTAATCCAAAATCAAATCTTCGCTAAGTGATTAAAATATTTCAATCATTCAAAAATAAATAATCCCAGCATACACACATTACCTAACTACAATCTCTCTCCAATAACTTTCAAATTATCTTTAAACTTTTCTAGGTCTTTCTTTTGAATATAACCTCCACACGCCCTTTTATGCCCTCCAGCACTTGCATTTTCTAATCCTTGTATTGCTTGTTTTAAAATCTCAGGAACATCATACTCTCCTGACTGACACCTTCCACTAATCCTTACTCCCTCCTCATCATCAAAAACTCCAAAAATAAAAATCTCTTTAGGATTTTTAAAAGAAATAATTGTAGTAACACTAGACTTAATCATAAACTTAGGCTTAAAACAATAAAAATTAATCTTTCCAAAACTCTCATGATTTTTTTCATAATTATTAACCCAAAACTCTACCTCTTTTCTAACAACCTCAGAATATTCTTTAATCTTATAAAAATCATCAAAACTATTAATCCCCTTCATAATCCCAAATGCTTTTTTTAAATCATTTGAAAAATAAATTAAAAAATCTCCAATCTCATAAGCTCTCTCTCTAAATTCTTCTAAATTTAGATTATTTTTTTTAAGATAATTATTAATTAAATTAAGATTATCACTAAACTTCCAACCAATATCAGCCATTAAACCTAAATTAACTAACCATTCTTTTTCATTACTAACATCCTTTCCAACTAAATCATAAACACTTCTAGCTACATGAACCTCTGACTCTGTTCTATACTCTAAAATAAAATCAGGTAAATTACTACTTGGCTGATGATGGTCAATATAAAGAATATCTTTATCTTTTAAATCATTAACATCCTCATTAAAAGTATCTGGTCCTAAATCAAAAATTAAAATCTTATCTTTCTGTTTTAATTTATCTAATAACTTCTTCATCCAATTCTTTTCAATAGATTGTGGAAAAACCTCTAAATCCTTAACACCTTTCTGTCTTAAAAAATCATAAATCAACATTCCAGAAGCAAAACCATCTAAATCATCATGGAAAATAATTCCTACTTTATCACTCTCAGAAATTCCATCCAAAAACCCCCTCGCCTTAGACTTATCAATCTCCATCCCCAACCCCTTCATCACCCTCAAAACCCCCAACCTCATCTTCAAACTCCTTAGCAACATCTAAAACAGAAAAATCATCAAACTTCTTTCCAAAAACCTGCAAACCAACCTTCTTACTAATTCCATCTTCTTCTAACTCACCAATAGGAATAGAAATCCCAGGAATACCAGCAAGATTAGCAGGAATAGTTGTAATATCATAAGCATACATATCTTTAATAGAAATATCCTCTCCAATTTTATGAGCTAACTTAGGAACAGTAGGCAATACAATAAAATCAACTCCTTGGAAAACCTTATCAAACTGCTCTTTAACATAATTCCTAGCCCTTAGTGCATTTCTATAATACCTTCCTTTATACTCTGCCTTACTAGTCTCTTGTCCACCTAAAATTCTTCTTAATACTTCTGGTCCTGCTTTATCTTCAATTTTAAAACCAAATCTTCTTCCATCAAACTTTCTAGTTCCTGAAAAAAACTCAGTATAAACTAAAACATAATAAGTCTGAATAGCAACATCTAAAGGCAATTCAATACTCTTTACCTTCCATCCCTTCTTTTTAGCTAACTCTTTAGTCTTACTATTAATCATATCAACTATTCTATCATCACAATACTCACCAGAATTAACCAATCCAATTACTATTTCTTTTTTATTTTGTTTCTTACTAATATTATTAGAAGTAGTACAATCTAAACTATCTTCTCCATAGATAATATCAAATACTAATTCAGCATCTTCAACACTTTTGGTTAAAGGTCCAATCTGGTCTAAAGACATAGACAAATCAATTAAACCATATCTAGAAACAGCACCATAACTCGGTTTAAATCCAACAACACCACAATGAGCAGCAGGATTTCTAATACTCCCACCAGTATCACTACCAATCGAAAAATCACACATCTCAGCAGCAACACTAGCAGCACTACCAGAAGAAGAACCTCCTGGGATTAATTTATTATTAACAGGATTTTTACAAACACCATAAGCAGAAGTCTCACCACTAGCACCTGAAGCAAATTCATCCATATTAACCATACCTAAAACAATAGCATCTTCTGCTTTTAATCTTTCAATAACACTAGCATCATATGGAGAAATAAAATTCTCTAAAACCCTAGAAGCACAATTAGCAACCATATGCCTTACTAAAATATTAGACTTAACAGCAAAACAAATTCCAGCTAATTTTCCAACTCTTTTTCCAGACTTAATCTTTTTATCAATCTCCTTAGCTTCATCAATTGCATTCTCATTTAAATGAAAAAAAACATTCAACTTTTTATTCAACTTTTTAATCCTCTCTCCAAAATTCATAACATTCTCAACAGCACTCATTCTCTGTTTTTTAATTGCTTTTACTTTTTCTTTTATCTTCATTTTATATCCTCCATAAATCTATTCACACTTTCAAAACTTCCATCATCTAAAATAACAATATCAAATTTATCTTCATAATCATCTATAGTTGCTTTTTCTCCAGGATTATAAAATCCAAAACTAACCAAATTATCATAATCAAAACCACTAACCATTGCTAAATCATCTAATGAATCTCCAAGCAAAATAACATTCTTTCTATTTTTAACAACATTATAAACAGGGTGATTATTAATACTTGTTTCATCTTTATTTAAAGAATGAATAACTGGTTCTTTCATCTCAATGACCTTTCCTTCAGAATCAAATTCAAAACAATTAGTTAAATAATAAACATTATCATAATCTATTCTTTCTTTTTTCATTATCATTTGAATACTATCCCCAATACCAGAAGCTGAAAAAATAATTAAGGGGATATTATTTTCTTTTAAAAATTCTACAAACTCTTTTACTCCCTTTCTTAATTCAATTCCAGAACTAGAAACTAATCTTTCTAAGTCACCCTTATTCAAACCACACCTAATCAATAAATCAAAATGTTCTCTCCACCACTTCTCCATTGCCTTTTTTCTTTCTTCTAAAGATAAATCATGATTTTCCTCAATAGGATGATATTTATTAAATAAGGCCTGTGCTTTTTCAGCATAATCACTTGTTAAATATTCTCCAGCTTGCTTTCTTAATAATGAAATTACACTTGCAACCTTTTCTCCATTTACAAATGCTTTTGTTAGGGTTTTATCAAAATCAGCAACAACATGCACTTTATACAATCCTTGTTGTTTAAAAGTTTCTTTCTTTTTTTCAAATCCATCTATACTCCTAACAACAATGTTCATTTCCACCCTCCTTTCTCAGCTACAAAAAACTCATCATCAACTAAAGGTGCATTAGCAAAAGCAGTATCTCTAAACTCTTCATCTAAATTCCAACCATCACCCTCTTGTCTAGTCCCATCTTTATTTTCAAAATGAGCTTCACTAGTCTTAATCTTATCTAAAGCAGAAGAAAACTCATCTAAAATCTTTTTAGCTTGCTTTTTAATATCTTCTCTTTCTTTCTCTGTAACTTCATGATACTGGAAATTCTTCATAAGATACTAACAAATTCTAATTTTATAAAACTTCACATTAACAGATATATTTATAAACAACATCATCCTCGATTAACTAATACTAAAATTAAAAGGAGGTTAATAATGTCAAACAAAAAAGGACAAGCAGCTATGGAATTCCTAATGACTTATGGTTGGGCCATTCTTGCTGCTGTTATTGCTGTTGGTGCACTTTGGTGGTTAATGTCTAGCTCAGGTGGAACAGTAAGCTTTTGTAGTTTAAGTGCTCCACTATCTTGTGAAGAACAAACAGCTAATACTACATCAGTTATTGTAGTATTTAGAAATGGAGTTGGAGATTCAATTAATGTTACAAGTGTTAATATGACTGGAGGATGTACTGCTATAACACCTAATGAAAATGTAGCAAATGGTGAAACATACACTGCTGTAGTAAGTTGTAGTGGATTAACTGTTGGAGATTCTGTACAAGAAGATCTAAGTGTTAAGTACATCAAATCAGGTGGAAGTTTACCACAAACATCAACAGGTACTGTATCTACAGAAGTAGTTGCTTAATTTTTTATTTTTGTCAAATGCAGAACTCTTGTTCTGCTGGCATTTTCCTTTTATTTTTAATTAATTTTTTATTAATTAGTGTTAACTCTATATTTAAATAAAAATAAAACAGCTTTCTCCACAAACTTAATTAATTAATCGCAATTCAAATCTTGGCTAAGTATATCAAGGTTATAATGTTAAACTTATACTATTTAAGTTTTCTTTTGAAACACCAATTTTCTTTTTCTAAAAATCTAAATATCCAACTCACCAGAATAAGCCTTAGTAGAAATCTCAACACCAGACTTACCAATCTTAAAAGGAAATATCTCTCTTGAATGCTCTGTTCCCCTCATCTTAATAATCTCTAAAAATCTCTCTCTTTCCTTTCCAGTTCTAACAAAATATAACACAATAATACTATCAGATTCAAACTCTAATGCCTTAGAACTAGCCTTACCATCCTTAGTAGGGTCTTCTTCATAAGTTAGTAAAGAAGTAGTATTCCACTTTCTCAACATTCCAAATAACTCTAAACCAGCCTCTCTCTTCTTCAAATCATCATCAAATAACAATTCAAAAGAAGTAATAGAATCAATAACAATTCTAGAAATCTTTTCTTTTAATACAATACTCTCAATAATACCCCCACCCTCTTCAAGCATAGTCTTAACCTTCTCAGGTGTATACTCTAAAAACACAAAATTACCTTTTTTCTCTTCTTTTTCCAAATCAAAACCAAACTGCTTCATATTAGTATAAAAAACCTCTTTCTTTTCTTCAAAAGTAATATACAAACACTTTTCATTTTTCTTTAATCCATCAACTAAAAACTCAATAGCAAAAATACTCTTACCACTTCCAGAACTACCTACAATCAAATTAATAGAATCCTTTTCAAATCCTCCTTGAATCAACTTATCAAAATTCTTAACACCAGTAGCAACCCTTTCAACCTTTCCAATCTTAGTCTTCTTCTTAGTTAAAATTTCTTCTAACTTATCTTCTTTCTTTCCAATCTTCTTAATAGCTTTTTTAGAATTCTTTTTAACACTCTTTTTAACCTTCTTTTTTACCATTACTAAATATAAAATAAAGAGCTATAAAAACCTTGCTACTAAAAAAATCCAGACATAAAATTCTGCAACACAACCCTGGTTAAAAAATAAACAATCATACTAATCACAACTAAGAAAGGCAAATACTTCAACCCTTGCTTCTCCTCACCCTTAGCAACAAGACCTAAAACCAAAGAAGCAAGAACATCAATAGCCAAGATAAATACAACACTAAACCAAACTACAAAACTAACACTAATTCCAACACCAGTCATAGAAAAAGGTAAATTAATAGCAGCATTAGACATATCAGGAACACCAACTAACAAGTCAGTCATAACACCAACTAAAACACCTGATAAAGAAAATAACAAAGGAGCACCAGCAGCAACAGCTACAAAAATAAATATAACATACATTAAAACACTAGAAGCAGCCTTCTTCTCAACAAATCCTCTCTCCCTCATACCAGAAGCAGTCTGTTCAATTAAAACAGCAAGATTACCTCCAGCCTCAATACCAGAAATAATTAATAAAATAGTCTTTTCAATCTTATTACTTCCAATTCTATCAGCCATATCTAATAATGCCTCTTTAATCTTTCTACCAGTAGCAATATCCTTTCCAGTCTCTGTAATCTCTTTATCTAATGGGTCAAACTCCTTTCTAGCACTCAACAACATAGCTCTATCAATAGTCATACCAGCTCTAAGATTACTAGCCATTAATTGTAAAAAATCAGGAAAAACCTCTTCCATCTTACTAATCCTAGCACTCTCTTTCAAAGCAGCACTAAAATACAAATACAACCAAGTCAAAACTATCAAACCTATAAAAATAACTAAACCTAAAATCCAATTACCACTAAAAAATATCAAAACACTACTAATCACAATACCAATTAAACCTGCAAGAATCAACCACTTCTTATACTTACCTTTCTCTTCTCTCTTTCTTCTTGATTTCAACTTCATAATAGTGATGGTCTCCTTGATTTAATTAAACCTAAGAACATAACCTGCATAAGCATAACCATAATAAACAAACCAATAAATACAAACTGAATCATCCTACCTTCTAATCCTAATATAGAAGATAAAATAGTAATAAATGTAATAGCTAAAGCAGGAAGAATAACAGATATAAGCATATAAAACATAATCAAAGGATTCAATTTATTTCCATAATTCTGAATCTGAATCAACTGCTCTTCATGTAAAGCATGAATACTATCACTAATAACAATAGCCATATCACTACCTGCATTCATACCATTACTAATCTGCCACAAAGTCCTTCTAAAAAATACAGAAGGATTATTCTCACCTAAATCCTCTAATACCTCTTTCTCAGACTCACCAGCATTAATTCTTTTAACAGCTTTTTTAAACTCAACACTTAACTGACCATAATCAGAAGATGAAATATTAACCATAACACTAAACAAAGGCACACCTGAATTAACCTGAATTAACATATCTTCTAAAGCAGGTAATAAATTCCTCTCAATATCTTTCTGTCTTCTAGAAACATAAATCCTAGGATAAACCAACTGAGAAAAAACAATAAATCCAGAAAATAAAATAGCAATTACTAATCCAAATAAATAAAAAAATCCAACCCTTAAAAAAGCAAGAACAGTAGTAGAAAAAACTAATAATCCTAAAAAACTAATAAAAAAACTCCTCATTACAATAGAAAGATACTCCTCTCTTGTCAAAGAGATATTACTATTCTTCAGATTCTCTCCTAACTTGGTCTTAGACTTATGTTTAATTCTTTTTAAAAAATAATCACTCTTTCTTCTAAGCTTTTTATAATCTGAAAAAGTAAACGGAATCTTAAATTTCATTATTCCCTCCCTAATAACTCTTTTATATTATTTCCTTTCATCAACTTTCTTAATCTTTCAATACCAGTATAATAAACATTCATAATCTTTCCAAAATCATTAAAATCTCGAATCTTATTCTTAATCATCCACTCTAAAACAGATTTCTTTTCTTCTAAATTCTTTTTTAACTCTATTTCAGCTAAACCAGTATGTCTTTGTAAATCTTCAAAAAATCTAGATGATTCAGCATGTCTTGCAATTCTATCTTCCTCAGGAACCCACCTATATAAAATATTAGCACTAGCACTATCATCTCCTGCTTCAAATTCTGCAATCTGAAATACCCTTCTTATACCTCTTCTTCTATCTCTAAACATTACAACATTCAAATTAACAGCTCTTAACAAATTAGCAGGAATATTCAAAGGAGGATTTGTCAACCTAGAAATAGTCTCAGCAGCAGAGTCAGCATGAAGAGTAGCATAAACACTATGACCAGTATGCATAGCTTCAAACAAAACCATTGCTTCTTGTTGTCTTCTCATCTCACCTAAGATAATTCTATCAGGCCTCATTCTTAAAGAATTAACTAATAAATCTAACATTGAAACCTCTCCTTTTCCTTCTGGATTAGGACTTCTAGTAACTAAAGGAGTCCAATATAAAAAATCAGGTAACATTAATTCTCTTGTATCTTCAACACTAACAATCCTATGATTAGGAGGAATAAAAGGCATACATGCATTTAACAATACAGTCTTTCCAGAAGCAGTTCCACCAGAAATAATAACATTCATCTCATACTCAATAGCTAACCATAATAAAACAGCTGAATCAATATCACAAGTCTTATTTCCAATCAAATCAATAATAGTATATGGATCTCTTGCAAACTTTCTAATTGTAATTGTATTTCCTTTAGTAGAAACAGGATATAAAATAGCATTAACCCTATCACCTGTAACTAAATGAGCATCTAACAAAGGAGTTAAAACAGTAATCTGTCTTCCTACTCTTCTAGCAACAATATTAGAATAATTAACAATCTCTTCTTCTTTTTTAATCCTTAGATTAGTTCTAATCCATCCAAACTTTTTATGATAAACTCTTATTGGTTCTTTAGAAGATGGAATAACTACTTCTTCTAGTTCAGGGTCATTAACTAAAAACTCTATCTCTCCTAATCCTAACATATCTTGCATTAACTTTCCAACAAGATATTTCTTCATTTTTTCATCTAAATGAGGAAGCTTTTTATTCAAAAGTTTATTTGTCTCGCTCATAAACCTCTTTTTAATATCATTAAAAGCATGAGGGTCTAAAATCTCTTTCATACTAACAGTAGTCATACTAACTAACTCAGCCCTAATATCTGATAATAAACACGCAGTTGCAATACCTATTTCAGGAACTAATAAATTATAACTAATCCCTGATTTATCCTTAACAACCTCTACTTTAATCACAGCACCATCTCTTTCCAAAGTACAAGTAGATAAAACTCCGTGAGGCAGATGTTTATGTTTCTTTTTATTCTCTTTAATAGCCTTAGCATTAACAGCCTTATTAATATCAGATTTCATATCCTTACTAACTACAAAAGGCTTAGGCTTTGCTTTAACTATTCTAATCTCACTTCTTTGATTTTTTCTTTTTTCCTTTTTTCTTGTCTGTTTTTTGTCTCTTGCTCTTTTGTTTGTTGCCTTTCTTTTCTTTGTCTTCTTGCTTGTTGTTTTGTGTTTTTTGTTTTGTTTTATTTTCTTTTTCATCTACCTCTTTTTTACCTCCTTTTTTATTTAAACTATCTCCTTCATCACAACTCTTTTCATTTTTATCTTCTTCACCTTTCTCATTTTTATGTTTTTCTTTTAAAGTTAAAACAGGTTCTCCAAATCCAGGATAATCAATCATAGCAAGATTACTAGACTCTAAAATTCCTGCCCACTCCATAGCTAAATCTTTAGAGATTTTAAATTTCTTTTCAATTGTACTAATCTTTATCTTTTTAGTTTGTTTTAAAATCTCATACAAAGTATCTATATCAGTAGTTGCATGTTTTTGAATCTTTTCAAAATCAATCCCAACCAATTCATTTTTTTTATTTTTAACACCCTTATCTTTAAAATACACAATAAATAAAGCTAGTAATAATAAAATCCACTCAGCAATAATCAATCCCTTAGATAAAGGAGAAAGACTATTCTTAGCATTAATAATTACATCTTTAATAGAATTTCCAGTCAAACCATTACTAAAACTAAATCTCACACCAAACCTATAAGCATACAATCCAGTACTAACTAAAAATAAAAAGAATACAATTAAGAAAACTCTAAAAAAAACTGGTTTTTCCTCTTTTACCATATTATATAAAAATGTTTATATACATTCCTAAATAACTATATATTGAGGATTTTATAAACCTTATTAAAAAAGAGATGAAACAGAAAAACAAAGCACAAATTGGAATGGAATATCTTATTGTAGTTGGTTTTGTAACCTTTATTATAATAGGAATAATGGGGCTTGCAATGGTCTATACAGGAGTAATAAAAGATAGAATTAGAAGCAACAAAATCAACTCATTTGCAGACAAAATAATCTCTACATCAGAATCAGTCTACTATAAAGGAAGTCCATCAAAAGCAACAATAGAAACCTATCTACCTGAAAATGTAAACCAAATAACAATACAAGATAATAGTTTAGTAATTAATAGTTCTACTAGTTCTGGAGATAACCTAGTTGCATTTGAAAGTAATGTTCCTATTCAATTACAAGGAGAAATAAATCCAAATCCAGGGGTAAAGAATATTCTTATAACAGCAAATGAAAACACTATCACACTCTCACAAACATAAAAAAGCACAAGCAGCTATTGAATTTTTAATTATAACAGGTTTTGCTTTATTCTTTTTTGCCACATTCCTAATTACTATTCAAGCTTCAAACTCTGAAAAAACACAAGAAAAACAAGCACTACTAGTAAAGAATCTAGCTAAATCAATACAAGACGAACTAACACTAGCACAAGAAGCAAGTAATGGATATCAAAGAACATTTACACTGCCTGAAAAATTAGGAAGTTTAGAATATACAGCACAAGTAATAGAACAATCAGTCTATATAACTGCTCAAGATGAAAAATACGCAATCTCACTTCCAGCTCCTAGAATACAAGGACAACTAAACAAACCAGGAGACAATACAATCAAAAAAATAAATTCAACAATCTATCTAAATGAAAACCCATAATAAATCAAACAAAGCACAAACATGGGGGATAGACCTTGTAATAGCAATGACAATATTCTCAATAGCAATTATTATCTTTTTTTTATATTCAATTAATTTTGCAGGTTATGAAACAACAGAATTCAAATCACTAGACTATGATGCAGAAATAATAGCAGACTCTATACTATCTCCAGGAAGCCCTGAAAACTGGACAACAGATAGTGTAGTAATTCCAGGAATTCTAACAAACAATCAAATCAATCAAACAAAACTAGATAATCTTAAAACACTAACATCTACACAAGAAAACTATCAAACAACTAGATTAAAATTCTCTACTAAGTATGATTTTTACTTTTTTTTAAAAGACTCTCCTAATAATGGAATAGGAAAACCAAATACAGACCCAGAAACAATAGCAGATGAAAAAGAAAATCTAGTTAAGATTACAAGATTTACAATCTATGAAAATAAACCTAAAACAGTCTACCTATACCTATGGGATTAGATTAAAAATTATAACTAAAATGAAAATATTAAAAAATAAAAAAGCAATATTCTTTTCAACAGATGCACTAGTAGCACTCTTTATAATCATGATGACACTACTAGTTGTATATATCTCTATAAATGCAGGACAAAAAAATACTCAACTAGAATCAGATACACTAAAAGTAATGTCAGAACTAAAAATAAATAATATTGATAATTCTTATGTCCAATCACTAATTAGTCAAGGAGAAATAACAAACCCAAATAACTCAATACTAGAACAAATAGGAGAGTTTTATATTAATGAATCAATAGAATCTCAAACAATGGCTAGTGCATTAGCAGAACAAATACTAGATGAACTAGACACAAATGAAAATATAGGAATATGGTATGGAACTGATTTAATTGCTTCTAAAAACTCAACACCAATAGATAATGCACAAGAAATAATTCTATCATCACAAACAATTACAGGACTGCAAAAAGGAGAAAGTGCTAAAGGATACTCATCAAGAGCATATCTATCAAAAGCAGATAATGTACAATACTACTATTTTGGAGGTTATATTGGTGATGGAAATATCTCAATGCAAATACAAGCACCAGGAGAAGTTATAGATATGGAATTTGAAATCGCAATAAATAATGACTATGATTTATATATTAATAATCAATTCTCAGGACACTATGAAAAATCACAAGATGAATACACACCTCAAACCTATTTACCAGAATATGAATCTAACTTTCAAACAGGAACTAATCTAATTGAATTTAAATCTTCTAATAACCTATACATAGCAGGAGGATATCTAAAACTAACATTTAATTCTTCATCAGATATAAGTTCAAATAAAAAATACAATTTTATGGGAATAGATGGCTTAATAAATATCTATGATGGAATTTATATTCCAGAAGAACTAACATCTATGAATGTCTTTCTAAACTACACCTCTAATGTAAATATGTTTCTAAATATTGCAAATAAAACAATATTTAATGAATCATCAGAAACACAAACACAAGAAACAATTACTAATTCAGAAATCCAATCAAAACTAAACTATGAAGATTTAACAGGAAAAACAGTTCCAATTAGATTAGGTTTAGAACAAGTTCAACAACAAGGAACAGGAGGAGGTATTGCAGATATTGTATTTGTAATTGACTCAACAGGAAGTATGGGTGATGAAATTCAAGATGTATATACAATTGCAGAAGACTTTGCAGACGAACTAGTAACACAAGATATTGATTATAGGTTAGGAATTATTGAATTTAAAGACTATCCTAAGAGTAGCTGTGGTAATACAGGATGTGATTATGGTTGGGGTGGTTGGTCTTGTTGTTTATCTAATGATTGTTCAATCCCTTCTGTATGTGAATCTTGTGGAGGAACCTATAATGAAGATAATGCAGATTTTCCTTCTAAAATTCATTTATTTAATTCAAACGAATTTACAACCTCTTCTATTGATTTTAAAACTAAAATAAATACTCTTACAGCATCTGGTGGAGCAGACTGGCCAGAGTCACATCTAACAGCTATTAATGATTCTATATATCTAAATTGGAGAGAGAATTCTAAAAAAGTAATAATTGTTTTAACAGATGCACAGCCTCATGCAAAAGATTGTTATATTTATGATTCAGATACTTATGAATCTTGTTATGAAGGCCCAGAATATATCCAAGATGTAATTGAAGATTTAGTAACTAATGATATAACTTCTTATTATGTTTCAAAAGACACAACAGGAAGTTCAGGAGGCCTTTGTGATAACAGACCTATGGCAGACAATATGACAAATGAAACAGGAGGAAAATTCTATGCTTATACAGAATCTCAAGGTGTTCAAGATATAATAATAGACATAGGAAGAGAAATAGTAGAAGTAACCTATGCAGAACAAACAGCAACATCAATAGGAGATATCTATTCTTATCTATCACCAACATCTTATATAGAACTAAACTATAATAATCCAACAAACCCCTATGGATTAGTAATAACCCTAGAAAGTGAAAACTTCAATTCTTCTGGAAGTCTAAATCTAACACTTCCAGAAAATGCAACATTTTTAGAAGCAACAACTACTTCTTATTCAGGCCCAAGATGGACAAAAACCCTTACAATTAATAATCAAGAAGAATTTAATATAGAAGCTTATGGAAATGATTACATAGAACTAGGAGACCCTTTTAATATACAAATACCTAACTCAACAGCGATACAAAAATCAAGTATAATTCAATTACTAACAGGAACCTCTCCTGCTGACAGCTATCCAATCTCAACAGCTAGTAAGATAATATATAAAATAATAAAATCATTCCAAGCTTACTCACCTGTTGTATCAAAAGCACAAGGATGTGAATGGAACATCTCATTAGAAAATAATGAAATAATACAAATTAACACACCTTCAACATATACAGGAAATAATAAATGTTCTTTCACTCCTGAAAATATAATCTATGATGTTAATGATGCAATACAAACATCTGTATATAACTTACTAGAAAAATTAGATTTTAATAACAATAATAAAATTGACTTTTCAATCTCATCTCAAAACCTTCAGTTTGACTCAACAGAACTTTCAGGCATTCCTTATACTTATGAAACAGAAATACAAGTAAGAATATGGAGATGATTAAAATAATAAAACTAAACAAAAAAGGATAAAAAAGAGATAAAAATAACAATATAAAAAATAAATAATAAGACTGCTAAGAAATAAGTAATACCCTTGCACAAGTCAACGCAATCCAGGCGAAGCATTAATTAAATAAAATGAAAATAAATAAAAAATCAAAAAAAGCACAAATATTCACTGTCCTGACTATAGCAATCATAGCCTTATTCTTTATCTCATATGAAGTCTACTCAATACTACAAACACAATCAAATCTAAAAGACAGGGTGCTCTCAATAGATAGTTTTGTATTCTCCTTAGAACAAGACCTAAATAGAAAACTCTATGCATTTGGATTTAGAACAATATTTTTAGCAGAAGACTATCTAACCCAAACAGGAGGTTATATTCAAAACTTCTCTGAACTAACACAAGAGGCCTTTTTTAATGGAACAATTAATAATCAAGAATCACAAATCCTAGCAGGAGTGTATTATGATGATTTAATACAAACAATAAATCAAAAATCAGAAAAGATAAATGCTAATGTAAATATAACTAATACAGAAATTAAAGTCTATCAAACAAATCCTTGGCAAATTACATTTGAATTCTCATTCAACCTATTAGTAGAAGATAAATCCCAACTAGCTAAATGGGATAAACAAGAACTCATTATAACTAACATTCCCATCACAGGATTTGAAGACCCTTTATACACAATTAATACAAACTCTTTAGTAACCAATACAATCAATCAAACAATCTACACACTTCCTACTTCAAATACAGACACACTACTAAATCACACAGAACAAGGATTATACATAGCATCTACATCAGCTCCTAACTTTATACAAAGACTAGAAGGAAATTTAACACCAAATTCAAATGGAATAACCTCCTTAGTTTACATTCCAAGTCTAACACAACAAGGAATAACATCACAAGATAAATCTATTCAGGACTATATTTACTTCTCAGATGAAAATCCAACATCTTCACAAGTATCAGGCATGCCTTCTTGGTTCTATTTAGATGATGATAGTGTTAGTAATTATGTTAGTTAAATAATCAGATTTAGATAACCTCTTCTATAAACCAAAACCCACAGGTTCATTAATTAACCCTCTAAAAATAAAATAATTATACCTTACAAGATAATAAAATAATAATTCTAAAATCATACACACATTACCTAACAATCTAAAGATTATGAATTTCTTTCTAATTAATTAACACTAATCAAATCTTAGCTAAGTAATTAAAATATTTCAACAATATAAATATGAAAATTATCAGCAGAAAAAATTACCCATTTCTCATACTAACTAAGATTACTTCTTCCTTCTCCTTCCACTCCTCTTCCTCTTATAAAATAAATAAACTAAAAATCCAAGAATTACTAAAACTAAAATAATTATAATTATAATAAGGATATTAAAAACAAAACAAGAAATCCTAAGATATGCAAAATCTCCACCAAAAAACCAAAAAGAAAAATTAAAGATTCTTGCTAAATAACCTATTAAAGAAATTAAAATAAGAGAACATCCAACAACTAGTAATAAATTCCACCAATCAATTCTATCTAAAAAGTCTTTTCTAATTCTTTTTATAATCTTCTTAAGTTTAATCTTACTTATAATCTTCTTAAGTTTAATCTTACTTATAATCTTCTTAAGTTTAATCTTACT
>CAYYLH010000001.1:42738-51060 GCA_964472575.1 Candidatus Woesearchaeota archaeon
ATCTTACTTATAATCTTCTTAAGTTTAATCTTACTTATAATCTTCTTAAGTTTAAGTTTCTTTAAACTTTTTTTAATCTTTTTACTTTTTACCATTTTTTCTCCATTTACATTTATTCTTATTTTCTCTACAATAATAAATCCAAATAACTAAAACACCTATTACTAAAAATAACCACAAGTAATCAAATAATCTTTCACATAAAGGAGATTCTATCTCATAACAATGATTATCTATCTGTATGTCTCTAAAAGATTCAGCAGAGTAATCTTCAAAACTAGCCTTAACATAGAATGTATAAAATCCTCCTTCAAAATCTCCAGGCAAGAACAAAGAAGCATTCCTAGTCATCTCTTCAAAACTTCCAAGATAAACAACATCCTGGCCTTCTGAAAGTATCTGTTCATCCTTTTCAATCCAATAATTAAGAATAACATCACTCTGAAAATCAGCCATTCCTTTTAAGAAATATTCAAAATCAAAATTATCTCCACATTCACTAGGAGAACTTGCATTCAGTATTACAACATCAAATAGTTTTACACACTGACCCATATAACATGTCTCATCACTAGGACAATCTTCATCACTATAACACTCTGGTGCTCCTGAATCACTACTCTCTCCACCCCCACCATGAGGCCCTGTAGGTGTAACTACGGTTTCATTTTCTTCTTCATCTTCTAAAGTACAATTAGAAGAACAACCATCTCCTGAAACAGTATTGCCATCGTCACACTCCTCACCAATCTCTAAAACACCATTACCACATTCAGTAGAATCAGGATCACAAGCATCATCAATCCCATCTCCATCTATATCCTGGCCAGTATTATTCATACCTGGACAAGAATCACAAGGCATCTTATATAATGAAACACCATTACTATAATTAAATGGTTGATAAATTCCCTCTGTATATCCATCAACATCAAAATCTGCTTGACTACAATTCCATCCATCTCCAGAAGAATTTAAATCATTACATACAAAAAATGTCTCTCTCTTAGTCTCAAGAGTATATCCTTGTCCATCACTAGCACTAACTGAAACAAAATACATTCCATCACTATCTACATAATCAATTTCAGAATTAACACTACATTCAACAATTGAACCTCCATTAGATAGACTAGCCCCAATTGTCTTGGTTCCCAACAAAGTCCCAGATGAATCAAAAAACTTAGCTAAACAAGAACTATCAGTATATGGATTATTTGTATCTGTTCTAAATTGTGCAGTTAAAATACCATCATAACCATTAAAAACATCTGAAAAAGAATCATAACTCGTATTTGAACTAAAATGAACTCTTTTATCATCAGCCCTGTCTAATTGAGAATTAATCTTAGGAGCAATACTAATTGTTCTTGTTGAAGGTCCAACAGATGCACCTTCTAATCCAGTAGAATCATACGGAGTAATTGTAACTGAATAATCTCCAGAAGTATATAAACTCCAAGCATAATCACAATCTGCCTGACTAACCACTGCACTAGAAGGCCCTGACAATTCAATCTCACAATATCCTGCACGACCACTATGTATCTGCCCTCCAGAAACACCACTAAATCCTTGTCCAACTACTTGTAACTGCTCTCCAACACTTAATTTTCCACTATCAGGTTCCATAAAAATAACAGAACTCATTGAAGGTGCAACATTATTCAACACCTCAACATCCTTAGTATACTGTCCAGGAGTACCTGAGAATTGAGCAGAATAATCCACAGACCAAGGATTTAATACTAAATTCTTAGAATCAACAACAACATAAACACTTGTTCCAGCAGAAACACTTCCACCAGAAGTCTTTTTAACCATTAATAATCTATCACTTGAGGCTTGTGAAGTATCAAAAGTTAATCCTGCAGAAGCACACCCAATACAAGAACTTCCACTGGCAACATTAAATACTGAATAAGGAATAGGATTGCTCTGACTTCCAATAGTAACATCAGAAGTATCACTAGAAGATTGTGCTTGTAAATAAGTAATCTTAACAATAAAATCATCTCCTCTTCTAATCCTTACAGGATATGTTAAACTAATCTTTCCAGAAACAATTGTCTGACTCTGATTTAAAGGAGCATAAATAACCCCTTCACCACTAAATGCATCAATTCCACAATCAATATAGCACTCAGAATCATAACAATCCATAAAACCATCTCCATCATTATCAAAATCATCATTACAATTACTTGATTCTAATCCAACTCCATAAGCCTTACAAGTCCTTCCATCAGGACTAAATAACTCTCCTAAACAATCAGAATCAGAACACTCTGAAACAGGACTTGAATAAAATCCTCCTGTAATAACATCATCATTAAACTGATTTATACAATTTCCACTATCTTCTGTTTCTGTAGAAGGATTATTATTTAAAGTATATCCTCTATCATTCATAATCTTTCCATCACAATCATCATCTAATTCATCTACTAGATTATCATGATCATTATCAATATTATCAAAACAAGAATCCCACTCAACAAATTCATTTGAAGCACAAGGTGCACACTGTCCAAATTTCCTATAACAATCATCATCACCACAATCCATTACTGAGACCCCATTAACATTAGATAATATATCTCTTATAGAATTTGTATCAATAGAAGTCCAACTAAAACCAAACTCACTAGTATTAGCAGTATTATCTTCATCAGGATTTGATTCATCATCAATTATGTTTCCACATAAATTAGGAGACCATGTACTTGCATTATCATCCATTAAAAGAGTTGAATTTAATTCATAAGGTGCACACATAAGAACATCACTCAATCCATTCTCTCCAGGACTTGGGTTTATCTCTCCTAAACAATCTGGGTCAGCACAATCTATAGGACCATCTAAATCATTATCAGCACCATCAAAACACCAACTAACATTTAAATTCTCAGCAGTTGGACAGTTACTCTTATTATAACAATCATAATCATCACAATCTGCATTATCACTATAATTCATATCAAACTGAGAAAAATACTGATTATAGAAATCTTCAGACCATCCAGCACTAGTAGTAAATCCAGAATCATAATCATTATCAAAACTATCATCACAAGTTAATTCTGTTCCTAATTCACACCTCTTAGAATTACCCATAATCTCTAAATGACAACTAGTATCTGGATTATAATTTCTTCCAGAACCATTCCAACCACAATCAATACCTCCAGTAGAATTAGCAGTTCCAGAAAAAATATGAGAAGCTATCCAATAATCCCAATCATTATCCTTTCCATCATCACACTCTGTTCCAGATTCAACAGAATTTACATTCAATTGACAATACTCTGCACAATCATACTCTAAATGTCCATAAGCAGGTGCAGAATTACCAATAACTCCATAATCAACTCCATCTTCTTCACAATCCATCACTTGAAGTGCATCATTATTAAAACCATCATCACAAGTTAATTCTCTAGACCACTCACATATCTGACCTGAACTCCCACCAACAGACTGATTACAATCAGGGTCTTCACAATCAGTTAGATTTGCCTTTCTAGTAGAATGATGATACTTAAGAGTATTCCAAGAAGTGCCTCCATTAAAATTATTATTAGTATTTCCAATCTTATGGCCTGCTGCACTTTCAGCTTCTGTATCAACATAATCCCAATCATTGTTTATCCCATCATCACAAATTAATTCTGTAGAAGGACACTCAATATCATTTCCAAAACAATCAATATCATGACAATCAGTATAAAATATTCCTTGCATACCATAAGCATCTGTCAGATAATTATCATTATAATCATTATCATATCCATCATCACAACTTAGTTCAGTTCTATATTCACAATTACCTTGAGTAAAGGTTATATCTTGTTCAGCAGTATAGCTTGGACCTTGTTCTAGATTACAATCAACATCTGCACAATCTCTACTCCAATCAATTCTGTTAAATGGATCTAGTGAATCTATATAATCATAATCACTAGAAATATCTAAATCATTATTTACACCATCTGCACAAGAATCTAAACCAATAGTTCCATCTGTCTCTTTTTCATTATTATTAGTTAAACCATCAACCCCAAAGTCTAATGAAACATCCTGAGAAGCTGAATCTGCTCCTGTCCAAGCAACTTGATAAGTTATATCTCTATTTGCCTCTGTAATCTCTGATGAAAATCCAATCTCTACAACTATATCTACAGGTGTTGTAGTTTCACAATCACTAGATGAACAGGTAATTCCAAGAGTCTTCTTTCCTCCAGTATCATCTAAACTAACAATATATTTTGAAGTATCAGAAGGCAACCCATTCCCAATTATTTCAAAACTATTTGCACTACTAGGCAAGTTATCTATAACAAAGTTATACTGTTTAGCCAGTCTTGAAGAAGCTGTTTTAATTCTTGTTTTAAACTCTCCTCCAGCAGTTGTCTGTGTATATCTAGGATAATCAAAAGTTACTTTTTGATTACTACTTAAAACAGATGTAGAATCTATATTAGATGAAGGTGTAAATGTTCCTTGTGACATCATAATAATCTTGTCAAGATAGTCTGATTCAGCAAAACTAAATCCAAATGAAATCACCTCCCTAGTAGAGAAATCATAACCTGCAAAATAACTTGGAGTTGTATAATTATCCCACCAGGTTAGACAAGTAGGATCATCTTCATCTGCTAAACTAGGATCATTACCTGCAGCAGAATCATCATAACAATAAGCTTCTACACCTGACTGAGCATATCTCTTAAATGCAAACCCAAACTCATTACTAGAAGCAATAGCATCTTCCTCTCTTACACACTGAGCAGTATTATTAAATAACCTATTCGGATTTGTCTCACATCCTACAGCAAGAGTTAAATCAGAATCACTCCAAGGTCTTGAAAGATGAACATAAATCCTTTGATTAAGTGTCCAATTCTGTTTTACACTTCCTACAGAATCCTTAATACTACAATTATGTAGATACCATGGAATATTTATTCCCGATTCTGTTTCTACAATCTCATCATCTTCATGCATAGTGTGATTTAAAACATAATTTCCAGAAATAGAAACACCAGTAACATTCAAAATCAAAGGAGTATTATTCGACTGAGAAATATAACACTCTAAAGTTTCAGAAGATTGAACATCTATATCACTAAAATTTATCCTAATTATATGTGAAATATAATTTTCTGCTTCTGAATCATCTGAACAATATAAATCTCCTTCTCCTGTCTCTTCATTATAAGAACCCAAACAATCCTCCCCTGTTAAACCTCCTGCACAACATAATGGTTCATACAATCCAAAAGGCACTACTATCTCTGTCTCAGCTTCATCTGCATCATAATCAAAACCTCTTAAAATTGGATATCCATCATTATATCTATAAGCAGAATCATGAGCCCATATAGAATCAAAATTCCAATCTACAAAAGTATCATCTGTATAATCATAAGTCATATTATTTGTTAGTCTTTTTAAACCAAGTACAGAAGAATCTCTTCCTGAGGTCTGATTATCCCAATAATTATTCTCATCTAAAACACTAGAAAGCTCTTGACCAACTAAACCTCCTAAAATATCACTTCCAGTAGTATTACCTGTTGCATAAGAGTGATAAAGAGTTGATTCAGAATTATATCCTACTAATCCTCCAACTCTTTTATTACCACTAACAATACTTCTAGAATAAGTAGAATTGATAATTCCTCCTGGATAATTTCCACCAACTAAACCTCCTATAATCTCTGCTCCTTCCACACTTCCATGAGAAAAAACAGCAAATAAATAACCTTCATTACCTCCTACTAATCCTCCAATAGAATTAGAACTTCCTGTTACATTTGCCTTTGAAGCAGTTAAATTAACCTCTCCAGTATTATACCCCATTGCACCTCCTACATACTCACCTCCATCAACACTTCCATTATTAATAACTACAGCACTAATATTTCCCTCACTCCAACCCACTAATCCTCCTACATAATCCTTACCTAATATAGAAACATTACTTAAGGTAAGGTTCTGAGTAACTCCTTCTAAATCAACCCTTCCTAACAAACCTACATAATCTTCTGTAGGCCTATTAATATAAACATCAAAAATATCATAATTTTGTCCGTGAATATTCCCTTTAAAATCCCTTCCAATACCTCCAATAGGTCTAAACCCTGCTCCTGAATTCCAAGTAATTGTTTCTGTACAATTTATATCCTGTGTTAAAATATAATAATCAGTGTTTCTAGGGTTTATTGATTGAAACTGCCTACATAATGAAATCTGATAAGGGTCTTCCTTACTTCCATTTCCATCATCAAATTCAGGAGTATAAAAAGTAGAATAATTATATCCAATTAAACCAGAACTAGAATTAGCCCAAACATTGATTGTATTCCATCCATCATCAAAAGTAATATTTAACTCATCAGTATAAGTTATATTAGTTCCATTCCAATTATACCATATATCTACAATCTTTGTACTATTAACACTAATATTAACTAGAATCTTATTTGTATCATAAATATAATTATTAATTGGAGAGTGTATGTAAACTACAGGAGGAAACTCTACTTCAAATGTAAAATTTTTATATCCTACCAATCCATAAGAATTATTAGCCCAAACCTGGATTGTATTTATTCCTTGTTCAAACTCATCATAAATCTCTCCAAGATAAGTCACATTAGTTCCATTCCAGTTATACCATATATCTTCTAAATAAGAACCATTAACACTAATATTAATTAAGATATTAGAATAATCATAAAAATCTTCACTAGGAGAAACAATATCAATCCTTGGAGTTAATACTACTTCAAAAGTTACATTAGTATAATTAGAATTTCCTACAGAATCATAAGACCAAGCCTCAACAACATGGGTTCCTTCTTCAAAAGTATAATTAAATTCTCCATCATAATCTTCAATATCTCCATAATCAATACGATAATTTATACTATCCTCAATACTATCTGAAGAGATGTTAATTAAAATCTTTTCTTCTAAATAAGTAATATTCTCAGGAGAGTGTATATAAATTCCAGAAGGAGTCAAATCAATTGTAAAGGTTACATTTGTATAATTAGTTTTTCCTAAAGTTGTATTAGCCCAAGCATGTAATGTGTGTGTACCTTCTGGAAACTCTACCTCAATAATGTCATCATAGGTTAAATTAACACCTTCCCAGTTATACCATATAGTATCAATAGGTGATAAACCGCCCTCATAAGCATCTATAGTTACATCTTGAAAAGAATCTCCATAAGTAGTATCTACAGGAGAAACAATTCTAATAAAAGGTTTTATCCCTACTTCAAAAGTAACTTCTTCATAATTTATTCTTCCATGACTATCATTCACCCAAGCATGTAGTGTGTGTTCTCCTTCTGGAAATTCAGTTAAAATTGGAGAGGTATAAGTTACATTAGTTCCATTCCAATTATACCAGATAGTGTCTATACTTGAATCAGGGGAATTAGCACTTATATTAATTAAAATACTAGAAGAATCATAATCAATTGCTTCTGGACTAATAATCTCTAATTCAGGAGGTGTTGTATTTATCTCAAAACTAACACTATCAGAAACACTATTTCCAGCACTATCAAAAGCATAAGCAGTCATAACATACTCTCCGTCTTCAAGAGTTTGAATAATCGAAGTATCATAAGTATAATCAATCCCTCCAAAATCATAGATAACATAATCTAAATTATCATCACTAGCAGAAATATTAACTAAAAAATCATTTGTATAGTAAATAATATTCTCAGGACTTATAATATCTATCAAAGGGTCAATAGTATCTACTAAAAATACTGCTCTTGTATAATTAGTCCTTCCAAAACTATCATTAGCCCAAACATCCATAGTATTCCAACCTTCATCAAATTCAGTTAAGATAGAAGATGTATAGGTTACATTAGTTCCATTCCAATTATACCAAACATAACCACCATTAGAACTTATATTAATTAAAATACTAGAGTAATCATACTCAGTATTCTCAGGAGAAATCAAAACAAGAGTTGGTGATGGTTGTCCTAGGTTTTCATAATCCATCCCTCTTAAAATTGGATATCCATCATTAATAAAATTATATAAGTTCCAAATATTATCAAAATCCCAAGCTTCATCTAATCCAACAGTAGAAGTATCTGTAAATGTACTTAGCATTTTCATCTCACTAGTTGTCTTTCCAGTTCCACCTGCACTTGTTGTTTTTCCAGAAGTCTGATTATCCCAGAATGAATTATCAACACTTCCACCATTCCAACCTACTAAACCTCCTACAGAACTTGTTCCAGAAACACTACCTGTTGAATATGTTTTATCTATATTTCC
>CAYYLH010000002.1:0-29677 GCA_964472575.1 Candidatus Woesearchaeota archaeon
AATGGAAAGATTGCTATTCAAGAGCCAAGAGTTATTGTTGAAAAAGGTAAAAAAATATCTGATGAAGTAGCTAGTGTTTTGATTAAATTAGATATAACTCCTTTTAGTGTTGGATTAGAACCTATTGCAGCTTATCAAGAAGGTAGTGTTTATAAGGATATTAAGATTAATAAGGAAGAGAGATTAGCAGACTTATTAGAAAAATATTCAAGAAGTCTTGCTTTTGCAGTTTCTATTGATTATGAAAATCCAGAGACAATTGGATTTATTCTTGCTAAGGCAAGTGCTCATGAAAATGCATTATCACAGTTAGTTAAGGAAACTCCTGCGGAAGAGAGTAAAGAAGAGAAAAAGGAAGAAGAAAAGAAAGATAGTGAAGAAGAAGCTGGAGAAAAGAAAGAAGAGGTAAAAGAGGGTGATAAAAAAGAGGGTGAAGGTGAGGTAAAAGAGGATGAAAAGTCAGAAGATAAATCAGGAGAATCAAACTAAATTAAGATGGAGGATAACAGATAGTTGAATTAAAAATTCAACACTTGACAAATGGAATATGTATATGCTGCACTTTTGTTGCACAAACTAGGCCAAGAAGTGAATGAAGATAGCTTGAAAAAAGTTATCTCTGCTACTGGAGCTGATGTTGACGAAAGCAAGGTTAAGGTATTAGTAACTAGCTTGAAAGATGTTAACATAGATGAACAGTTAGCTAATGCTTCTATTGCTGCTGCACCTGCTGCAGGTGGAGATGGTGCTACAGAAGAGAAAAAGGAAGAAGAAAAGAAAGAAGAGCCTAAAGAAGAGGCTGCTGAAGGTCTTTCTTCATTATTTGGTTAATCCCTTTTTGTTTTAATTATTTTGGATTAGCCTTTGTAGTTTTAGTTTTACAACTATTCATCAGGTTTAAAAACTAATTAATTCTAACAGATATATTGGGTTATTAGTGATAGCCTAATTGAACAAATATGCCCACATCGCGTAAGGTGGAATGTAAAATTCCTCCAAAACGCAAACTGGCGAAGATATGCCCACATCGCGTAATGGTATCGCACTGGACTTGAACTAATGCACAAGACATCCAGGCCTTTACAGGCATCCCCGTTCGATTCGGGGTGTGGGCGTTTAGATTTTTAAACTCTAGATAGTTATAAATATGGTAAAAAGGTGATAAAATGTTAGAATCAATGTTGAAGAAAGCTACATTATGGGATGTTCTTATTATTTTAATTGGTAGTGTTGCTATTGTGGGTTTTTGGAGGGGAGTGTGGAATTTGTTTGACAAGTTTTTATATCCAAATAGTTTTTTAGTAAGCAATATTATTTCTATTGCCGCAGGTGTTTTAATTTTAGGTGTTTTATCAAGATATAAATAAAACTATTCAATCATAAAAGGTTTAAACTCTTTAATAAACTTTAAACCATCTTTAAGTTTTGATTGTGATTCTGAATAAAGTGTAAGGATTACTTCACCTTTTTTTACTTTTTCAAGATGTTTATGTAGATATACTCCTGCTGTTTTTGTTTGAGGTGTTCCTAAAACTCTTGCTAAATCATTTATTTTTTTGTTATCTAATTCAATTATTCTTCCTGACTTCTTTGCTTTAATCTTTTTTGTGTATTTTGCTAGTTTTAGTTTAGATATTCTTTTTTCAAAATCATTAGAATCCAAGGGTTGAGAATTCTGAGCATTAATAATTTGTTTAAATTTTTCATATGCTTGTCCTGATTCTAAAATCTTTCTTGCTTTTGATTTAGCAAATTTTATTTTGCAGAGTTTCATTAGTTTTGCTGCTAGTATTATTGATTTATCTTTTAAATCATTAGGAGGAGAATCATTTTTAAGTATTTTAATTATATCTAACATTTCTAAAATAGGACCTACTCCATTTCCTATTGGTTGATGCCCATTGGTTAGTAGGGGTTTAACTTTTACTTTGAATTTTTTTCCTAGTTTTTGAAAATTTCTTGCTAGTCTTTTTGCTCTTTTTCTAGATTTTACCTTAGCAGAATCTCCATAAGGAATATCAATCAAGATATGATTAGAACCAGCTGCTAGTTTTTTAGCCATTATAGAAGCCATTAGTTGAGGTTCTACATCTAGTTTTAGTGTTTTTTCAACATGAATAATATCATCATCAGAAGGAGCTAAACCTAAAGAACCTCCCCAAACAAGACATCCAGATGTTTTTTTAACTATGTCTTTAATTTGTTTTGGATTAAATTCAATATTTGAAATTGTTTCTATTACATCTGCTGTTCCTGATGCAGAGGTAATTGCTCGTGATGAATTTTTAGGAATTATTAGTCCTGCTGCTGCACAAATAGCTACTACTATGGGTGTTGTTCTATTGCCTGCTATTCCTCCTATACAGTGTTTATCAGCTATTATATCTTGTTTAAACTTTATTTTATTTCCAGTATCTACCATTGCTTTTGTAAGATAATAAATTTCATTAATAGACATTCCATTAAGTTTTTCAGCTGCTACAAAATAAGCTACTTCTACTTCTGTTAAGTTATTTTTAGAAATGTCCTTAACAAGTGTTTCAAAATCTTTTTTATCTAGTCTTTCACCTGCTAGTTTTTTCTTAATCAATTGTCCTGAATAAGATACTTCAGCAGGGGAAACATCTAGTTTTGTTTTATCTTTTAGTTTTAATCTATTTGAAACTTCATGAGAAACACCTATTTGATTTGGTTTAACTGCTTTAGGAAAGATATCTACTACTGCATAGGCTTTTTTCTTACCCTTTTGGATTAAAACTCTTTCATCTACATGAACATTTAGTTTTTTTGCAGTTTTATCATTAAGTAAAACAACAGGTCTTCCAGCAAGCCAGTTAAGATTTTTTAGGTTTAGTTTCATTTATTCTTTAAATAAATCATTCAATTTACCCTCTTTATAAAATTCAATGATTATTAACAGATATGCAAGAATTAAAGGACCTATTACTAGTCCTGGAATTCCTAAGTAGTATAATCCTCCAATTGTTCCTATTAGTGCAATTGACATTGGAAGTGTTGATTGTTTTGAGAGAATAATAGGTCTTAGTACATTATCAATACTTGATACAAAGATTGCTCCGTATAATAATAAACCAATTGCTATGAATATTTGGTCTGTTGCAAATAAGTATAAACTAACAGGAAGCCATACTAACCAAGAACCTAGGATAGGAATAATAGAAGCTATAACTGCTAATACTCCTAATAGGATTGGATTAGAAACTCCTAATAACAATAAACCAATACCAAGGGCAACACCTTGTATTACACCTATTAGCACTTGTCCATATACAATTGCATCTGTTATGTGTCTAAATTCTGTTAAAAATTTATTTTCTGTTGAAGCTGAAAAAGGAGATAAATCAGATACATATTTTTTTAGTTTGTCTGCATCTCTTATTGAAAAGTAAAATGTAAATAATGCAACTGCTATTTGTAATAATAATCCTGGGATAATTGTAAAAAGATTAGTAAATTGATTTATTAGTGATGTAGCTACTCTGCTTACAACATTATTAAGTTGGATTGCAATTGTTCTTGATAGTTCTGGAGTAAATAAACCAGGAGCAATTCTTGTAATAGATTCTACATAATCAAAATCTTGAAATAAAATATAAGAGTCAATTGCTTGTCTTAGTATTGCTGGTATTAAAAACCATAATGGAATTGCTATGATAAATATAACACCTAAGATAAGTATGACTGCTGATAGGTCTTTTGATTTTATTTTTCTATTAATTCTTGTATAAACTGGGTAGAATATATATGCTAGTAATAAGCCTACTATTATTGCTATTAAAATATCTTTTAAAATTAAATATCCAAGAAGCAATAATAATCCTATAAAAAAGATAGTAATTAATCTAGTGATAAATTTGTCTCTGGCCATATATATTTTAGTTAAATATTATTTATAAAGGTTCTTAATAATTTAAGGATAATATTTATAAAGCTATAAGTTGATTTTTTAGTATGATTATAAAAAAGGTTTTTGATAAGAATTTTGATGAAGAGGTTCACTCTGGATTTTTAAAATTTGGAAGAGGAGAGTTTAGTGATAGATTTTTATTAGAGGGTAAAAGGCAAAAAGATAAATGGAGTATTAAGGCTGATGCTGAATTTGCTAATTATCTTGTTCAAAAGTGTTTAGAGGAAATAGATGGAGAAGTTGAGATTAAAGGAGTGATTATCTCTACTTTAGATTTAGAAGATGAAATTGATTTTGATATTAAAAAGAAAGGGAATTTCCAAGGTATTAGAAAATTACAAATAGATACTAGTGTTAATAAACAAAAGATTTTAGATTTAATGGAAAAATATCCTAGAGTATTTTTTGCTTTATCTTTTAAAACTCCTGAAAGCCAGTTAAAGATTAAACCTAAAGCACCTAAGTCTGGAAAACCTAAGACAAAAGGAGATGAAAAACCTAAGGCTGGTTTTTGTTCTATCAAGACTACTAATAGGCAAGTTGTAAATGATTTGTTTTTTGATTATCCTGATTTTAAAGAGATTTCAATTAGACATACTATTAATATAACTGATATTGTTTATCCTGATAATATAGATAGTTTAAAACCTGCTGAGATAAGAGAGCAAAGTAAAAGAAAAGGAGTTATTATTAGAAATGTTGAGATTGATGGTAATTCTCAACTAAGCAAGGCAGAGTTTGTTGCATAATTCTATAAAAAGCTTTAAAAAGGGATAGTTACTCTAATTTTCACAGTAGAAGCGACCTAAAACTTAAATGTTTAGGTCAGGAAATTCTGGGTTGAGTTGGCCCTGATAAACAAAACAAAAAAGCAAATGCTATGCTTTAGAGTTTGTGAATGAGTATTAGTTTAGAAACTAGTATTTAGTTTAGTAAATAGTAATATAATAAAATGACAGACCATAGAACAAGATCAGGAAGCTTACAGTTTTGGCCAAGAAAAAGAGCTAGAAAGGCCTTACCTAGTGTAAACTGGAAAAATGTCCAGGATAAGAATTCTGCTGGAAAATCATTGCTTGGTTTTATTGGATATAAAGTAGGAATGGTTAGTGTTTATGTTAAAGATAATACAGAGGATTCAAGAACAAAAAGTAAAAGAGTGGTGGTTCCTGCAACAGTTATTGAGTGTCCTGAGTTAAAGATTTATTCTGTTAGATTTTATAAAGATAATAAGCCTATAAAAGATGTGGTTGTTGGTTTTGATGAAACTTTAAAATCAAAATTAAAAAAGCCAAAACAGGTTAAAAAATTAGATGATGAGATTTCTAAGGTAGAAGATTATGATGATATTTGTGTTTTAGTTTATTCTGATATTAAAAAGACTGGAATAAAAAAGAGTGCTGATATTGCTGAAATTGGATTAAAAGGTAGTAAAGAAGAGAAATTGAATTTTATTAAAGAAAAAATAGGAAAAACAATTTCTATTAAAGAGGTTTTTGATTCTGGATTAGTAGATATAAGAGCTGTTTCTAAAGGTTATGGAACTCAGGGTCCTGTTAAGAGATTTGGGATTACACTAAAGGTTGCAAAAGCTGAAAAAGGTAGAAGAAGACCTGGTTCTTTAGGACCATGGCATCCTGCAAGAGTTAGTTTTAGAGTTCCTATGATGGGGCAGACAGGCTTTCATAATAGAATTGCACATAATAATATTATACTAAAGGTTGGAAAGATTGAAGAAGATGATATTAATAAAAAGTCAGGATTTCATAAGTATGGAAATATTAAAACAGATTATGTAATTGTTAGAGGTTCTTTACCTGGAGCAAGAAAAAGACAAGTATTGATTACAGATTCTATAAGGCCTACTAAAAAGAAACTAAAACAAAATTTTGAGGTATTAGAGATAAGATGAAAGCTAAACTATTAGATAAAACAGGAAAAGCAGGAAAGGATATTGAATTACCTAAGAATTTTTCTGCTAAAGTGAGAAAAGATATAATGTTAAAAGTAGTTGAAGCTGAAAAAGAGTTTCAAGCATATGGTGCTAAGCCAGGTGCTGGTGCTGGATATTCTGCTTCTGGTAAACTAAGACATAGAAGACATGTATGGAAGACAACCTATGGAAAAGGAATATCAAGAGTTCCTAGAAAGATAATGTCTAGGCATGGTGCAAGTTTTAATTGGATTGGTGCTACTGTATCTGGAACAAGAGGTGGTAGAAAAGCTCATGCTCCTAAGTCAGCTAAAAAATATAATAAAAAAATAAATAAAAAAGAGTTTGTTGTTGCTTTTAATTCTGCTTTATCAGGAAGTACAGATAAAAAGTTTATACAAGAAAAATATAATATTAATGTTGAGTTTGATGTTCCTATTGTTTTTGAAGATTCTATTTTAAGTGTGAAGACAAAAGATTTTGTAAGTGTTATGAAAAAGGTTCTTGGTGATTTATTTGATAAAGCTATAAAAAAGAAAAAAGTTAGAAAAGGAAAAGGAAAAATAAGAGGAAGAAGATATAAAACAAATGCAGGATTATTGTTTGTTATTGCATCTGATGAAGAGATGAAAAGAACAGGTATTGATGTTGTTAAGACAAGTGAGTTAGATGTTAAGGATTTAGCACCTAATGCTGAATCAGGTAGGTTAGTTTGTTATACTGAAAAAGCAATTAAAGAACTTGGAGGGCTGAAAGCTAATTAAGATGATATTGAAAAAGATAAAGGCAACTGAAAAAGTAGTAAGAATGATTGAGATAGAGAATTTACTAGCTTTTGAGACAGATAAAAAATTTTCAAAACCTCAGATTAAAAAAGAGATTGAAGATGTTTTTGATGTTAAGGTAGCAAGTTTAAGAACACATAATCAAGAGAATAAAAAAATAGTATATGTTAAATTAAAACCAGAATATCAAGCAATTGATATTGCAACTAAATTAGGTATAATCTAAAATTAATAATTAATAAAAATAAACAAGATGGGTAAAAGAATAATTCAACAAGCAAGAGGGAAAGGAAGTCATACTTATAGAGTTAGAAGAAAGGCTTTTTCTATTAAACCTGGTTATCCTAAGGATTTAAATGGAGAGTATAAAATTGTTAAAATGATTAACTCTTCTGGACACACTACACCTATTGTTAAATTGCAAGGAGATAAAGAAGTATTTTTTAATTTTGCAGCTGAGGGTGTTTATGTTGGAAAGAAGATGAATTTTGGAGGACATGAGACAGGAGATGTTGCAAGATTAGGAGATTTAAAGAATGGAACAAGAGTGTTTAATATTGAGAATGTGCCTGGTGATGGTGGAAGGTTTATTAAGTCAGGTGGTGGTTATGGAATTATACTAAGTAAGAATCAAGATAAAGTAGTTATTATGATGCCTTCTAAAAAAGAAAAGGTTTTTAATGGGGTTTGTAGGGCTACTATTGGTAATGCTGCTGGTGCAGGAAGAGTAGATAAGCCTATACTAAAAGCAGGAAAACAATTTCATATTAAAAAGGCTAAATCAAAACTATGGCCAAGAACTTCTGCTGTAAAGATGAATGCAATAGACCATCCATTTGGTTCTGGTAGAGGTAAGAGAATTAAATCAAAGATTATCAAGAGAATGTCATCTCCTGGACAAAAGGTTGGTTTACTAAGACCTAGAAAAACAGGAAGGAAGAAGAAATAATGGTAGAGAAAAAAGAAAGAAAGTTCAGAGGAAAGTCAATTGAAGAGTTACAAAAGCTTGATGTTAGAGAGTTTGCTAAGCTTGTTAAGTCTAGAGAGAGAAGGGCTATAATGAGAAATTTTAATATTATTGAGAATTTTATTAAAAGGTCTGAAAAGAAACTAGAAAAAGAAAAGCTAATTAAGACACATTCAAGAGAGATTGTTATTGTTCCTCAAATGGTTGGCTGGACTATTGGTGTTTATAATGGGTCTGAATTTCAACAAGTAAAAATAACACAAGAAATGCTTGGACATAGATTAGGTGAATTTGCTATGACAAGAAAGACTGTTAAACATGGTGCTGCAGGTGTTGGTGCAACTAAATCTAGTGCTGCATTAAGTGTAAAATAAAATGGTAGATGATAAAACAAACAAACAAGAAAAAGTAGAAAGTAATAGTTCTACTGCTAAGAGTGAAAAAGATACTAAGAAGGAAGATAAAAAACAAGAAAAGGTAGATAAAAAAGAAACAAAACAAGAGATAAAACCTAAGAGTAAGGCAGTTGTAAATGGAAAGGCATTACCTATTTCATCTAAGGATTCTTTTGCTATTTGTAAAATGATAAAAGGTAAAACACCAGAGAGAGCTGTTGAATTATTAGAATTAGTTATTAAAAAGAAGAAGGCAGTAAGAATGTATAATAGAGAGGTCCCACATAGAAAAGGAAATATTATGTCTGGTAGATTTCCTGTAAATGCTGCTAAGGCTATGATTGATTTGGTTAAACAATTAGGTGCTAATTCAAATGTAAATCAAATAGATAATGCAATCATATTTATAGCAAAGGCTGATAAGGCTTCAAGGCCTTATAAGAAAGAAGGTAAAAGGGCTAAAAGAACTAATGTTTATTTAGAGTCTAGAGATAAAAATAAAGTAAAAAAGGAGAGTAAAAAATAAAATGGAAGAAAGAAAATTTGTAAAAGTAAGAAAAGAAGAACACTCTATTAAGAAATTTATTAAGCACTCTTTTGGTATGGGTAAGATTTCAACAGTAAAGATAGAGTATACCCCTGTTGGTGAAAAGATAGTTGTTTCTACTCATAAACCTGGATTAGTTATTGGTAAAAGAGGAGAAAGAATAGCAGAATTAACAGAAACACTAAAGAAAAGGTTTAAAATGGAAAATCCACATGTTGAAATAGATGAAATCTTAAAACCAGAGTATGATGCTCAGTTGATTGCAGATGAGATTGCTTTGTCATTAGAAAGATTTGGTTCTTTAAGATTTAAAGCAGTTTGTTATAGAATGTTTCAGAGAATTAAAGATGCAGGAGCATTAGGTTCTGAAATAGTGGTTTATGGTAAGTTGCCAAGTGATAGGGCAAGAACCTGGAGATTTGCTTATGGTTATCTAAAAAAGACAGGAGACAGCTCTAATGTTGTTGATAAGGCAGAGAGTGTAGCTACTACAAAACAAGGAGTTGTAGGTATTAAGGTTTCAATTTTATCTCCTGATAAAAAGATTCATGATAGAATTGAATTAGATGAAGATACAATGAATAAGATTAAACAAAATGCTAGTTTTGAAGAGGAAGAAGAAAAACCTAAAAAGACAAAGAAAAAAGCAGTTAAAAAAACTAAAAAGAAAACAACTAAGAAAAAAGATGATGTTAAAGAAACTAAAGATAAAGAAGGTAATAAATAATGGCAAACAAACAAATGAGTGAAAAGGAAATTGAAAAAAAATTGAAAGATTTAAAACTAGAAGTATTAAAGCAAGGAGCTAAAAGAAAAGACATAAAAAAGGAAATCGCGAAGTTATTAACACTCAGGAAACAAAATTCCGGAGAAAAAAATAAACAATGAATATATGTCCAAAGTGTGGATTACCCACAGAGGCTTGTGTGTGCAAAGACATTGCAAAAACACAACAACAGATAGAAGTGACAACAGAAAAGCGAAGGTTCGGTAAGCTTTCAACAATAATTACCGGATTTGAAGATGTAGACATCAAAGACCTGGCTAAGAAACTTAAGTCAGAGCTTGCTTGTGGTGGAACTATAAAGAACAAGGCAATTGAATTGCAAGGAGACCACAGGAAAAAGATAAAGCCTTTGTTGGTAGAACTTGGTTTTGATGAAAACCAAATAAAAGAGTAAGATACACAAAAATAAAAAATGGCAAAAGAAAAGAAGAAAAACATAGAGAAAAAAATGGAAAAAAAGAAAGAAAATAAAACTAGCTGTGCTGATAACTTATGTCCTATTCATGGAAAAAAGAAACTAAAGATTAGAGGAAGAATCTTTGAAGGAAAGGTAATTAAGAAGTTGCCAGGAAGGGTTACTATTGCATATGAAAGAATTAACAAAGTTAGAAAGTATGAGAGATATGAAAAAAGAGTGACTAAGTTACATGCTAGATTGCCTGATTGTATGAAAGATAAGATTGAAGTTGGAGATAGAATTAGAATTGGAGAGACAAGGCCTGTTAGTAAGATAATTCATTTTGTAGTTTTAGGAAAGAGTAATAAGGAAAATAGTGAGGGAAGGAAAAAATAAAATGAAACCAATCAATGCTAAACCAACAAGAGGACTTAATATTGGAACTTTATTAGAAGCTGCTGATAATTCAGGTGCTAGAATTGTTAAGATTGTTGGTGTTAAAAAAGTGGGTGGAAAGAAAGGAAGACAGTCTTATGCTAAGGTAGCTGATTGGGTTAAGGTTAGTGTTAGAAAAGGAGACCCTAAGATGAAAGGAGAGGTTTTTGATGCTGTTGTAATAAGACAAAAAAAGCCTTGGAGAAGATTATCTGGAGAAAGGGTTTGTTTTACAGATAATGCTGTTGCATTGTTAAAAGATGAAAAAGGAAATCCTAAAGGAACTCAGATTAAAGGACCTATTGCTAGAGAGGTTCAGGAAAGATGGAAAGAGGTTAGTAAAATTGCTAGTATTGTATACTAGTTAGGGAAAAAATGAAACAAAAATTTAGTACAAAGTGGAAGGCAAGTAAACAGCCAAGAAAGAAAAGAAAATATCTAGCAAATGCTCCATTACACACAAGACAGAGATTTATGTCTTCAATGTTAGATAAAAAATTAAAAGATAAATTAAAAATGAAAAACCTAGAAGTAAGAAAAGAAGATGTTGTTAAGGTATTAAGAGGAAAGTTTAAAGGAAAACAAGGAAAAGTATTAGCAATAGATAGAAGAAATATTAGAATCAGTATTGAAGGAGTTCAAAGAACTAAGAAAGATGGAAATAAAGTAAGTGTATGGTTCCATCCATCTAAGGTTAAGATTATAGAGATTAAAGAGGATAAAAAAAGATTAAATAAAACTAAAAAGGAAAAAACAGAGAAAAAGGAAGAGAAGGAAGAAGAAAAACCAGTAAGTAAAGAGAAGGAGAAAACAAAGAAATCAGTAAAGAAAAAGTCAAACAAAACTAAATCAAACAAAGGTAAAAAGTAAAATGTATAAGAAAAGAACAAAGATGTTGAAAGAATGGCCTATTCCAAGAAAAGGTAGTAAGTATGTATCTGTAGCTAGTCATGCTTCTAATAAGTCAATCCCGTTATTAGTTGTATTAAGAGATATTTTAGAGGTTGTAAAAACAAAGAAAGAAGCTAAGTATGTATTATTTAATTCAGAAGTAAAGGTAAATAATAAGGTAAGAAAGAGTGAGAAATTCCCATTACAAGTGTTTGATACAATTAGTATTGAAAAGATGAAAATGAATTATAAGTTGGTTATTGAAGGTAATAAGTATAAACTAGTTGAAGTAAAAGGAAAGGATGCTGATACTAAGATAGTTAAGATTATTGGAAAGAAATTATTAAGTAATGGAAGAGTTCAAATGAATTTAGAAGATGGACAAAACTTTATTGTAAAGGATAAATTTTCAGTAGGAGATTCTGCTGTTGTGAATACTAAACAAGATAAAATCGAAAAAGTCTTAGTATTAGAAAAAGGATGTAATGTTGAAGTTGTTTCTGGTAAGCATTCTGGTGAAAAAGGAAGCTTAAAAGAAATTATTGAGATTGAAAAAGGAAAAAGATATTTAATTAAACTAAAAGATGCAGAGGTTAAATTGCCTTTTAAGACTGTGTTGGTTATAGAATAAAATGGAACAAAAAACAGAACAAATCAAAGAGAATGTTATGAATAAATTAAAACTAGAAAGAGTGGTTCTAAACATAGGTGGAACTGCTGAAAAGCTAGATAAAGGATATAAGCTGTTAGAAATTTTATCTGGTAAAAAACCTATTAAAGTTAAAGCTAAAAAGAGGATTCCTACATGGAATGTAAGGCCTGGTTTAGAAGTAGGTGTAAAGGTTACTTTAAGAGGAAAAGAGGCTTTAGAGATGTTAAAAAGACTTGTTCCTGCTATTGAGAATACAATAAAGGAAAAACAAGTTCAAGATAATTTTGTATCTTTTGGAATCCATGAGTATATTGAAATCCCAAGTATGGAGTATATTCGAGAGGTAGGAATTATGGGATTAGAAGTTACAGCAGTATTTAGTAAGCCTGGTAAAAGAGTAGAAAAGAAAAAGGTTAAAAGGGGTAAAGCAAAGGTTAGAGTACCTGCTGAAGACATTGAAAAATGGTTAGAAGAAAAACTTAATATAAATATACTTAGGAGGAAAAAATGACTGCAAGTGATTGGAGAAAAATCTTAAAACAATTGAAGAACAAGCCTGCTAAAAAGCAGAAGTTCTTAAAGCACAACAAGCCAAAAGAGAGAAAGTTTGGTATAGCTGCTTATAAGTGTGAGAATTGTGGAAGATTTGGAGCACGAGTTAGTCAGTATAATCTTAACCTATGTAGGCACTGTTTTAGAGAGCTTGCAGAAGAATTAGGTTTTAAGAAGTATAGTTAGGAGAAATTAAAATGAAATCAAATCAAAGATTTTCAAACATTAAAATTCAGGAGAAATTAAAATGAAACAAGATATAGTTGCAAATGGATTAAACCAAATAATGAATGCTAAGAGAGTAGAGAAGAATGAACTAGTTATAGCTAGAAGTTCAAAACTATTAATTGGATTATTTGAAATGATGAAAGAAAAAGGATATATTAATTTTGAAAAAGAAGGAAATTCAGTTAGGGTTCAGATATTAGATTTAACAGAGTGTAGAGCAGTTAAACCAAGATTCTTTGTAAAGGTAGATGAGATTGATAGATACTTAAGAAGATATCTTCCTTCTAGGAATTTTGGAACCTTGGTTGTTTCTACATCTAAGGGATTGATGACACAACAAGAAGCTATTGAAAATAAACTAGGAGGAGCATTAATTGCTTATTTCTTCTAATGAGAAAAGATGTTGAAAAGATAGTAGAGATTCCAGAAGGAGTTAGTGTAGAGATGAATAATTCAGAAGTAATTGCTAAGGCAGATGGAAAAGAAATGAAAAGAGAGTTTACACATCCGAATATTGAAATTAAGGTTGAAGGAAATCAAGTTAAAGTAGCTAGTAAAAAAGCAACTAAAAGAGAGTTAAAAAATATTGGAACAATAGCAGGACATATTAAGAATATGGTTGAAGGATTTAAACAACCTTTTGAATATAAACTAGAGATATGTAATGTTCACTTTCCTATGAATGCTAAAGTAGAAGGGCAAGAAGTAGTAATTAAGAGTTTTTTAGGTGAAAAGAAAGATAGAAAAGCAAAGATTTTAGGAAATGTAACTGTTGAGATTAAAGGAAATGATATTAGTGTTTCTTCTTTTGATAAAGAAGCAGCAGGACAGACAGCTGCTAATATTGAAAAATCAGCAAGATTAACAGGAAGAGATAGAAGAATCTTTCAAGATGGAATATTTATTACTGAAAAGTGTGGGAGGGAAATATAATGGTTGAAAGAAAAAAACCTAAGTTTTGGAGAAAAGACTGGAATAAGAAAATCAAACTTGGAAGTAAGAGAAAATCAATAAGAAAGTGGAGAAGGCCTACTGGATTAGATAATAAAAATAGATTAACAAGAAAAGGAAGAGCTAAGGCTGTTAATATTGGTTGGGGTAATGATAAAAAGGATAAAGGAAAAGTAAATGGATTAATCCCAGTAAGAGTTGAGAATGTAGAACAACTAAAAGAATTAGATAAAAAAACACAAGGAGTTATTATTGCAAGTATAGGAAAAAAGAAAAAACAAAATATTATAGAACAAGCTGAAAAAGAAGGGATTAAAATACTAAATAAGTATAAAAAATCAAATGAAAATACAGGAGATAAAAAATGAATCTAACTAAGAAGAAAGAACTTGCTGCAAAAGTACTAAAAGTAGGGAAAAATAGGCTCTTATTTGTAGATGAAAGACTAGATGAAATTAAAGAAGCAATTACAAGGCAAGATATAAAAGACTTACATGAAGCAGGAGCTATTAAGATTAAAGATAAAAAAGGAAGAAGAAAAGTAGAAAAGAGAAAACATAGAAGAGGTATAGGAAAAGTTAAAAAGAAAGTAAAGAAAAGAAAACAAGAGTATGTTAAAACTACAAGAAAATTAAGAACTTTTGCTAAATTCTTAAAAAAGACAGGAAAGATAGATAGTGAGAAATATAAACAAGTTAGAAAAAAGATTAGGGCAAGAGATTATAAAAGTAAAAGACATTTAAATGAATCAATAGAGGCACAATGAGAACTGAGAAAAGAAGAAGAAAAGAAAATAAAACAGATTATAAAAATAGATTTAAGCTATTGAAATCTGGAAAAACAAGAATTGTAATTAGAAGGACAAACAAATACTTAGTTATCCAAGCTATTGAAAGTGATGAATCTAAGGACAGGGTTGTAAAGGGTGTTTCATCTAAAGACTTATTAAAAAATGGGTGGGATAAAAAGTTTGAAGGAAGTTTAAAGTCTCTTCCTGCTTGTTATTTAACAGGATTACTAATGGCTAAGAATTTAGATAAAGGAGAGTATGTAGTTGACCTTGGAATGTGTAGAAATCTGAAAGGAAATAGGATGTATGCTGCTATTAAGGGTTTAATTGATGGTGGAGTAGGTTTAAATGCTGATAAATCTGTATTTCCTAGTGAAGATAGATTAAATGGTGAACATATGAAAGATGATGTTAAAGAGAATATTGAAAAAGTTAAATCAAAGTTAGGAGGAAAGAATGAGTGAAAAAAAGGAAAAAGTAGAAGAGAAAGTAGAAGCTGTTGAAGAAGATAAAGAAGTAGAAGAAGAAATAGATAAGGAATTAGAAAAAGAAAATGTAAGAGAAACAAGAGAAGAAAGATATGCTAGATTAGAAAGAGAAAAACTAGATAGATGGGTTCCTAAAACAGAGCTTGGAAAAAAGATTAGAGCTGGTAAGATTAAAGAGATTAGTGAGATATTTGAGCAAGGTTTAAAGATTTTAGAACCAGAAATAGTTGATATTTTAATTAAGCCTCAGACTGACTTGCTAGATATTGGACAAGCTAAAGGTAAATTTGGTGGTGGTAAGAGAAGAGCTTGGAGACAGACACAAAAGAAAACAGAGGAAGGTAATGTATTAACATTTAGTGCTATGGCTGTTGCTGGTGATAAAAAAGGACATATTGGAATTGGTGTTGGAAAGGCTGGAGAAACACTTCCTGCAAGAGATAAAGCAATTAGAAAGGCTAAGTTAAATGTTATGCCTATTGTAAGAAGTTGTGGAAGTTTTGATTGTTCTTGTAAAGAGACACATAGTATTCCACACAAGGTAGAGGGAAAGTGTGGGAGTGTTAGAATTGTATTAATGCCTGCACCACAAGGAACAGGATTAGTAGCAGGTGATGAAGTTAAAAAGATTTTAAGTTTAGCAGGAATTGAAGATGTTTATAGTAGAACTTTTGGAAAGACAAGAACAACATTTAATGCTGCTAAGGCTTGTATTGATGCTTTAAGTAAACTAAAGAATAAGGAGAAAAGATGATAGCTGTAATAAGAATTCACGGACAAGTAAAGTTAAGAAAAGAACTAGCTGAGACTTTAAATAGAATGAGAATAAGGAGAAAGTTAGCTTGTTGTTTAGTTGATGAAAAAGATAGGGTTATGATGGGGATGTTAAAAAAAGTAAGACAGTATGTTGCTTATGGTGAAATTGATGATAAGATGTTAAAAGAGCTTATACTAAAAAGAGGGAAAATGGAAAATGGAAAACCAGTACAAGAGAAGGACGTAGATAAGATTATTGAAGGTATTAAAAAAGGAGATTGGAAAATTAAAAAGTATTTTAGATTGCATCCGCCTATTGGAGGATTTAAAAAATCTACTAAACAAGTGGTTCCTAAAGGAATCTTAGGCAAACATAAAGATATAACTAAATTACTAGGAAGAATGTTATGAAAATTAAAAAAAGAAGTAAGGTATCTAGAATGAGAGGAAGTAGAAATCATGGACATGGTTTTTCAAAAAAGCATAAGGGTGGAAAGGGTAATAAAGGTGGAAAAGGAAAAGCAGGTTCTGGTAAAAGAGCTGACCATAAAAAGCAGTTTTTCTTAGATAGTGTAAAAGGAAAGTATTTTGGAACCTCTGGAGCTACTAGTAAGGGGAGTAAGAGAAGAAAGAATTTAGTTATTAATTTAGAAGATTTACAAAAGAAGTTTGATAGTAAAGAGATTAAGATTGAAAAGTATAAGGTTTTAGCTAAGGGAGAAGGATTTAAAGCTAAGGTTTATGCTTTATCAGCAAGTAAGCAAGCTATAGATAAGATGAAAAAGGCTGGTGGTGAGATTATTGTTAAGTCTTTAGATAAAAAGGCTAGTGAGAAGGTTAGTGAAAAAGATGTTGATAAGAAGGCTAGTGAGAAGAAGGTTGTGAAGAAGGTTAGTAAGAAGAAATAATTCTAGGGCTGAGGAGAGGAGTTTCATTAATTAATTCGAAGTTAAATCTTAGGTAGATAAATCAAAATTATATAAAATGGTTATTATTCATACTTTCAATCTTGTAGATATGAGTAATTATTATTGGCACAATTAATTAATTGTGATCTTTTAATTATGGTTTTCTTTTTGATTAAAATAATTCTAAACTATAAACCAAACAATTTATAAAACAATTTTATCTTCATAATTCATGGGATTTAAAGACCTATTACATAATTTACCTGAAGTTAAGTCTCCTAGTGAGAAAAAGCTTGGGTTTAATGCAAAACTAAAATGGACTTTAATTATTTTAGTTGCATACTTTGTATTGTCTAATATTCCTGTTTATGGAGCTAGTCCTGAAGCATTACAGAGATTTGAATATCTAGCTATTATTCTAGGTACTAGTTTTGGAAGTATTATTTCTCTTGGTATTGGACCAATTGTAATGTCTTCTATTGTTCTTCAATTATTAGTTGGAGCACAGATTTTGAATATTGATACTAATAGTGATGAAGGTAAAAAGTATTTTCAATCATTACAAAAATTACTTACATTTGGATTAGTTATATTTGAAGCAATTGTATATGTTTTAATGAGAGGTATTGAAGCTATGCCTGGATTTACAGGTATTGTTATATTGCAGTTAGTATTAGGTGGATTGTTAATTGTATTTATGGATGAAGTTGTTCAGAAATGGGGATTTGGTAGTGGTGTATCACTATTTATTGCAGCTGGTATTGGTTGGAGATTATTTTCACAATTATTCCAGTTTATAGGTCCTGAAGGAGGATTTCAACCTATTGGAAAGGTGTTAGGAATTATTGCTGGATTGATTTCAGGAGATACTACTGGAATCTTGCTTTCATTATTTGCTATTGGGGTTACTGCTGTATTATTCTTTTTAGTTGTATGGGCTCAATCTTTGAAAGTAGAGATTCCTTTAAGTTATGATAGAGTTAGAGGATATAATATTAAATGGCCTTTACAGTTTTTCTATGCTTCTGTTCTTCCTGTTATTTTAGTTTCTGCTTTAGCTGCTAATATGCAGTTGTTTGCTACCTTACTAGAGAATTGGTTAGGACATGCTACATTTTTAGGTAGTTTTTCTTCTGGCCAACCTGTTTCTGGTTTAGCTTTTTGGATTCATTCAACTCCAATATTACAATTAATTTTAACAGGTAGTTTTAGATGGATTTATGCATTACAATCACTAGGACATGTTTTATTTTATATGGTATTTTCTATTATCTTTGCATTTTTCTGGGTTAGTACTTCTGGACAGAATGCACAAGCACAAGCTCAGAAGATTATGTCTTCTGGATTAAGTATTCCTGGATTTAGAAAGGATGAAAGAATTTTAGAGTCAATTTTAAAGAGATATGTAACTCCTTTAACTGTGATGGGTGGTGCTGCTATTGGTTTACTAGCTAGTGTTGCTAATCTATTAGGTGCATTAGTTGGTGGAACTGCTATTTTATTAGCTGTTATGATTTTATATCAGTTATATCAGAATATTGCACAACAGCATGCACTAGATATGAATCCTGCTTTAAGAGGATTTTTTGGTGGATAGTTTTTAAATGTTATAACAATCTTCTGAGAACTAATGTCTACATTTTTCTTAATTAATACTATATAAATAATCTAATTATGCCTTACAATAAAATGATAAGATGATTATAAAAATCATACATATATTACTTATCTACAATCTTTAGATTGTTGATTTCTTTTAAATAAAAAATTTATTCTTAGATTAATTAATACTAAATCAGAAGATTAGGATTTATTAGAGGGTATATCTTTAATAAAATATAATTAAAGTGGTTTAGTTAATTATAATGTGATATTTAATAAGGTTTAAATAAGTATAAATTAAATAATTATTATGAAAAAGAGATGGATTTTTTTAGCATTTTTAGCTTCATTAGTAATAGCTTTGCTTTGGCAGAGGGTTGATGCTATTTCTAATTTTGGGCATTCATTATTAGACCCTGTGTTTGGAAGATTATTAGATTGGAATATATTTTGGGGTATGAGTATTATTGTTGTGATATTAAGTATAATTATGACTCTTATTCAAAAGTATGGTGTTGACCAAGAAGCTTTGAAAGAGATTAAGAAAGAACAAAAGAAGTTGCAAGAAGATATGAAAAAGTATAAAGAGCATCCTGATAAGTTGATGGAATTTAATCAAAAGCAGATTGAGATTATGGGAAGGATGTTTAGAATTTCAATGGGTAGTGTTGTTTATACTGCTATTCCTTTTGTTATATTTTTCAGATGGTTTTATGATTATTTTGCTGTTGTAGATTATCAGTTCTTTGGATTTTTAAGTTGGTTCTGGTTTTACTTAATTGTGTCTATTATTCTTAGTTCTATATTTAGAAAGGTGTTTAAGGTAGCATAATCAAAGAAACCAAGGTTTCTTTAATGAATCATCCTTTTAATTTCCTAGAGGTTTTCTTAATGAATTTTCCCTTAAAGTAGTCAAGGTTTCTTTAATGAATTAATTAATACCAATCAAATCTTAGCTAAGCAATTTATCCTTTTCAATAGTATATGTATATATCCTTACCTACTTTTCTAAGAATATTTAAACATAAATTTAAAAACTATATAACTTATCATTGAAAATGAAAAAGAATCCTTGTGAAGGTTGTAGTAAGTGTTGTGAGTATGTTTGTTTAGAAATAGATGCTCCTGAAGATAAGGCTGATTATGATGATATTAGATGGTATTTGCTTCATAAAAATGTAAGAGTGTTTATTGACCATGATGATTCTTGGAATTTAGAATTTTTAACTCCGTGTGAAAAGCTAGATAAGGATGGAAATTGTTCTGAGTATGATATTCGTCCTGAAATATGTAGAAAACACTCTTTTGAAGATTGTGAAAAATATGGTGAAGATGAACCTTATAAGATTTTATTTGAACATATTGAAGAGTTTAATAAGTGGGTTGATAATGGATGTAAGATTCCTGAGTGATTTCAATTAAAAACTATTTAGTTTTTTTTGACAATAATTCTTTTATATATTTAACTTCTTTTTTTAGTTTGGTTTGATATTTTAATATATTTCCTTCTAAACAAATCTTTTTTCCTTTTTTAATAGCACTAATCCTTTCAATTAACCAAGTAATTAATGCTAAGATTCTTTTAATTTTTATTACATGTAAAATTTCTTTTTCTTTCTTATTTAATCCAAATCCATATTCATTTAGAACCACTCTTTCTTGAATTTTATTTAGATGATTCTCTCCAATTAAACAGCCAAATTCAAAAAAGAAGTAATCATATGTAGCAAATTCCCAATCTATTAAAACTAATTTATTTTCTTTTGTTTTAATAACATTCTCAGGAACAAGATCATCATGTATCAAATGAGTCCGGTCATATCTTTTCATTAGAGGCCTAATCATTTCTATTTTTTCTTTTACTAAATAGTATAGCTCTTTCATCTCACTATTAAATTTTTCTCCTAATACCTTGCTATTTTTAAATAGATTTAATTTTATCCAAGAACCAAGAGGTTCTTTCCACATTCTCTTTAAGCGCATATTCCTTATTTTATGAATTTCTTTTAAAATTCTTGTGAGTTCTTTAAGATCTTCATTGGAAAATTTATTCAGCGTAGTTCCTTCAACAAACTCTTGGACAATATAATTAAACTTAAAATAAGATTTAGAACTATCTAAAAAATATACTTTTGGAGCATATCTTCCATTTAGTTTTTTTAATATTTCATATTCTTTTTTAGAATTATCAAACTGATGATTAGCATAAATTCTTAACACAAAAGCTCCTTTGTTTGTATTAAGTAAAAAATTAAAATTATGTTCTCCGTTACCTATTACAGACTTAGATAAAATTTTGCAGTCCAACCTGGACTCTATTTTTTTTAATAATTTGTGGGGGATATTAATCATATATACTTCTTATCAAAGAAAATATATAAATCTATTTGATTAAAATCAATGACTATCCAACTCTTGATTAACTAAACTATCTGCTAAAGAAATGAATTTGTTTTCTCTTGAATCATTTTTCAGTTTAATATTTCTATTAGATATAAGTCCTTGAACTTTTTGATTTAAAAGTTCTAGATGTTCTTTATTTATTTTCCAGTTTCCTTGTATTTGATTTACTACTAGTTGTGAGTCTGAGATAATTGTTATGTCTTTTTCTAAGGTGTTTTCTAAAGCAAGAATTACTGCATTATATTCTGCTTCATTATTTGTTGCTGTTCCTAGATATTTTGATTGTTGTTTAATGATTTTATTATCTTTAACAGCTATAAAAGCACAAGCTGCTTTTCCTGGATTGCCTCTGCTTCCTCCGTCTGTGTAGATGGTTATCATTTTGTTAATTTAAACATCAAGAAAACTTTTTAAGATTTTGTTTTGCTTTTTTTATAAACTGATTATATGGAAGTATTCCTAGTTCAGAGACAACTCCTGTTAGTAATGATTTGGGTGTGAGGTCAAAAGCAGGATTGAGAATCTTTATTCTTTTTTCTCTTTCATCCCAGACTTCTTTTCCTTTTCTTTGTTCAATTTTTACTGATTTTGCATATTTTAAAGAGATTCCACATGAATATCTTGGTATGTGGTAGTCTTGTGCAAGCTTGCATAGTGTTGTGGTTCCTATTTTATTAGCTACTGCTTTTTTTGTATAAGCATCTGCTCCAAATAAGAACAAGTCACATTTTTTAATAGCTTGTTCTGCTGCTAAATCAGGAAGTACAATAACATTAATATTATACCTAGCTAGTTCTTTAGCTGTTGTTCTTCCTTGTAATAGTGGTTCTACTTCTGTTGTATAAACTGTAAACTTTTTTTTAGATTTTTTAGCTTGTTTTAAAATAGCCATAACAGTTGATGAGTGGCAGTGAGAAAAAACATTCATTTTATTTTTAATTAAAGATTTTCCTTTAATAGCTATCTTGTTTTTAGATTTTTTAATATAATTTAGATATTTTTTTGCTGCTTTTTTTGTGTCTTTTGCATTCATTATATATTTTAAAGAGTTATGCATTAGTGGTTCTGTTGGTCGTGTTTTTTTGATTTGTTTGATTGATTTTTTTAAGAATCTTTTTTGTTTCTTTTCTGGAAGTTTTAATGCTAGTTTTTCAGCAATTTTGTATGCTTTTATTCCTGCTTTTGCTACATTTGTAGCTCCTTGGATTTTTATATCTTCAATATTCTCTAGAATTTTCTCAAATACCTCTTTTGTCATGTTTATAGTAGTTAGTTAGGGTTTATAAATTTTTAAATTTCTTTAGATATTTTAGTCTACAATTTTTTGAATAAGTCGACGACAAACAAAAGATATTAATAAACTTTATTGCTTTTTGAAATAAGGAAAGTATTTAAAAAGGGTTATCTTGATTTAAGTGTATGATAGAGATGATAACTAATCCTCAAAAGGCTGAAAAACGTCCTTGGGAACTTTTTTTTGTTGGTCTAGTTTATGCGAGTCTAGCTATTTTACTTATTAGTTTTGTGTTTTCAAAAGATACTATTTTAAGTAAATATGGTGGGATTCTAATGGTTACTTTTACTGTTTTAGCTTCTATGCCTTTTTTCTACTATCTTATTAAACATGAAGAAGGAAAAGATGTTCAGATTAAGGATAATGGAAAGTTGGTTAGGGAACACTCTAAAGCTTTGTATGCTTTGATGTGGTTATTTCTTGGTTTTGTTGTTGCTTTATCTTTTTGGTATTTAGTTTTACCCCAGTATAATGATATTAATTTTAATGCTCAGATAAAAGTATTTTGTGCTATTAATAGTCCTACTAATTTTGATGCTTGTATTGAACAGCACGGAATTTCACCTATTACAGGAGATGTAACTCGTCCTAAATTAGTTATGAATATATTTGCTAATAATGTTTATGTATTAATATTTACAATACTCTTTTCTTTAATTTTTGGAGCAGGAGCTATATTTATTTTAGTGTGGAATGCTAGTGTTATTGCAGCTGCTGTTGGAATATTTGCAAGAGGTAAATTAACAAGAATTCCATTAGCATTAGGAAGATATATGATTCATGGTGTTCCTGAAATAGGTGCTTATTTTATTGGTGCTTTAGCAGGAGGGATTATCTCTGTTGCTGTTATTAGAAAGGATTTACAAGGTGAGAGAATGTGGAGGATATTTCAAGACTCATTAACACTGATTATTATAGCTGTTGTTATTTTATTTCTTGCTGCTTTAATGGAAGTTTTTATTACTCCTGCTTTGTTTTAATTTGAGTTCAAATAGATTCTTGGTTTTTTAATTAATCTAAATTAAATCTTGACTAGTTTATACATTGTCTGTTTAAGCAACCTAATTATTTTTTATACACTAGTTACTTTTAATATAAAAATCTACAATTTTTATATGTTTAATTATTATAATAGATAATACAAAATAATTTAAACTTCTGATTATATTTGATTAAATGGCAAGGTTTCATTGTGAAAGTTGTGGTTATTCAGTTACAAGACAGGAAAAACCAAGAAGATGTCCTTATTGTAGTGAAGATGCTATGACTCAGGAAAGTAAGGCCTCTGAGATATTAGATGAGGTAGATTAAAAAGTATAGGTTTAAAAGTTTTAGTTTTATCTAAATAGTATGCAATGGATTTTATTTTTTCCAGGTTTGATAGCGTTTTTAGCTGTTGTTTTATTTATGCCTTTATGGATTAAAAAGTGTAGAAAGATAGGGCTTTTATGGGAGGATATGAATAAGTATAAACATCCTAAGAATGTTGCTTCATCAGGAGGATTAATAGTTGTATTAGGTTTTGTTTTAGGTGTTTTAAGTTATATTGCTTTTAGAACTTTTTTTAGAATTGGTAGTGATATTAGTTTAATGATATTTGCTATTCTTGGTGTTATTTTATTAATGGCTGTTCTAGGTTTAACAGATGATTTATTAGGATGGAAGAATGGTGGTTTATCAAAAAAGTTTAGATTATTTCTTGCTTTAATTGCTTCTATTCCTTTAGTTGTTATTAATGCTGGAAGTAGTTCAATATCTATACCTTTTATTGGAAGTATTAGTATTGGAATATTATATCCTTTAGTATTAATTCCTTTAGCAATTGTTGGAGCAAGTACTACTTTTAATTTTTTAGCTGGTTTTAATGGAGTAGAAGCAGGACAAGGAATTTTAATTTTAGGATTTTTAAGTTTAGTTGCTTATGCAACAGGTATTGAATGGTTAGCATTTATTGGAATGCTTTTTGTTATTTCATTATTAGGATTTTTAATTTTTAATTTTTATCCTGCTAAGGTATTTCCAGGAGATATTTTAACATATTCTACAGGTGCTATGATTGCTATTATGGCTATTGTTGGTAATTTTGAAAAGATTGCTTTATTTGTATTTATACCCTATATCTTAGAAGTAGGTTTAAAATCAAGAGGTAAATTAAAAGTCTACTCATTTGGAATTCCTAATAAGAATAATAGTTTGAAAATGCCTAAAAACAAAGTATATGGATTAACTCATTTAGCTATGTTTATATTGAGTAAGTTTAAGACAAAGGTTAGTGAAAAGCAAGTAGTGTATTTTATATGGTTAATCCAGATTATCTTTATATTATTAGCTATGTTAATTTGGTTTCCATTATAAATGAAAAAGGTTTTAAATGACTTTTTTCTTAGTTTTGTATGGATAAAAAAGATGTTATAGATTTTTTTAAGGATAAAAGGGTTCAGTGGGCTTTAGTAGGTTTGATTTTGTTGATTGTATTGGTTTTAAGTGTAAATATTAGGACTTCAAATTTAGATTTATTAAAAGATCAGACTAGTGGAGAGAATATTCCATTAGCTTTAGACCCATTTTATTTTTTAAGATTATCTGAAACAATTGTAGAACAAGGTTCACTAGGAGAATGTGACTCATTTAGAGTTGATAATGAATGTATAGGATATTCTAAGGAGATTACTCCTTATGCTACAATATTTTTATGGAAAATTTGGAATGTTTTTGGAGATTACTCTCTTCAGTATGTTAATGTTGTCTCTCCTGTTATCTTCTTTGTATTGGGTTTGATAAGTTTTTTCTTTTTAGTTTATTTTTTAACTAATTCAAAAGCTATTGGATTGTTAGCATCTACTTTCTTGGCTTTTACATCCTCTTATTTATATAGAACAATGGCTGGATTTTCAGACCACGAATCGATTGGGATGTTTGCTTTTTTTATTGCACTGTTGATCTTTGTTAATGCAATGAAATTTCATAATAAAGACTATAAATGGGCTGTTGGATTTGGGCTTTTAACTGGGTTGGCAACAGCTTTTACTATTGCTAGTTGGGGAGGGATTGCTAAATTCTTATTTATGATATTTCCATTAGCTTTTTTTATCTATTGGTTAATTAACAAACAAAATATAAAAGGTGTTGTATTTTATTTTGTGTGGATTATTTCATTAAATTTATTTTCAAGGTTATTTAATTTCTCTATAAAGGCCATTTTAAACAAGTACTTATTTTCTAGTACTGGACTAATTAGTGTTTTTGTTCTTGGATTTATAATTATAGATTTTATACTGATTAAAAAGAAGTTTAAAATTATTAATGAAAAATACAGAGTATTATACTCCTTTAGCATTTTAGTTTTAATTGGGTTTATTTTACTTTTAATTTCTGGCAATCTTGTTACTATTTTATTAGACATCAGTGATAGGGTTTTGCACCCTTTTAGTACAGAAAGAGTTAGTTTAACAGTTGCTGAAAATGCTCAACCATACCTAAATGACTGGATTTCTCAAACTGGGAAAGTATTATTCTGGTTATTTTTTGGTGGTCTGATTTTATTTGGTATCTCTTTATCTAACATAGTTAAGACAAAAAAGGAAAAGGTTATCTTTTCTTTATTTTGGATATTAATGGTTTTAGGAATTATCTTCTCTAGAATCTCTTCTGAAAACATATTGAATGGAACGAATTTTATTAGTTTATTATTCTATATTGGAAGTATTTTAACTTTTTTTGTTGTATGTCTAGTTCTTTATCTAAAAAAGAGATTTAAATCAATTGATATTCCGAAGGTTATAATCTTCTCGTGGACCTTTTTTATGTTAATTGGTGCTAGGGGTGCTGCTAGATTATTCTTTGCTATTACTCCTTTTGTAGCTTTTATGGCAGGATACTTTATAATTAAAATAATTCTTTTTACTAGAACAAACAAGGAGGATGTAATGAAAGTTATTTTATGGGGGCTTGTTATATTTTCATTAGTTGGGGGATTAATAAGTCTTAGTACTAATTATACAGAGGTTAGTGCACAAGCAAAATATACAGGTCCAAGTGCTAATCAACAATGGCAATCTGCAATGAGTTGGGTTAGGGAAAATACTAACGAAGATTCTATTTTTGCTCATTGGTGGGATTATGGTTATTGGGTTCAGTACCTTGGTAAAAGAGCAACTATTGCAGATGGAGGTCACTTTCAAACAAGTTATGGAGATCATTTTATTGGGAGATATCTTCTTACAACTCCTAAACCAGAAACAGCACTAAGTCTTATGAAAACTTATAATGTAACTCATTTGTTAATAGACCCTACTGATTTAGGAAAATACTCTGCATTCTCTAAAATTGGCTCTGGAGAAGAAGGTATTGATAGATACTCTTGGATACCTATAATGAGTTTAAATCCCTCTCAAATACAAGAGACATCTACAGGTAGTATAAGAACTTATGAGGGTGGTTCTTTATTAGATGAAGATATTATGTATGATAATAATGGGTCTAAAATCTTTTTACCAAGACAAAAAGCAGTAGTGATTGGATTTTTACTAGAAGATTCGAATGGCCAGTATAAACAACCGACTGGAATTTACTATTATAATAATGTACAATACAGGATTCCAATAAGATATTTACAGATTGGTGAAAATTTTATTGATTTTGGCTCTGGTATAAATTCTACAATTAAATTAATTCCAGCTGCAATAAATAATGCTCAGGGATTAAGTATTAAGAAGGCTGGGGCAGCGATTTATTTATCTCCAAAAGTAAGTGAAGGTTTATTTGCAAAGCTTTATCTTTTAGATGACCCTTTTAATGAGTATCCTACAATTAATATAATTAAATCTCAGTTAGATCCAGTTGTACAAAGCCTACAACAACAAAATGCTCTTTCATTAGATGATGAATTTGTTTTTTATTCTGGATTCAGAGGACCGATAAAGATTTTTTCAATAGATTATCCTGAAAATATAATAACTCATGAAGAGTTTTTTAGTAATAATTTAGAAGAATTTGGAGAGTTAGATTCTTTAGACTTTATAAGATGAAGAAAAAAAAATTTTGTGGAGAAATAATAACCGAAATGGGGGCTGGTCTGGGAAATCAAATGAATATTTATGCTGCTGTTAGGAATTTCTCAATAAAGAGAAATGTGGATTTATATCTTGATCTTACCTGGTTTTCCACATGGCCAAAGTATATTGAATTAAGGGAATTTGGTTTAAAAAAATTTAATATAAATGCAAAAATTGCTAAAAAAAGTAAAATTAGGAAATATATATTTAGAACAAAAATAAGATATTTAAATGGGCTTCTGAGAAGATTGAAGATAAAGGGAAAAAGGGTTTTTGATGAAGGCAAGGATTTTAATAATGTTAATGAATTTTTATCTCTTCCAATTAATATCTATGTTAGGGGTTATTTTAATCTTGGATATTTTAGAGATATAAGAAAAACACTAAAAAAAGAGTTTGTTTTAAAAGACAAGAAAAAGATAGCTCCAATACTAAAAGAGGTTAAGAAGAATAATTCTGTAGCAGTACATGTTAGAAGGGGAGACTTATTGAAATTAAAAAAAGGGTATGTCTTGCCTATGGGATATTATAAAAAGGCTTTCTCTTTTATTGAAAAAAGAGTAACTAATCCTTTGTTTTTTGTATTTTCAGATGACATTGGGTGGTGTGAAAAAAATCTTAAGTGGATAGGAAATGTAAGATTTATTAAAGGAAATTCTGTTGAAGAGGATTTTGAAATTATGAAAAATTGTAAACACAAGATTATAGCAAATAGTTCTTTAAGTTGGTGGGCTGCTTATTTAAGTGATTTTAAAAATGAAATTGTAATCTCTCCAAGACATCTTGGAGGTTTTTATGTGGATGACAAAGAGAAATTGAAGGAAATTGAAAAGAAAATTCTTCCGGAGTGGGTTATTGTTGAATAAAGCAAGAATTTATAAATGAGTTATAACCTTAATAAAATAGGAGATATTATAATGAAGACAATTAAATTAAAACTTAGACAGATAGGCTTTCCTGAAGATATCTTATTTTCTATTGAAGAAAGAGATGAGGGTCTTTCACAGCAACTTAATAATTGGGTTTTTAAAGAACTACTAAATTCTAAGGAGACTTATTCATTTATAGATAAAGAAGATGAAGTATTGGATTTGAGTTCTAATCTTGCTTATTTTACGCTTCTTTCATGTAATGCTAAAAAAATAACAAGCGTAGAGCCCCTTCCTGTTGCGATGCCATGTAGGTGAATTTAAAGAATCTTCTCATGGCAGTTTTGGTGAGCTAGATAATCTTTCATTCTCAATATAATAAAAATGGTTAGAAAAACAATAGCATTTATTGGAATTGATGGTGCTGGAAAGACCACAATTATTAATGAAATTGAAAAAATTCTCAAAAAACAAGGAATTAAATGCAAGAGAAGATATATGGGTCTTGGAAGAGAGTATGATTTAAGAATTATAGAAAAGTTAATTCAGATTTATAGGAGATTAAAACGAGGAAAATCAGATAAGAGAAAGAGTGCTGATCTTCCTGGACATAATTATAGACAAAGAGGGTTTTTTTGGGTAGCAGTACAATATTTAGAATTATGGGCAAGGCATATTAAATCAAGATTTAATAAAAGTGAAGTCACCTTATTTGACAGATATTTTTATGATGGCCTTATCTTAACAAATAGAAGATCTTTTAACTTTTTTAGATTTATTACTCCAAAACCCACAAAAGCATTTCTGCTCTATTCTAAACCAAAAGTTATTAGGTCTAGAAAAAAAGAAGCAAGAATAAAAGATATAAAGGAGTTTTATATGAGATTTAATAGACTAAAATCAAAGTTTGATATTGAAATTATTGACAATAATAAAAATTTAAAAGAAGTAGTTAAAGAGATAGTTAAAAAAATAAAATGGGTTTTGTAAAAGAAATTTTAAGAGATTTTGAAAAGAAGGGTATTAATTATTGTATTTTAAGAAATTATAATCATTTAGATAGTGATAAGGAGGTAGATATTCTAATTAATGATAAGAAAAAAGTAATTTCATTACTTATGAAACAAGGGTTTAAGGTTGGTGCTAATTATGGAAACTATTTAACTATGAAAAAAAAGGGTTTTTGGTTTGATTTTAAGGTTGGAGGTCTTGTTTATCAGGGTTTTTTATATAAATCTGCTGATAAGTTATTAAAAACAAAGATTAAAAAAAAGGGTTTTTGGACTCTTTCTCCACTAGAAGAAGTAATTCATCTTCTGCTCCATTGTATTATTGATAAGGGTTTTTTCAAGGAAGAATATAAAAAACAAATTGAAAGCCTATTAAATGTTGTTAATAAAAAAGATTTGTTTAATGAACTTTATAAAAATCTTTCAAATAATGGAAAAAAATTATATTGTTATCTAATGGAAAAAAATTATCATTCAATGATAGGATTAAGAGGAAAGTTATTACAAAAATTATTTTCTTTAAAACAGATAATTCCTATTAGCATACTTGTTGGCATAAAGACAAGAAATAAAATAATAAAATCTATTGATTATCTTTCTTGGATAGTTTATAGATATCAAATAAAATCTCATAAAAAAAACAAAGAAAAGCTAGATCTTAATCTTAAAAAAATAGGCATCCCAAAAAGTTTTACATTTTATACATTAAAAGAAGATAATGGTTTATCTAAGGAATTAGATATTTTTGGTTTTAGAGAACCTTTAAACTGGAAAAATTATTATTATTTTATTGATAAGAATGATATTGTTTTAGATATTGGTGCTAATCTGGGTATGTTCTCCCTTTTATCTTTTAATGCTAAAAAGATTATTTCTGTTGAGCCAATAAAGAAGTGTATTCCAATACTTAAAAGAAACTTAGAAGTAAATGGATTAAAAAATAAGTCTGAAATAGTTAATATGGCTGTTGGCTCAAGAGGCAAAGCATATATTAGAAAGCATTCTAGGTTTAATCTATCAAGTATTGTTGATAAGGATTACATTGGACCAAAATA
>CAYYLH010000003.1:0-21618 GCA_964472575.1 Candidatus Woesearchaeota archaeon
TTTCAAATTGAGTTTCATTTACATTATTTAATGAGCCTATATTTGTTTCCCAATAATTTGAAGAATTAACATTTAAATCAGATTCTGGTAATGTTGTAGCATTGTAATAATTATTATTATTTGTAAAATTAGAAACTGAAGTATATCCCCTATCTCCTAAGTCATCAGTAAAATCAGATAAAGCTGTTGGGTTATTTATTAAATCATTGTAATTGTAATCCCAAAAATCACTTAATAAAAAACTGTAAGCATTCCATTTATTATTACTAGTTTGAAACTGTAAAAAATCTAAATTTGAAGGTGAGGGTATATTAGTGTCGTTTAATTGATAAAGGTTAGTTAAATTTCCAAGATATACTGTTGTCTGTTGATTATCTCTAACCATTCCTTGCGCGGAAACAAAAGCTAAGCTAAATAAGAACATAACAGCTAGAAAAATAAAAACGCTTCTTTTTTTCATGATATTTATAAGTGTTTCCATTTTATAGATTTTGCTATTTGTTTACGTTTCTCAAATAGTCCCTAATTTCTCCTAGTATTTTATTTTGTTCTTTAAAATGGAAGTCTTGTTTGTCTAAATTTGTTAACTGTTTCTTTTCTACTGCTAGATGTAACGAAATTTGTTTAGCGTATCCTTCTAGAACTTCCATAGATTTAGAAATAACTTTATTATGGTTAGCAATATCTTTAGTGTTCTTTTCTGTTACATGCGCGTTATTTTTCCATTTAGTATCTTCATGTGATTTAAAAAAAGTGTCTGCGTTGTTTATGCTTAGTGGATCTTTACCTTCAAATTCGGTTAAGCCTATGTCGTCCTTTCTTGAATCGTCCACCCATAGAATAGTTTTACCTCTCATATCTTGAACGTATAGTTTTTTATTTTTACCTAATAACCATTTAGCAAATTTGTTGAAGATTAAACCGTAGTGTTCCCTAAATATTTCTATTCCATATTTACCTTTAAAGTCGAATCTATCTTTTAATTCTTGAACTAAGTTATCTACGTCCTTTAAGGCCTGGAATTTAGAATATAAAGCGTTGTCTGAATAATAAGAATTGTTAGAATAAATTGTTAGTGTTTCTCTGTTAATCCAGATAGTAAACTTTTTCTTTATAAATTTTAATGATCCGAAGCTTAGTTTTTCTAATTGATTTAATCTTTCTTCTGTTTTTACTTTTGGTTTTTCTTTAAGGTTTGTTTCCTTTGGAAAGTATATTTTAAAGTTATGTGCATGTCCTCTTTTGTTAAATGATTTGTGAACTTTGTTTCTAGTTACCCTAGGGTTAGTATGTGAACTTCGTAAAACATTTATTATATATTTTCCTTTCCTTTCTATACAGCCTAAATCTTCTAATCTCCGAAGACGATTAGCCAAAGTGCTAGGTTTAATATTTAACTTTTCTCTTATTTGATTCTTTGTAAAACCTATAGATAAATAATGTAATACTATGTCAAGTTCACTCTTTTTTTTAGGGGTTACCATGGGGTTATTATGTGAACTTCATTTATATATTTTTCTACTTTTAGAGTTCCATAAAAAATAAAGGTGTCTGGGTGTCGGCTGCCTGGTTATACCGCGGGATAATCGCCAGATCGTTTAACTTTTCCTAGCCCAAACACGCTTAAATATCACAATAAAACTAATTATGCGAACTATTTAAATGTTTCCATAGGAAATATAGGTTATAATTTACACGTAAAAGCTTTATTTCCTGTAGAGAATTAAAGGGTAATTAGTAGGAGAGATAGCAGGAGTAAAAGAAATTGTTTGTAAGATAAGTTCTAGTCTTTCGTGTGCTTCTTTTTTTGTTAACCCTATAGAATAATATTTATCTAGTAAAACTTTTTGTTCACTCTCTTTTAATTCTTTCATGATAAACTTAGGTGTAACAATTATTTAAATCTTACCATGAACTAGGCTTAAATAAATTAAACTTCTTTTTCGTCGGCATAGGTGTTCTAGTTCCTATAGAATCCATTTGTGTAAATATCCTAGAACTGTTTAAGTCTTCCATAGTTTTACCTCTTATAGCCCTTCTGTAAGCGGATTCTACTATATGAAGAATGTTAATAACTATTAATTGGAATCTTGTTTTTTTAAATTCTGTATCCATACCCATTTTTTCGTAATTGCAATAAATAAAATTACTTAGTTCGTCGCCTAGATCTGCTAGGATCTCGTTAATTCTCATTTCATCATAGAAAGAAAGAATAGTATTTTTATCTATGTAGTTTCCAATTATCGACATAACAGAATTAACCCCGTAGTCATTAAATAAAATTAAATCATTATTTATAACTTCTTTCTTTTTTATCTCACCACTCTTTAATTTAACCTTAATTGTTTTCATAGGCTTAGCCCAATACTCGTTACCTTCTTTATCTATTGCTATGTATTCTCCCCGTAAGAAATGTTCTATCTTTCCTAACATTTCTCCCGTATCTACTTGATACTGAATTAAGTTAGCGTCTTCTTGTCCCTGGTAACTTGAAGAAGATAAGGCCGCATTAAGTTGTTGGTTTTTATTTCTTAAATCTTCTGCTTCTTCCTGTAATCTTTTTAAAAAATCGTCACCTTCCATAATTTATTTTGTTAACAGAATTATTTAAATCTATCGTTTTAAATTATTAAAAAGAATATTCTTCATACCAGGGCTTAGGCCTTTTGGTTTGTTTTGAACGTTTAGTAGTTGTTCTCTTTACTTGTGTTCTTTTTTTAGTAGGACTTCTTTTAGTTGGCTTTCTTCTTTGTGGACTTTGACTTTCTGCAGCTGCTTCTAAAAAATTCATTAATCCGCTTCCTGTTTTTCTCAATCCCTTTTTAACTACTTTTTTAAAAGCTGTTGATCTTGGATTTTTTAAAGATTTAATTTCTTGTTCTAGCCTTTTTCTTTCTGCGGCTATTTGGTTATATTCTCTTTGTGCAGCTTCTCTATTTTTAAGCGCTTGTTGTTTTCTTTCATTTTCCTGTCTTAATTTTCTTACTTCTGCTTGTAATTGTTGTAATGTGGCCATGTTATTTATTGTGTTTACTTATTTATATATTTTTTGTTTTTACCAATATCTAAAAGGATCTACGTTTCTTCTTCTTGTTCTCTTAGAAGTTGAACGTTTAGTTGTTCTTCTAGTAGTCTTTCTTTGTTGTGTGGATTTTCTTTTAGAACTTCTAGGCGTTGTCTTTACAGTTTTTCTAACTGGTTTAGAATAACCTTTAACCTTCCTGGAAGATTTAGCCCTTCTATTTATTGCTAATTGTCTTTTCTCCCCAGGTGTGCTTATAACTCCTTTACCTTTCTTTTCAATAAAAGTTAATGGTGTCTTAACTTTCTTACCTCGAACTATCTTATAATTTCTTAGATTCTTTTTATATTTGTTAAAATAACCTTTCTGTTCTTTTCTTAAACTTCCGAATCTTTTTACTTTTTCTACTGGAACTAGCTTAGCTGTTCTAGAAATTTTATTATCTAATCTATAAGCTAGTCTGTCTTTAGCTTGTTTTTCTGTTAAAGGAAGGCCTTTAAGTTTAACAAAACCTTTCTTACCTCTCTTTTCATAAACGTAATAACCTATTTTTTTCTTCTTAGTTGGCTGTGTTTTCTTTGAAGAACGCTTCTTAACTGTTTTACTTGTTGCGCCTTTTCCTGCCCTGGAAGTTGGAGATTTATAAGGTTTGTATTTACTTGTTGACTTTGGACTTTTATAACTCGTAGGACTTCTAGGCGGACTTCTTCTAGTTGGTGATTTAGAACTAGGAGTTTTTTTAGATCCGTAATATCTTTTCCTTAATCTAGATACTGGCGCTTTTCTGCTTATTGTTGGTTTCTTTCTTCTTGATCTAGAAGGAGTTAATTTACTTTTCTTTCTAGTTATCTTAGGTTTTGAAACTTGCTTACTTAATTCTTTTGGCTTAGCTTTTCTTTTAGAAGTAGCTTTACCTGTCTTACGTGTTGGTTTCTTTGGAGTTGGCTCTTTAGGTGAAACTGGTTTAGTTGGTTTTGGAGTTTTCTTTTTAGGTTTAATGTAAGTTGGAGAAATTGTTTTAGTTGTGATAGTTGGCTTCTCTGGACTTATCTTAGATAAAATACCTGCGCCTACTTTCTTTATGTCTACGTATTTACCTGCTGTCTTCTTAGCGCTTGATAATCCATAATTAAAACCTGTTTCCTTTTTTAGTAATTTATCTAGTTCTTTAGTCTGTGCTTTTGTTAATTTTCCTTTTCTGAATTTTGTTAGTAAATCTTTAACCTTTCCTGTTGGCTTAAAGACTTCTGCCTTAACTATTGGAATCTTTTTACCGTTTGCTATTGTAACTCCTACCTTCTTAACTCTCTTTAATATTTCCCCAGGGGCTAATGTTATTTCACTTTCACCAGAAATAAAACCTAACCCTTTGAACATTCCAGATTTTTTAAGGGCATATTTTTCTAGTAATTTTGCTTCTTCTTTATTTGTTATTGATACCCCTTTTTTTACCTTATTTATTATTTTTTGAACTGATTTAGGGAAACTTTGAACTTTTATATCTTCAAATAATAAAAGCTGTGGTTTTTCTTTCTTAAAAGTTATATCTTCTACGAAATAATCTAAAAGGCTTCCCTTTCCTTCTTTTGTAACTCCTAATCTAGAAGGCCTAACTTTACCCGTCGGATCTGCAAAGAATGAACGTTCTAGTAAACCCTTAGCGCCTTCCTTCTTAATTGCTTCGTTTAACTTTAATAAATTCTTTTTACTTATTGTTCCCGCGTCGAATTGTTTTAATAATTTCTTTGTTGCGGAACTAAAAGCTTCTTCTCCTGGAATTGGTTTTTTTACTGCTTTACTTCTCTTTAATACTTTTAATAATGCGTCTGCTTGTGAAGAAATAGCGTTAAGTCTTTTTCCTGCTCTTGAAACTTGAGATTTTATAGTTTCTTTTGGAATCTTTCCTACTACTTTTAAGTCTACTGTTTTACCTTTACCTGTTTTAATCTTTAATGTCTTTCCTACTTCTGCTTTACCTACATACTTAGGATTAAGTTTAGCTAATTGACTTGAAGAAGTAGAACTAACTTTATTTAATGCTGCGCCTGTTCCCTTCATTAATAAAACTTCGCCCCCTACTTTAACGAAAGCTTCACCAGGAGAAACCCTTAATAGTTCTCCAAATTCTTTACCAGATTGTTTAACTGCTTTTGGTAATTCTTTTAATACTTTTGGGTTTCGTGCTATTCTATAAGCTGTTTCTGGTAAATCTACTATTCCTTTTCCAAAGTCTACAACTGTCGAAAGCGCAGTTAAACCTAAAAGTTCTGCTTCTTTTATTGGCCTTATGTTTCCCGTTCTGCTTCTTTGCTTTTCCGTTCTTAAAATATCTCTTTTAGAACCTAATTTAGAACTTATACCACCTAAACCTAAACCTTCTGAAAGCACACCACCCTTAGGCCTTTGATAAGCTGTTACAGTTCCATAAGGTTTACCTGTTCTAGGATCTTTAGGCATAGGCGCGGGAGAGGTAGAACCGCTAGGAGATTTTCTAGGGATTGCACTTATCCCCCCTGTTGTAGAAGAAGCTAAATTATAACCCCTACCTATTAATTCTTTTCCTATTTCCGAAGCAGTTTTAGGATCTGCGTAAGACACTCTATTTAGTAATTCTTTATCCGATAATGGGACAGGCCCATAAGAAATACGTTTAGAAGTTCGTTTAGATGAAGAAGAACTAGAAGGAGTAGAAGTTTTAGTAGTTTTAGTAGTTTTTTTTGGAGTTGAAGGTTTAGAAGCTTTAACCTGCGCGGGAGTTACACCACCAGGTAAACGACCACCTACTTTTTTATCTGCTTCTTTATAAGCTTTAGATATTGATTCACCTATTTTACCTAGGCTTTTACCGATTTTAGATAGTAAACCCATACCCTATATAAACATGTGAACTTTAAATATTTATCTCTTTTTAGGAATGATTAACTTAAACAACTTACTTAATCCCCAGATGATAGAAACAAAAAATAATACTCCTATGAAAGAACCTAAGAGTATTCCTACATATTCTATAAAAAATAAATAATCGTATTTTTGAAGATTTGTAAATACACTAAATAAGAAATAACCAATTACTAAGGCATAAAACCACCATGACTTAAAAATTTCTTTATATTTCATTTCTCTATATCCTCGTCGTTATTTTCTGAAATTTCTAATTCACTTACAAAATCTCTATTAATTAGATTTTCTTTTATTTGTTCTAATCTATAAACTATTAAGGCACATTCCTTTAAAGTTGGTTTATCTACGTCTAAAGAATCAAAAACTTTCTTTCCGTCTGTTAAAATTCCTAATTTAATCATCTTCTCTTTTTTTTAGGCTTTGATTTTCTTTTAGTAGTTTCTCTTTTTTCTATTTTCTCTAGGTTATCCATTAAACCGTTTAAAGTAAAAGCCATAGTGTTTAAACTTTTTAAATGAGAAATTAAATTTTCTCTTTTTATTTCTTCTTTCTTTGAGATAAGATAAAAGATTAAACAAAAAAAACAAAAAAAAGCGGCCATGAGTAACCCTAAGGCTGCTAAGAAATCTTTAGCTAGAAAACTAAGAATAACAGAAGCCATACCAAAATACCAAAAATCTTTACTGTCTACTTTTCTCATGCTTTTACTTAGTTCTTAAACTTTATAAATATTTCTTTTTGTTAACAAAATTTATAAAGTTGTGTTTCTAAGTTATGCTATGACATTTCAAAAGAAAGAGGAAGGATATAACGTTTCTGAATTAGGTAACTGGAATGTAGCTAGTGATTATTCTAGATTAAAGATTATGAAGCCTTTAGATTTTGCGGATCATTACGAAAATATAGCGCGTTTTGGTTATGATACTTTAATAGAACAGCTAGAAAACTTCGGGATTCCTTTAGATACTTTAAAGCTTATTGGATTCGAAAGGCTGCTTAATGAATTAATAAAACTCTGTGGAAATTCTAAATTTGCTATGAAAGTTGGTAATACTAGAAAGGAGTTAGAAAAATTCGAAGAAGAACTTAAAGGGATTCGTAAAATAATGCCTTTACTTTCTAGAACTATTGTTAAACAGAAAAAGAAAACGATAGTTCTTAATCAAGAGAATTATTATAAAGTTCTAGATCACGTAATAGAGATTAAAGCTAAACTTAATGAACCGTTAAATAAAAATCACTTAATCTTTACAGATAAACAGGAGTTCGATCCAAAAGCGTATAAAAAGCAAATAATGGAAGACGCGAGAACTAGGGGGTAAAGAATGAAACCTATAACCTGGACTGTTAAAGAGATTGTAGCGATTCTAAAAGATAGACAGGCTAACGAATTTGACGGAAATATAGCTGTTTCTGGTGATCGCGGAAACGGTAAATCTACTGTAATTAATAAGATTTATTATAGGTTTAAGGTATTTGATCCATGGAAACACCAAGTTTATAATAGGGAAGACGTAATAGCACTTCTTAAATATCAAAAATATGGTTTATGTTGGGACGATGAAGCTATTAATTCTGGGTATAAAAGGGACTTCCAGGACAAAGGCCAACAAGAGTTAATTAAGATTCTTACGGCTTATCGTGACAATTATAACATATTTGCTAGTGCTATTCCTAATTTCTTTAGTTTAGATAAGGATTTAAGAGATTTATATTTTATTCACTTGCACGTAATAGAACGTGGTATAGCTGTTGTTCACATGCCTTTACAGGGTAGACTTTATAGCCAGGATAGGTGGGACGCTAAATATAATGCTAAAATAGAGGGTAACTGGTCTAAGAAAATGCAAAAAGATCCTAATTTTAGGCCGCCTTATCATAAATTAACAACTTTTAGAGGTTATTTATTCTTTGGTGATTGCACAGAGAAACAAAGAGAATTATACAAAGAGATTAAAAGAACTAAGAGAAATGAAAGCTTCTTAACAGATGAAGAAAAGAACGGGAATAGGGAAGTTCCATTTTTGGATAAGCTTTATAATTTATTGATTCAACATAAGTTAACAAGAGAAGGCATAAGGCAGCTATGTTTACTAGAAGATAAAAAAGACAGCTCTATTAACGCTTCTCTTAACCGTATGCTTAAAGATAACGGAATTAATAAGACAGTCAAAGACTTTTTACAACAACAGGATACTAAGGGTTTCCATAATAGCATACAAGATGAAATAAATAACATTCTTCCAGACTTTTAGTCTTATTTCACCTAATTACTATTAGGCGAAAGGTTTAAAAACTTTAAAGCACTAAATTATTTATGAGTAAAAACATACAACAGTTTGAAGCTATGACTATTGGGGAACTCCGTAAGCTTACGGAAGACTTCAAGAAGGTTAGCGGTGAACTGGAATATCTGAAAGCTAAATATCCTAGGGCTAAAGAAGAACTAGAAAAAGACGACTTCGATATTAACGATTTTCTAGAGGGGTGTTAATATGTTTAACGACAACATAAGAAATACTGTTCTAGAAGTTCTAAGAGAAGATCCTAAAACTAGGGATTCTGATAAGTGGTTAATTATCCAGGTGTCGCGTAAGCTAGGGATTAAGGTTTATTTAGACTACTCACAACTTAACGACATGCCTAGTTTTGAAAGTATAACGCGGTGTCGTAGATCTATACAAAATCAAGAAGGCCTTTATCCGCCTACTAAAGAAATAGAAGAACAAAGAGGTAAACACCAGGAAGAATACAGACAACAATATTCTAGGCCTGTTGGATTCTTTTAGAATGAAATTTAATAGCACAGTTTCGGACAACGACATAAAGAAAGATTATTCTAAATACATAGTCTTAGCTATTGTCTTTGCTTTTGTTATGTTCTTTGTCTTAACTATTGCAGCTAACTTATTAGGCCTAGCTATGGGAGTTATAGTTAAATCATGGTGGATTATCTTATTAGTGATCTTAGGATTATTGCTTTTAAGAAAACTCTTAGGTAAAAGAAAATGAGAGAAGAAGAAATTAAAAATTTACTTAGAACTTATCTAGATTCTATTTTATGCGATACTGAATATAAAGAAAAGCTAGGCTTACTTTTATTAGAATTTCAAGAAATTAAAGGAGAGGTTTTAATTTAATGAAAATCCCGCTAGATAAGTTCGAAGAATGGTTAAGGAATAAAAACCTTAAAGAAAGAAGCATAGAAAACTATGTTTATTATTTTAATAAGTTTACTTTTGACGTTTATAACCAGGAAACAGTAAGCCGTTTTCTTTCTGATAAGACAAATAGAAACAGTATAGCTAGAAGTTTTCTAGTTAATTTCCAAAAATTCTTAATGGTTAATTATAAAGAACTAGGAATAAACCAGGATTCCAGGGTAAAAATAGCGGAAGTAGAGTTACCTAAGCTTACTGGGAGAGTTAAACAAAGACTAATTAAGCCTATTCCTCATGAACACATAGCGCGTTTAGAACGTGCTTTAGATACTGAACAGCTTAAATTACAACTTCTTTTAAGTTATTACTGCGGCCTAAGGTTAGGAGAACTACTTAAAATAACTATTCTCTCTTTTAATTGGGATACCTGGAAGAAAGATACTTCTAAAATGGGAGAATGTAGGGTTTATGGTAAAGGAGATAAGGAAGGAATAGCCTTAGTTCCTTCTGCACTTATGAAAAGGGTAACACTCTACATTAAAAGCCGTAAGTTTTCTTCTTTAGATTCTAAGTTATTTGTGCGTGGGAATGGAGATATAAACTTAAAAAATAAGTCTAGAACCTGGCAAATGAAATTAAGAGAAGCAGGAATTAAGGCAGGAATAACTAAAATAGATCAAAACGGAAAGCCTATAGAAGATACCTTAGTTCACCCGCACAGGTTAAGGCACTCCTACGCTAGTTATCTTTTGAATGAAAAAGGCCTTAATTTAAGAGAAGTTCAAGAAGTTTTACGTCATACCTCTATACAAAGCACACAGGTTTATACTTACATTAATAAAGAAAATCTGAAAGAGAGGTTAAGCCATGGAGAAAACGGCAAAACTGTTTAAAGAATTTGAAGATAAATTCGGCTTTAAGGCTTATAATTCTATATTAGATATTTTTTCTAGGCTTCATGTAAGAATAGAAGAACTAATTAAATCTCGTGATAATTGGAGAAATAAATATTTTGAATTGAAAAGATCATTAAAAAATAGCGGTGGTAAGATTTGAACTTACGATCTTCGGCACATGAAACCGACGCCATAACCAGACTAGGCCACACCGCTTTATAGATAAAAAAAATAAAAAAAGTTAAAATTTATGTTTATTTCTTAGAGTTTTTAGAAGGTATGATTTCTTCTTCTTCGTCGGCATCTTCTAATTCTTCTAAGTCGTCTTCGTCTTCTGAATCTTCCGCTTCTTCTGATTCTTCCTTTTCTTCCTCTGAATAGATATAATCTACTGGAATTTTACGGTTTAGATCATTATCCTGTAAGACTGCGATAACCTCATTTAGCTTATTTGTTAGTTCGTCTACTCTTGAAGCTAAAATTAGTTCGTTTTTCTTTAAGACTTCTATTGTTTCTTCTTGTTTCTTTTCCATTATTCATAACCCCCTTTCACCTCTATATTTGAAAAATTAAGTTCATTAATGTTAAAATAGTTTTCGTTTGGGTTAATTATTTTTATTCCTTCTTCTGCGGAGAACTTAAAATCTAAAAGTTCTGGATCTAGAGAATCGCAAGAACAGGCATAATTACCCCCCGAATCTTCTAACTTTTGTGCTGCATATCTAAAAGGATCATCTATACATTTACCATTTTCTACAATCATCTTAACCATAACTAAGGCAAAGGCTATAAATAAAATTATAACAATCCCGCCAATTATAAGGAGTTTACGTTTTAGGTTATTTTTTTCCATGTTTCTTATTTGATTTCCAGAGATTATAGGCAAAAAGTAGGATCATTATAATAATAACTATCCAGGTAATAAGTTTTGGTGACATTTTAGTTATTTAGGAGTTTATCTAAACCCGCTGTTTTATATAATTCTCTTTGCTTTTTAGTCATGTATCTAGTAAAAAGCATAATTCCCGTAAATGTTGAAACAATCCCAACAATCATACCAATAACAAAGCCTTCTATTCCGTTCATCGTATTACCTCTAATTTAAATCCTTTCTCTGTTATGGCATATAGACGTTTTCCGTAGTCCTCAAACTCTTTTTCTGTCATAAGTATAATATGTTCTCCCTTTTCTTCACCGTGGAATAAACGGCCTAATCTTTGACCTTCTTGCCTTCTAGATCCAAATAAAAAATCTATTTCTATAACTCTCTGAATTTCTGCTATACTTAATCCTTCGTCGCCAACTCTAGAAACTATACTAACGTCTGCTTCCTTAATTACTTTTATTCTGTTTGAAGTTCCACCATGGATAAAAGGAATTTCTAAGTCTTTAGATAATTTGTTTCCTAAACTTATTGAATCACAAAAAATTATAGTTTTCTTGTCTTGTGTTAGTAACTCTTTTAACTTTTTTTCTTTTGCTCTCCAATCTGAAACTACATAACACCTTATATCTGGGATTTCTAAAACTCCTAGTTCTATTAAATTATCCCAACTTAAACCAATAGGGAAACCAGTTAAAGCAAAGATAAAATCTGTCCTTCCGTCTTCTCTGTATGGAGTTGCACTTAAACCTATTCTATATTTTGTATTTAATGTTGCGAACTTTGAAAAAGTGTTAGCGGGTAAGTGTTGGCATTCATCAAAGACAACTAAAGAATAATCTTTATTTTGTAATTTTGCGAATGAATGATAAGTTACTATTTCATAATCAAAATAGTGTTCTTTATCATATCTTCTTACTCTTTCTTGCCACTGCTCTACTAGGGTTCTTGTCGGACAAACCACTAATTTTTTACCCTTTATTTTAGCACCTGCATACATCCCGAAAAATGTTTTACCTGCTGAATATGCCCAATATATACCAACTGCGCCTACTTCTTTAAATCTATTCCAGGCTTCTAATTGATAATCCCTTAATTCAAAATCTGGTTCATATTCTATTCTTAAATCTTCTTGTTCTATTGGTTTTGGCATAAATGGAAGTATTCCGTCAGATATTAACTGTGCCAATAATTTAAATTCATAACCTTTTTTTATCTTTATTTTGTCTTGCCCTGCCCTAGCTGTTAAAAATTTATTATATTTATTCCATGCTTCGTCTTGGTGTGTTCTACCTGTTAGAATGTGTCCGTCAAATAGTTTTATAGGAAGTTTTGGATCAAATTTAAATTTTTTCTCTATGTCTACGGGGATATTTCCTAACCATTTCATAAATTTGTTTATTCTAAAAATATTGTAAGTTTCTGTTGTATGATCTAGCCAACCTAAATTCATTCTTATAAATTTTGGGACTGCTACAAACCATTCTTCATTTTTTCCAGTTGGAAGTATTGCGTAAGGTTCATTTATGAAATTTTTAAATTCTTCTTCTAATAGTCCCTCTGTTATTTGTGCTGTCTTTGAAATTTCGGCTACCTTATTTATATAATCTTGCTGCTTTTCTTCAATTTCTACTTTTAGATTTTCTAATTCCTCGTCTAGAACTAAACTTAAATCTTTTATTTTGGTAAATTTGTCTAACATTTTAATCTTTAAATTTCTCCTTTGCGTTTTTTGATTTTTTTATAAACCCGAAAAATTTAGAATGTAATTTTTGCACTTCTTTTAGATTATTAGTTAAGTTAGCTTCTGTGTAAATTTTATTTATTCCAGGACTTACTTTTTTATAAGCTACTTTAAACTGGTCTATTGCTAGTTTCATTTCTTGTTTCAAATTCAATCTCAATAAATCGTTTTCTTTACTCATTCTTTTTTTACCCCTCTGTATCTTTTCTTAAAAAAAGGAAACTTAACTTTTTTCTTAGGTTTATTTTCTTTCTTTTCCCTTTCTATTCTTTCTTTTTCTTCAATTTGTTTACTTATAAGTTCGTTATGGCCTTTCATATCTGCTATAAGTTCTGGCGCTTTGAAGTCTTGTTTTTCTAGTCTAGCGTTTATGTTTCTTAGTTTACTCTTTTCATCATAGATTAATTTAAACTTGAAAATTATAAACCAAAGAACACAGAAGATTATTACAGAAAAGATAATTTCTGGTAACCCTATCATTTTGTCACAACTCCACTACTTGCGGCCTTAGTTTCCGCTACTTTAATTAATTGGTCTGCATGATCTATTAAATTTCCTACTTTGTCTATAAGTCCCCCTACTTTATAGATTATAAAAATAAAGGATAAAGTTAAAACAAAGATTAAGATAACTAAACTAATTACTTCTTTATATTCTCTCCACCATGGCTGCGATTTATCCCGATAATTTCTTTTAATTAATTCTTTCAAATTAGTTAAAGCATATCTCATATCTGTATGATCGTAATCTAGGTTAGCTTCCTTCATTTCTTCGTTCATATTCTTTAAAGCGAAGTTAACTATCTCACGATTATTTTTAATCATAAACCAATAGGCGTCTTTTCCCATTCTTTTAGTAGGCCTAGGTAAATACATGTCCTTAGTTTTAATGTAGAACACCTGGATATTTGAATTAGGTATAGTTAATTCACAGGCGTTATCTTCTCCAACAGGAATAGGAATACCGTTTACTTCTTCAAACCAGAATATTTTTTTATTGTAGTTTTTCTTTTTCTTTTTAAGATAATAGATATAATAGAAAATTCCACCTACTAAAATAAATAGAAATAAAATAATTAAGAACTGTCCGAACCCACTTAAAAGCGCTTGTGGATTAATGTTTAATCCTGCCTTTGATAATCCGAGTGTATCACCTAATCCCATAACTAAGATATAGGTTTAAACTTTATAAATCTTTGTTTTTGTTAACAAAAAGTAAAAAAATAATAAAAAAAAATGAATTAGCTTAATGTTTAGTTAAACTAATTCAATTAGTAACCAGAGTATCCAGAACCTTTAGAACCTTTCATACCCTTAGCTATTGTCATAACCAAAGCTAACAATCCTAGCAACATGAAGATTAACAACACGATAGCTGCGATTGTGAAGAAAGTATTAGAGAATCCAAAGAAAGTCCCGAAACCAGTAGTCACATTACTAATAACGTTTTCTGTGTTATTGTAACCTGCTGTTCCAGACGCAAACCCTAAGTTTCCAGATAAGTTACCGTAAATCATTAGCCATACAATACCAATAAAACCGATAACACCTAGTCCACCTAAAATTAACCCTGCTTCTTGAACTTTTTTAGCTGTGCTTCCCATTTTTCATTACCCCCTTTCACCTCTATTAGATCAAATAAGAGTTTTACGCCCTTATTCTAAGCGTGAAAGCTTAATATTTATTGTGTTAACAACTATTTAAAGGTGTGTTAACAAAAATATTTACTTCTTTAGAAGCCAAAATACTATAAAAATCATTCCTATAACAAAGATAGAAATAAAAATATCTGGCTGTATTATCTTTAAGGTAGTTCCAATTAGAGAAACAAAAATAGTTACTACTGCACTAACCCCCATAGCGCTTACAAAGTCCGACTTAATGAACCTGTCTTTATCTGCTCTATAGAGTGCAAAGGCCACAATTAACCAGAAAGCGAACATTATTTTAGCATAAAAGTAATAATCGCAGCTAGTAGGAAAGGCTAGTATTCCTGTAATACTATTGTCTACGAGTGTTTCTAATCCTGCGCATACCATTTTAACCACCTAGTTTATAGATTATCCAAAGGCCTACTATGATCGTTATTATTAGTATCGTGCTAAGAACTGATACTATCACAGGATCAATACCTAAGATAACCACAGGTAATTTAATTAGTGTGTTGAATACTCCAACAACCATACCGTTAAAGACTTTACCACTAGAAACGATAGAGAATAAAAGAATAGTTCCGAATCCACCTGTCGGATTTTCACTTTCAAATAAAGTTTTTTGTGCCTGGCTTTCTTCTCTCAAATTGTTTAGACTATCGTAAAGATTATTGTAGGTGTTATTCATTAAAGTATTTTGTATGAAAGGATCTTCTACGTTGTTTTCTTGTTGGAAGAATACGCTAAAAGCGAATAAACTAAGCACAACTAAGCCTACCAACATAAAGTTAACGAATAATTCATAAAATTTAGCCATTTATTGCGACCTCTCATTATTTAATTTAATTACACCTATGACTATAATAACTAATAGCCATAATCCAGACGCGCCTATTCCTATAATATCCCCTGTAACTAGGCCTAGACTTACTGACGCTATAAGAGTTAATCCCATAGATAATAATACCCCTGTCTTTGAACCGCTAAACATTAAAGCAAAAGCAATAGCCATAACAAACATAATTAAGTATCCTGCTACTCCGTAATTACTTGTGTCTAGTTCAACAGATCCAGAAACTACTAAAACTTCATCTACGTAAATTTCTGTCTTTAGTGTGCTTTCATCTAGGTTAGGATCTATGTTACATGTTAGAGTTCCCCCAGAAGAAGTTAAAGTAGAATTACAAATACTTCTATTTCCGAAAATGTCATTTCTTGAAACTTCTAATCTAACTGTTTTAGAATCTCCGTCTTCTGTTACAAAATTAAAAGTTATTTTATCTGTTGTTTCGTTGTATGTTGGCTCTGAAAAGATTATACCTAAGTTTTCATCATAATTAAAAACTGCTTCTACTGAATCAAAGGCGTTAAGTTCTATCTCACAGTTACCTATAGAGTAATCTTCACAGAAGGCTATTATATTTTCGAAGTTTCCTAAAACTTCTCCGTCTTTAACTACTTTAATATTATAAATTATATCATTTCTAACTAAGTGTAAAATAGTTTGTCCGTTATAATCTGTCTTTGGTAATTCTACTGTTTTAAAAATGTTCTCGCTTATGTATTGTCTGTCTACATAAACTAAGGCGTCTTCCACTGGTAAGAAATCCGAACCTGTAAAAGTTAATTGAAAGTCTGTAGAATCTGATAAGTTCAGATCGTAAAGGGTTATCCTTTCTGTTGTTGATTCGTTATTTATTGTAGTGTTGATTATGTTATAATACTCGTTTGCGTGATCTGAATCTTCATATCTAACTATTACGTCTAGAGAATAAGAAGAATCGTTAGTTAGGTTTCTGTTTAAACAAATTCTTAAAGGATTTACTCCTTCAAATTGCATAGAGTAATTAAAGACTATTTCGCTTCTAAGTGAATTGTAAAAATTAAGTGCTGTTTCTATTATTGGATTAGATAATAATGTTTGTTCTTCTTCATCTACAACAGTAAAATTATATAATTCGTTTGTGTAAGAACTACAATTATCTACAGCTAAATTATAAACTGTTTGATTTTTTGAACTAAGGTTAACTTCTGTATCATCTGATAAAGTTATTTCCCAATAAAAAGTAAAGTTTGTATCTGTTGAAACGCTAGGCACTAACATATTTAGCTTTCTTAATATCTCATAATCCCCAGAGGTAAAGGCCTGGCCTGTTGTTTCTGTATCATTATAGTTAAATAATACTGCGTCTTCTATTGTGTATCCAGAACCTAGTTTAAGATTTGCTAGGAAATCTTCTAAGCTTCCTTCCGTTGTTTCTTCGTTGTAGGTTTGGTTAACTTCTAAAACCTTATAATCCCAACTTACATTTTTACTATTTTCATTTCCAAAAGTATCATTCACATAAAGCATTCCATAGTTTTCTCCTACTTGATAATCAAAATAATAATTATTAAAAGAGAAATTAGTTGGAGAGAGTGTTGTGTTTGTTCCATTGTATTCCCAAATTGTTGTATCTAAATGAACATCTGAAACATTGTATGTTAAAGTTAAATTATAATCTTGGTAGAGATAATCTTCTGTTGTTGGGGAAGTTACATTTATTGATGGTTGAAGAATATCAATATAAACTAATCTTGTTTCTGTTGAAGTGCAAGAAGATGTTGAATCAATATTTTCTGTATAACAAGCAGTAACATTAAATTCCCAATTATCGCAAGTGCATCCAGTATGATTTACAAAAAGAGTTTCATTTGTAAAAAAGTAGGATTGGTTTAAAGTATCTCCTTTATAAAAATTATAAGTTATATTATCAAGAGTTGCATTTGTATAATTTATAGAAACATTTACAGGAATATAAGGAACATTTAATTCAGTTTCATTTTCAGGGGTTGGTGGGGTTCTGTAATCTATGCTTATACTCCCTGGGGTTTCTTCTTCACTCCCTACTGTATAAGTAGGTGCTGTGTAGTTATATAGTGCTTGTATTTGTGTTTCTGTTAATGATTTATCCCATATTCCTATTTCATCTATTAATCCATCAAAGGTAATTGTATTTGCATCTATTCTTCTGCCAATCGCAGTATAACTTGCTGAAGCCTGTGTTCCTGAAAAAGTGGCACTATTTTCATAATTTCCATCTACCCAAATTGAAACATTATTATCTGCTAAATTGAATGTTCCAACTACATAATGCCATTCACTATCATTAACAAATGTTATTCCACCAGCAATACCTGCACCACCTGCGGTATTTCCAATCATAAAATAGGCTTTACTAAATTGAACCATTAATCTATATTGAATGCAAGTTCCAGCTGTTCCACAATCTCTTGCTACAATCAATTGTGAACTTCTTGAACCAGCTTTAATCCAAGCTCCAATAGTCATAGAACCTGTAATATCTAGCTGACTTCCAGTAAAATATATCCCATCTATTTCAGTATAATCAAAATCAAAAGCATTATTTATTTTTCCAGTTACTCCTCTTGTTGATCCATAGTTTGTTCCGTCGTTTGTTCCTACACTATCAATTACATCTCCACTTGTTTCATCAAGATAATACATAGATACTGGATTAAAATGTGTATCACTTGCACTACTTACGCTTGTTGCTTCTGAATTTCCATAATACATATAAAAGCTTGTTTCTCCTTGTGAATATATTCTTACTGTGGCACTATCTGAAGCAGTGTAATCTTGTATTGTGTAATTAAATTCTGTATCTTCTGCTGAATTAACAAATCTTAAATCGTCAAAATCTGACTGCATTCCACTTGAATAATTAATTGTTGCTAAATAAGAAAACTTCCCTGCGTCTGCTGTTAAATCAATTTGTCTTTTATATTCCCAGGAAGTATTCCACCACGCCCATTTAACTAAATCTTCTCCTCTAAAAGTTACGATCCAATCCATAGTTGTTTTAGGATTCTTTTTAGCGTCTACTTTCAAATAACTTAATCCGTCTAGTTCTTCTCCGTTATAATCTTTCCAGGTTAAGACTTCTTCGGTTTCTGTTTCCTCTCCTATTTGTGTTTCTGTGCATGACTGCGTTAAGTTTCCTGTGGTTTCGTTGTAGGCGTCTTCACATGTTGTATTATAAATTGGGGTTGTAGTAGTTAGGTTCTCGTATCTTCCTACTTTAAAATTTAAATAATTAATTTTATCCTGCACATCTTCATTTTTCTTATTTATAAATTTTATATCTTCTAAAAGAGATATAGGTTTTTGGTTATTTATTTCTAGAGTAAAAGAACAATCTATTAAACATTCATCTGTATTTTCAATTAACTTAACTACACTTTCACCACTACCCCCTAACCATGTAGGCCAGATAGTATCTATATTGTAAGTTAGGTTTTCTTCTTCATAGCTTACCCCTGCACTAGCTAAACTAATTAAGAAAATTCCTAGAATTAAGAACATAAATATTTTTTTCATTTTAATAACCTAGCACGTTAGCGCCGTCCCCCTCTGTTGGCTCGTCTTTTCTTATTCCTATGTAACTTAGGATCATGGTTAAAACTCCCACAGTTCCTATAATAACTGGAAGGTTTAACATAAACTTAGAAACTTTGGGTATTGTATCTATGTAAGTGCTTTGAAAAACCGTAGTGCTATTTATGAAAGTGTCGTAGACTTGTGAAATATAAATAGAAGGTATGAAGAATAAAGCTAGTAAGAAAATATCTATCACGAAGAAAAGCTTAGGGTTTCTGCTTCCTATGTAGTAACCGTTTAGAATCATAAGTAAACACATTCCAAATAAAAAGATAATTCCTATTGTATCTGCGTTAGCTATCATTCCCGTATTAATCTGGCCTAGTGTAGTGTCTGTAACATTCTTTAAATTAACTTGTCCTATGTCTACGTCCTGGCCTATTGTTGTAGTGACTAGATTAAAACTATAAACTGTTATTCCTAAGAAGACTGCTACTAACAAAGCTGCGAACATAATAACAAAAGCCCATACAACCGCACTACCTTTTTTACCTTTCATTTTCTAAATCTACCTCTATTGTATCTTCTTTAATTTTCTTCCAATCTCTATGCTTTACTATTAAATTTGTTAACCTTCTAGTTGATTTTCTTTTTTTGTCTATCTTCCTATTTAATCTCTCGTCCTTTATTTCTTCTAGTTCTTTACTAAAATCTTCTCCCATTCTTGCGGTTATGTTTTTTTTACTCATTTGTAAGCACTCCCAAATTTTTTAATATTCCCCATAATGTTAGCGTCCCTAACTATTTCAAAGATAGCAATAACTAGAACTACAATACCCAAAGGAAAGGCTAGGCTATTCATTATCTCGAATATGAAACCGAAGAATCCGTAATACATAGTTAAGCTTACGAAATTATCCGAAAGTCCGATTAAAATATTCAAGAACCAGGTAAATAAAACCCAGGTTAAAAGTATAAGTGCTAACTTAACATATTTTAGTTTTGTTATTTTAATTACTGCGCCTTTTTCGTTTACTTCATTAGCGTAAGGTGTAGAGATCATAAAGTAAAAGCTTAAAGCGAATAGTAGAAGAACTCCAAAGGCTAGAATGAAATAAACTAAAGATTCTGACGAATCTAATAAAGTTCCATTTTTTGTTAAAATAAAATTATCTTTTTCACAAGTAAGTATACCTTCTGGATTTGCGCAGGTTTGAAAATAATACGTTCCACTTAAATCACTTTTAAAACTATAATTAAATTCTTGTCCTGTTTTTGTCATTTGTTCATTTATATAAAAAACTGTTCCATTTGGATAAGTTATACTTGATAAATTCATATAAGAGCAATCTCCAGAATTACAATAATTAGTTATCTCAAATTCTTCATTTAATTTGAAATTCCCAATATTTTCCGCATTTACTAAACCTAAGTTAAATAAAAACATTCCTAAGATTAAAAAAATAAATATCTTTTTCATTTTATAAGTAACTTGGTTTGTAAATTTCAAACTCTGATTTAATTCTATTTGGAAAACAAGATAAATAATTCTCTGTGCTTTGTATCCAATCGTGACCTAATTGTTCTTTAATTAAAATTATCCCTGCCCCAAGATTAAGCATATTTGAAGCTAAAGAATGTCTGAATAAATGAGGATAGACTTTCTTTTCAATTTTGGCTCTTTTTGAAAGAATAATTACAAACTTTCTAATGTCCGAACATTTGTATTGATTGTTTCTGACTTTTGTTGTGAATAAAAATTCATCTGGCTTTTCTATATGTTGTCTTTCAAAAGTAACACTAATCGGTAGTAATTTATTTGACATTTTCTAACACCTCTATTCTTGATTTTAAATTATCATTCTCACTTTTTAATTCATAAATAGCTTGTCTTAACAAATTAATTTCGTCTTCTAAATTTACTCCTGCTTCTTGTTTTTTATAAGGATAAGTAACTCTTGTTTTTGTTTCATTATAACATTCTTTAACCGATTGTTCTTCTATAACTTCTGTGCAATTTGTAAAAACATCCTCAATCCATGAACATTTTTCTACGGTTACATTTTCTATAGTATAATTACAAACTTCTTCCTGATAAGTTTCATTTACAGGCTTTGAAAAGTCTGTAGTTGTTATATTTTGAACATACCCATAATATTTAGAGTGGTCTATTTTTCCGTCTTTATCTTTATAATAATTTGTATCTTTCACATAATCCCAAACATTTTTATTTTTATCATACAAAGAAGTTCGCGTTATAAAGCCCGTAGCAGAGATATTTCCACTTGTATAAAGACTAATTCCAGAACTTTCTCCATTAATCTCTAATGGATAACTGGGGGACGTTGTTCCGATTCCTACATTTCCTGCAAAATAACCATCACCGTCTGTGTCTACTTCAAATACATTTACATCATCGCTATCCCTTATAGCTAAACCATTCGTAGAACCGTCATTAGTAGAACCCTTTACATCAAGTCTTGCTTCAGGAGTTGTTGTTCCTATTCCAATATCACCATTCGATAATATTCTCATCATTGAAGTAAAACCCCTGCCTAAGCTATCACCTTCAAAACGAGATTTAGGAGAAGAAGCAATAGTAAAATATCCTGTGTCTGTAAAGAAAAACGCACTTCCAGCAGTTCCAGCCAATAAAGCAGCACCTTCTCCACTTGCTGTGGGGTTAAGAACACTCATAGTAGGAGTCTTCCCTGCAGAACCAGAAGAAAACTTAAAATTAGTGTAACCATCTCCAACAAATAATAAAGGTCTTGTTGTTTCCTCATTCGCACTATCATCAATTTCTAAGGGGGCTATTGGACTATCTGTTCCTATCCCCACATTTCCACTTGTAAAAGTCGCATTACCTGAACTATTTGTCCAAATTCCTTCTGAAATTCCAGTTAATTGAGAGCCATCTCCTATAAAGTAATTTGCTGAAATGTTTCCATCTGTTGTTATGTTTCCTGACATTGTGCA
>CAYYLH010000004.1:0-19300 GCA_964472575.1 Candidatus Woesearchaeota archaeon
CATAATAAATTATAAATAAACACAACAAAGTTTCCATCCCATGAGGGTAAGTAATCAGTAGAAGCATCTTTATATTCAATTAAACCAAAAGAAATCCTAAAATCCCTTTTCTCTCACCTTGTGAAAATCCAACACCTAAATACCCTTTAGAACTATTATTAGGATGTTCATCTAATTCAATTCTATACTCTTTAATTTGATTATTAATCCTTGTTTGAATTACTATCTCTTGATTTGGTTTAGTACTCTCTATAAAACTAAAAAAATCATCTCCTTTAGTAATCTCATTTCCATCTACACTAATAATAGTTCCTTTTAATCCAGACTTAACAGCAGGACTATCAGAATAAACTACAGCTACATTAGAACCATCAAATCTAGTTAAATCATAATCATCTGGAAGATAAAATGTCTGATTACCAACATAAATCTCTGTAAGATTAACACTATCACTAGAAAAATTACCATATCCAGAAATCATATCAGCAGGAACAGCAACTCTTGCATATGAATTAAACATATACCCAGAAGGAACAAAACTCAAATTAAAAAATCCAACTAGTAAAACAAAAAATAAAATAGCTAAAATAAGATTAGCAAAAACACCTGCAGATAAAACACTTAATTGTTCTTTTATCTTTTTCTTTTTAAAACTCTTATCATCTTGCTCTACAAATGCTCCTAAAAAAGGACCAAAAAATGCAAAACCAGTAGATTTAATCCTAACCTTAAATAACCTCATATAAATACCATGAGAAAACTCATGAAAAATAGCAACAATTGCTAGTGCAATTATAAAATAAGTAAAATATAAAGGAGGGAAAAAACTCTTTAATCCAAATAAACTTGGAAAATAAGGAATCAAAGGAGCAATAGGAGGAGCAGGCATAACCTGAGTAATCTCTCTAAAATTAATCAAATAAGTAATAAAACTATTTCCAAACATCCATAAAATCCCTATCATCAGTAAATAACCAACACTAATAATTACATATTTCAAACCATGTAAAAATCTAGAATATCTATCACTCAGATAGTTAATTGTCTTTATACCAAACTGAGAATGATATAAAAAAACAGGAAGAAATAACAAGCTCTGTCTTTCTAAACTCTTTCTTCTTTTATATAGATAAATAAATACAAATACAGAGAACAATACTAAAAAAGCAATATCATAAACTAAAAAACTCACCATATTTTAATCAACCAATCTTTATTTAAAAAGCTATCTTATTATTTTTTTCTAATAGTTCTAAAATCCTTACTACCACACTTTCTACATCTAGCTTTTCCATTTAAAACTTTTAATGGGTCTAGCTTCATTTTATGTTTACAAACCTTACATACAAATGCATTCTTATATAATCTATTTTGAGCAGCTTGAATTTTTGTTGCCATTTTATATCCTTAAATTGGTAATTGAAACTTTAGTTGATTTTGCCATTTTATTTATAAAATTCTTTTAATTATTTTAGTTCCTTCAATATCCCAGTATTCTACATTAGTCTGCTCTTTTATTTCTTCTTTAAACTCTTCTGGAATATCTAAGTCAAAGTTTTCATAACTTTCTAAATCCATTACACTAGTTGTATCTCCATGAACAGATAATACCTGAGCCTTTCTTTTATCAATCATAGGAACTTCAAATCTTTCATGTCCAGGCACTACTAATACTTTCTTTTTTCCACCTGTTAAAGAGTTAGCTTCAATCCTACATTTAGCATGCCCATGCTTTCCTGTTTTAGAAGTTTCAATACTCTTTACAACATAAAAGTCTTTTTCAATCTCAATAAAACTACCTGTTCTTAATTCAGTAGCATTCACTAATTTATAAGCCATATCTAATCAAAAAAAAGTTGATTTATAAAACTTTGTCTTTTCCATCAAACTTATAAACCCTTTAAAATTATCATCAACATGGCACTTAAAGATAAAGACTTTATAGAATTAGAATTCACAGCAAGAATCAAAAATGGTGAGGTATTTGATACAAATATAGAGTCAGAAGCTAAAAAAGCAGGACTAAATATAAAAGAATTCAAACCACTAGTAGTATCTATTAATTCTGGAATGTTAATTAAAGGATTAGATGAATCACTTCTAGGAAAAGAAATAGGAGAATCTTATAAAGAAGAATTCAAACCAGAAAAAGCATTTGGAAAAAGAGACCCAAAACTAGTAAAAATGATTCCTTTGAAAGCATTTCAACAACATAATATAAATCCACAAAGAGGAATGCAACTAAATCTAGATGGAAACATAGCTAAAATAGTTTCAGTATCAGGTGGAAGAGTATTAGCAGATTTAAACAACCCCTTAGCAGGAAAACCAGTAGAATATGAATACACTATTAAATCAAAAGTAGAAGATTTAGATAAAAAAATCAATTCATTACAAGACTTCTTCTTTAGAAAACAATTTCCATTTACAACAAATAAAGAAAAAAACACAATCACATTCACAGTTCCAAAAGGATATGACCAATTCTTTAAAATGTTTGAACAACATTTTGATAAAATCCTAGGAATGAAAATAGACTTTAAAGTAGAAGAACCAAAACCAGAGAAAAACAAACAACAAAACTAGAACAGACAAAAACAGACCAAGAAAAAACAAAAGACAAACCAAATCAAGACAAGACAGAACAAAACAAATAATTCTACTTTAGCATATAAATCCTTATAAACCACTTCATCATATTTTCACTATGAATGAATTTGAAATACAAGAGGTACAAGCATCTTCTACTGATTTAGACAGAGAATTAGAAGAACTTCTAAAAAAGCAATCAGCTCGTGTTAAGGTAATTGGTGTAGGTGGTGCAGGTGGAAATACTATCACTCGAATGAGAGAAATAGGAATCAAAGGAGGAGAAATCATAGCAATCAATACAGATGCACAAGACCTATTATATAGTCAAGCAGATCAAAAAATCCTAATTGGTAGAGAAATCTCAAAAGGATTAGGAGCAGGAAGCAACCCAAGAATAGGAGCAGAAGCTGCAAGAGAATCATTACAAGAAATTAAAAAGAAACTACAAAACTCTGACTTAGTATTTGTAACCTGTGGACTTGGAGGAGGAACAGGTACAGGAGCAGCTCCTGTAATAGCAGAAGTAGCTAAAAAACAAGGAGCACTAACAATAGGGGTTGTAACACTTCCATTTACAGTAGAAGGACAAAAAAGAATAGAAAATGCAATGGAAGGTTTAGATAGATTAGAATCAATAGTAGATACTTTAATAGTAATTCCAAATGATAAACTTCTAGAACTTGCAACAGATTTACCACTACCAACAGCATTTAAAGTAGCAGATGAAATACTAACTAATTCTGTAAAAGGAATTACAGAACTAGTAACAAAATCAGGACTAGTAAATCTAGACTTTGCAGATATAAAAGCAGTAATGTCTAATGGTGGGGTCTCTTTAATTGGAATGGGTGAATCAGACTCAAATCAAAGAGCAATAGAAGCAGTAGAAAAAGCAATCAACAATCCATTACTAGATGTAGATATATCAAATGCTAATGGTGCTCTAGTAAATGTAATAGGAGGAGAAGACCTAGCCTTAGATGAATACAAACAAATAATAGAATATATAGGAAATAAACTCTCACCAGAAGCTAAAATGATTTCAGGAGCACAGATATCTAAAGATTTAGAAGGCTCAATAAGAGTAATGGTTGTAGTAACAGGAGTAAACTCTCCACAAATATCAGGTGAAAAAAGACCAATAGAAGAAGCACGAAGAGATGAAATGTCTGATGAGCTTGGAATTGAATTCTTAGAAGAATGAGTAAATATAAAAATCTAAACTGGAGAATTTCTGATTTTTTTAAAGATTTGAAAAGACTACCACTAATTATTAAAGGAGACCAGTTACCTATTAGAGTGATGGACCAAGTACATGAATCAGGAATTACACATTACAGAGGAGCAATAATCTCTCAACAAGGCTATACTGGATATCATTCTATAAAAAATCAAGTAGAACAAGAATATGACAAACATGGAAGAAGAATCAGTGAAACTTAAAAACCCAAAAAACATATTATAATAATGAAACTAATAAACAAACTATCATCTGAATATCAAAGATATGTAAGAGTCTGGAAACTTCTAAAAAAACCCTCAATGAAAGAACTCTCTTTAATTTCAAAAGTAACAGCAGCAGGACTACTAATTATTGGTGCTATGGGTTTTGTAATAGCTACTATTATGAATTTCCTATTTTAAATAAAAAATACCTTTCTAAAAATTGTAATTAGGTAATGTATGTATATTATTTGTTAAATTGCTAAGACCTAGAATATCTATTTTACTAAGATTTGAATTAACATTAATTAAAGAGAATATGAATTTTAATTATAATAAGGCTATAATAATATTATAACAAAAATTAGAAAGCTTTAAAAATAACCTAAAATATTAAATATTATCTAATTCTTAGATACTTAAGAGTTAGTTAGTACAAAATGGAAGAAAATCAAGAAACAAAAGAGCAAGAACAAACTTCTAGCGAAGAGACTAATCAAACTAATGATAATTCTAGTCAAGAAGCTAATCAAGAAGAATCACAATCACATATCTATATAGTTAAGGTTACAACAAATAAAGAAGACACAGCCTTAGATATTATAGCAGACAAAATCAAAAAGAAGAATCTTAATGTATATATGATTGCAAGACCTCATGGATTAAGAGGTTATATCTTACTAGAATCTCCTGACAGAGAAAATGCAGAAGAAGCAGTATTTAATCTACCCTATGTAAAAGGAATTTTACCAAAACTATCATCTTATGAAGAAGTACAATCAATGTTAGAACCAGTAACAGCAGATGTAAAAATAGAAAAGAATGACATAGTAGAAATGATAGCAGAACCTTTCAAAAAAGAAAAAGCAAAAGTAGTAAGAGTAGATAAGGCAAAAGGAGAAGCAGTTGTATCACTACTAGGTGCAGCAGTTCCAATCCCAGTAACAGTAAAAATCTCTAACATAAGAGTAATAAGAAGAGAAGAAGGAGAAGAATTATAATTAAATTTAAATACACACAAAAAAACAAAATACAATGTTAATAAAATTATTAGTAGAAGGCGGGAATATGCAACCAGGACCAGCAGTAGCTCAACAACTAGGTCCAATGGGCATAAACATGGGAAAAGTAATCTCAGATGTTAATCAAGCAACACAAGATTTCAAGGGAATTACAGTCCCTGTTCACTTAGATGTAAATCCTAAAGATAAATCATTTACAATTAAAGTACTATCACCACCTACTTCTGAACTAATTAAAAAAGAACTAGGAATAGAAAAAGCTTCAGGCGAGAGAATGAAAACAACAGCAGGAAACATAGCAATAGAACAAGTAATTTCAGTAGCTAAAACAAAAAATGAAAACATGTTAGCTAAGGATATGTTAGCAGCTGTTAATTCTGTTATTGGAACTTGTATGGCTTTAGGAGTTTTAGTTGAAAACAAATCAGGAAAAGAAGCACAAATGAATATTAAGCAAGGTAAATGGAAAGAAGAAATAGAACAACAAAAAACAGAACTTAGTCCAGAGAAAAAGAAAGAACTAGATGATTATCTAGCTAGTGTTCAAACAGAACAACAAAAATTAATAGCAGCTGAAGAAGCAGAAAAACAAGCTGAAGAAGAAAAAGCAACAGCAGAAGCTACAACAAAAACAGAAGAAACAGATAAAAAAACAGCAGCTCCTGCAAGGACAGAAGAGAAAAAATAATCTTCTAAATTCTATAACTTTATAAATCAATTATATCTTTATTTTTTATTGGGGTTATGGTCTAGCCTGCTATGATTCGAGCTTTGGGAGTTCGCGACCCCGGTTGAAATCCGGGTAACCCCATTTTATAATATAATTTGTTTTCTAAAAAAGAAATCAAAAACCAAATACTTTAAAAACCCAAATCAATGCTTATTAATAAGACAATGGCAGTTAAACCAAGGAAAATTAAAGCAGCAGGAAGATTTGGAGCTGGATATGGAAATCCAAGAAACAAACTTTCAGCTATAGAAGCAGTTCAAAGAAAAAAGCAGAAATGCATTCTATGTAATGGAACTGCTAAAAGACTAGCTAATGGTATCTGGCAATGCAAAAAATGTAACAAGAAATTTGCATCTGGAACATACACAACTAAACAATTAACTTTAAATAAATAGGTACAATATACTAATATGGCAGCTTACAAATGTTTTCATTGTGGAAAAAAGACAACATCTTCAACTCTTGAAAAGAGATTTGTGTGTGTTAACTGTGGTTCTAGAATTTTCTTTAAACCAAGAACTAAATTAAAAATAGTAAAAGCAGAATAATGGCAGAAGAACAAGAAAACCCTCAAAATCCTTTAGCAAACCTAGATGAAAAAACACAACAACAAATTCAAGAAATGCAAGTTCTAGAACAAAACTTTCAACAACTAATGATGCAAAAACAAGCATTTACAGCAGAAGTAAATGAAACTAATTATGCTTTAGATGAAATCAAAAAAGCAGAAGGAGATTTATTTAAAATAGTAGGAAACCAAGTTATAATTAAGAAATCAAAAGAAGATTTACAAAAAGACTTAAATCATAAAAAAGAATTACTAGAAACAAGAATGAAGAATATAGAGAAACAAGAAAAAGAATTCTCAGACAAATTAGAATCACTTAGAGAAGAAGTAATGAAGAAACTATCTCCTCAAAACAAGTGATAGAGTATAGAAATCTTTATATACAGATTTCATTAAACAATTAATATGGTATTTGAAAGATTCAAAAGAAGTTTTATGTCAAAAGAGGAAGAAGGTCCTGATTACATTGAAATTGACTTAGAAGAACAGAAAAAAGAACCAAAGATAAATGTAAAGACATTTGTATTAAAAACATATGAAGATGTTAATGATATTCTTACTTCTTTAAGAGAAGGCTATAATATTGCAGTGATTGATATAAAAACAATCAAATCAAAAGATGTAGTTGAATTAAAAAGAGCAATTTCTAAAATCAAAAAAACAGTTGATGCTTTAGAAGGTTCTATAGCTGGTTTTGGAGAAAACACAGTAATAGCAACTCCAAGCTTTGCAAAAGTTCAAAAAGGACATGTAGAACCAGAGAAAAAAGATAATGATAGAATTGAAAGATTCTAAATATAACTATTCTTTTCCTTTTCAAGGAAACTATCCTAAAGAACCTATTGAAAGATTTAAATGTTCAGGACTTCAACTAATTGCTGATCATACTCATCCCTTTTGTGAAGATATTTCAAACTGCCCTTATAAAAATAAGTTACAACAAAATTAAATCATATAATTTAATATAATATAATTAAATTTATAAAGAGAACTAATATCTAATTATGTAATGGTCAAAGGTGTTTCATCTAAAACAAGAAGTCTTTTTGGTCAAACCTATAATTTTTTTAAAAGATCACTATCAGCCCAAATTCATATTTCCCCTTCTGATTTATTATTTATGATAGAGTTATTTCCAATATTAAAAGAAAATGAACCTGGAAAAACAGATTTTTACTATATTAGTCTTGCATCAGATATTGTTTCTGGAAGAGCACCACTTACAACCTCTCATGGCCTAGACTATGTAAACCAATCACCTTAAAAATAAACTATTTCTAGTATAATTATGAAACCTGTTATATATATAGAAGCAAGAAGAAAATTTAACAAACAAGCTCAAGATAGTATAAACTATGAAAAACTAGATAAAATTCAAGGAAAAACAATCTCCTTAGCAGCTACAATACAATATATAGACCTAATACCTAAGATTAAAAAGTATTTAGAATCTAAATCTAAAAAACTAATAATTAAACAAGGCCCTGCACATAAAGCACATGTTCTAGGATGTAATACTAGTGCTTTTGATAAAAATGCAGACACACTACTATTACTAGCAGATGGAAAGTTTCATGCACTTAATAATGCATTACTAATACAAAAACCTATTACTATATTTAATACACAAGAATTAGAACAAATAACACAAAAAGATATAGATAAATATAATAATAAAACAAAAGCTAAAATCCAAAAATTCCTTTTAGCAGATAAAATAGGAATTCTAGTATCAACAAAACCAGGACAAAACACAAAAATAAACAAACTAATCAAACAACTAAAATCCAAAAACAAAACACCTTACATATTTGAATCGAATAATATAGATATAAATGACTTTGAAAACTATCCCCTTACCATATATATTAATACAGCTTGTCCAGGCTTAGAACTAGATAGTGAAAAGATTATCAACCAAGCACATATTCAAGAGTTTTTGTGATTTGTTGGTTGTGGGTGTAGTTAGTTTCAATCACGATGAGCATTAAACCCCCGACCACCCACCCAACTTTTTTCTAACAATGCATCTGATTTATAGGGTTTAATGGACTTGCGTCCCGCTGTCCAATGCTCATCTGTGACTTCTTCGACCACTCACTTTGCTCGGAGCGTATAACAGCGATTTAATCACTCCATTACATTACGTCCGAGTTGCTCCGCAACTCGATTAACCTGCAAATGTTATGTGCAATTTTTGTAATCGCCTATTTTTGAAAGAGGCAAGGGTTGTTACTACTATTAAAAGATTAATGTTTCAAAAGGTTTATAAAGTGTCACTTATTTAATGATTTAAAATGGCTGAAAATCATATAATTGTGGAACGAAAAGATCTTGGAAAAGATGGGCTTGTAGCAGTTCCAGAATCTATTTATCCAAAGGAAGCTGATCAAGTATATGACCGAGTAGGTTTAGTTACAGGATTAAGCAATACTGATTTTGATAAACATAGTCATTGGGATTTCAATTATATTCCTATTGAAGTAGTTGGTGGTTTAAAAAAGCCTTCCGAAGCTACAAATAAGGCTTTAACAAAAGGTCTTGAAAATTTATGTCAATCTCAAGGAGCAAACTTTGATCAAGCAAGATTACTTTCAAATCAAGCTATTGCAACTCAAATCTTGGATTATGAAATCGTAGAAGGAGATTTATATGTTGTACGATTTACAGGAAAAGAGTTGCAAGAGGACAAAGATTTTATCAGATGTTTAGCATACTTTGTTTCTCCTGAAGATGGACCTATTGGCCTTAATGGAAATCAAGTTACTCTGAATGATAATCCAATTGATTTACCAAATGGAGATCTACAATTTGCAATTAGTTACAGCGGAATTGAAGGTACGCTTGATTCATTCAAAGCAGGTTCTGCAAAGATACATAGAAAAAATCTCAAACCGTATGCTTCAAGAGGTACATATGGTAGTGGACATTCAAATGGTCCTTGGATTGTATTGCAGGATAAATTAGATTCTTATAGGATTGAATTGATGAAATCAACTATGAGAATAGATTAAACCTTAATTATTCGTAACAATTCTTGCCCTTAATTCTTTGTCTTGAGGTATCAGTTCGTTCTTTTTAATAGATGGCGATTGCAAAAACTTTGATTTTTTGCCTTCGGCATCGTTGCACTAAAAATCAATCCCTCCAAGTATTTGGGAGAAATTAACAGGAATTAGTTTCAATTCTTAAGAATGCCTACAAAAAAGTTTATAAGAATTAACCAATATTTACTTTTATGCTAAAGGAACTAATTAAATGGGATATCTATGAAGTTACAACAGAAAAAACCCCTATAAACAGAGTTATGCTTAGGGGAAGAATTAGAAAATTATGTTTAAAATCTAACAAAAATGTTCTTGTTGAAAATACTCAAGATATTGAAAAATCTGTAAGATTTGCAATTCCTTCTGGAGAAGATGTTTATATAATCAAAGATTATCTAAATAAAATTATCCCTGATGTTTCAATCGAATTAGTAAAAACAAATATTCCTAATCCAGTTCTTTCAAAGTTAAAAGTAAATATTGAAGATAGATATACTCTTTAAAATTTTATTCTAAACTTTCACTAAATTAACTAATCAAAACTAATCACCTTCTTGCAATTCCAAAAACAGTCTTCAAAGCTACAACAATAGTAGCAGGGATAAACATAACTAGTAAAGCAGACATTACAGAACTAAGATAAAATAATACAGAATTCAAATTACTAATAAAACTTAGAGTATTTCTACCTAATCCAGAAGCAATAACTAAAGCTAAAGAAGCAATAAGAAAAGTAGAACTATCATCATCACTAACATTTAAGATTCCAACTAATAAACCTGTTAAAACCAATAAAGCATAAAGAGTATTACTTGTAGATAATTGTAGATTATTCTGAAATATCCCAACAGCTACAGCCAAAACAACACCAATTAGAAAAGCCCAAGCACCAATTAAGTTCTCTTTTGATCTCATAAAAAATATAACCATTGAATATATATAAACCTTTTCTTATTTAATTCTCGTCGAAAAAACTTATAAAACCTCTCTGATTAGTGTAATTAATATAGATATTATAACATAGAAAACTTTATAAATGTGTTATAATTCCATAATTACAACAGACAATGGTAAACAAAAAATTAACAACAATGTTTGCAAGCATTCTAGCTCTAGTTTTAATGATTAGTTTTGTTTCTGCAATTGATGTAAGTGTTAGTCATTCTTCAATTAGTTTAAATTCTATAGATACTCAGGCAATAGTTACATTTACAAATAATGATAACAACAATATCAATCTTACTATTCCAAATAAGGAAATACTAACACAAGGAAATTATCAAATCACACTAACACCTTCACAAGAAGGACAAACAATAACCCTTGAAAATAAATCTTCTAAAGATATAACAATCACTGCTACTGGAGATTTAGATAATTTTGAATTAGGAAGTGAATCTGAAATATTTAATTTTTATGTAGAAAATTCTACTAATTCCTCAGATAATACTACTAAAGAGGTTTCTGTAAGTTTTCAAGGAGCTTTTTGTGGATACTCAAATAAAGGAGACTATCTTGAGGTAGAAAATTTAGAATTTGATACAAAAGAAGGATTTGGTGATGATGAAGATTATTGGTATCCATTAGATGAAGTAGAAATAGAATTTGAAGTAGAGAATAATGAAGAGTATGATTTAGAAGATTTAGAAGTAGAGATTATAATCTATGATAAAAATGATGATTATTCTAAAATTTATGATGAAGATGATATGGATTTAAGTGATGATGAATTTGACTTAGATGATAGAGAGGATATAACAATCACTGCTACACTATTTGTTGATGCAGATGAGTTAAATGAAGATGGAGAGTATGTTGTTTATGTAAAAGTAACAGGAGAAGTAGATGATTCTGATAGTCCTTTTGATGGGGATAACACTTGTGAATCTGCTTCAAAAGAAATAGAAATAAAAACAGATGAATTTATTATAATTGATAAAACAGAAATAATAGACTTAGATAACTTTAATGAAGATAATGTAGTTTCTTGTGGAAGTGAAGTTGAATTAAGAACTCAATTATGGAATATAGATAGTGAAAAAATAGACGATGATGAAGTTTTTATTAACATATATAATAAAGAACTAGGAATTGATAAAAACATAGAATTTACAGAATCTATAAGGTCTTTAGATTATGAAGAGTTAGTTACAAGACTAAACATTCCTTCAGATGCAGAAGAGAAATTCTATCAATTAACAATCAGTATCTATGATGATGAAGATATGGAAGATGGAGACCTTTATGAAAGTTCAGAAGATGATACTGCAGAATATACTTTCTTATTTGAAGTTGCAAACTGTCAAGCAATAATCACAGAACCAACAATTACAGCTAATCTAGGCTCAGAAGCAAAAGTACAAGAAGACTTAATAGTAAATGTAGAAATTACAAACCCTGGAGAAGAGGCAATATTTGTTTTATCTGTATCAAATTATGATTCTTGGGCAGAACTAGCAGATGGAAGCAATCAAATAATCCAACTAGATGAAGATGAATCACAAACAGTTGAAGTAAAACTAAACCCAACTGAATCAGGAGCACAAACATTCAATATAGTACTAACAGATGTAAACGGAAACACATACACACAACCTGTATCAATCTCAGTAAAAGAGAAAACAGGCCTTTTAACAGGAGCATTCTCAGGTGTAGGTGAAACAGGATTATACATTGTAGCAGGAATAGTATTACTACTAATAATCATAGTAATTATACTAATTGTAAAGGTTGCTTCAAGACCAACTGTTCAAGAGTTTTAATTCTTTTAGTATAAGTTAGTTTTATTTAATAAAAATTAATAGTTGATTGAAGATATTAAAAAGTTATAATCACCTTAGCTAAGATTTGACTTTAGAGTAATTAAATGAGGTAAAAATATAAGATTACTATTATTATTAGATAAAGTTTTCATTATACATTTCTAAAACACTTATCCCAACAATATAACCAATCAATCCACCAAATATAACATCAGACAAATAGTGAACACCAATATAAACCCTTGAAAAAGCAACTAAACAAGCTAATAAATACCATAACCAAGCTATCTTTCTAAATCTTTTAACAAGCAATGGAACACTAGCAAAAACAACAATAGCATGCAGACTAGGAAAAGCAAAATTCCACCACTCATAAACCTTACTAACTAATGGAATAATATCAACAACTAAAAAAGGCCTTTGCCTCATAAATATAATCTTTAGTAAAAACCCAATAATAGAACTAATAATTAAACTCAACCATAAAGGAATAATCCACTTCTTTTTATCCTCTTGCCATAAAAATAAACTAGTAATAACAAAAAACAATATAATCACATTTAAAACATAGTGAAACCCAATAAACAAACTATTTAACATTCCAATCCTTAAACTAGAGATAAATACTAAAATCTGTTCATCTAGATAAATACTAAACAATCCAATTAAAGCAATTATAAACAACCACCACTCTTTTTTCATAAAACACTATATAATAACCTATTTAAATAACTTATCCATTTAAAATACATGGATAAAACAAAAAGTATTATTCTAAGATACCTAGTTATCCTTTTACTAGGACTAGGAAACCTCTATCTAATCTACACCATAATAACGCCTTTAACAATATACACTACTTATTTTATACTAAATCTATTTCAAGATGCAACCTTGCTAAGAAACTTTATAATCATAGGAGACACAGCAATAGAACTAATTCCAGCTTGTATAGCAGGCTCTGCATACTACTTACTACTAATCCTAAATCTATCAACACCAAACCTAAAACAAAAAACAAGACTAAAAACCCTAACACTCTCACTAGGATTATTATTTACATTTAATATCCTAAGAATTATAATCCTCTATCTAGTAAATAAAACAATCTATTTTGAATCTCTCCATTTGGTATTTTGGTATATTTTATCAACACTAGCAGTTATACTAATCTGGATTTACACAACAAAGAGATTTAAAATAAAATCAATTCCAATATATACTGATTTTAAATACCTAATTAAGAATATAAAAAAATAAGTTTATTTAAGAATAAATTCCATTAAAAAATCCAAAACTAACACCTAATACAATTAATCCAGCTACTAAAACTCCAATAGCAATAGCAAAAATACTCTTCCATCTATCTAAACCTAATAACCAAGCAACAATACTTCCTGTCCAAGCACCTGTTCCAGGCAATGGAATAGAAACAAATAAAGTTAAAGCTAAAAAGCCCATATGAGCAAATCTCTTATTCACCTTTCTTGCTTTCTTTCTTGTCTTTTTCAGGTAATTATTCATAAATCTTTTATAAAAATTAAAATACATAAATCTCTCATGTAAAAAATCTAAAAAAAAGAAAATAAAAAATATCACTAAGATATTCAAACTAATAACAAGAAAAAACCAAGGCCAAATACTTAATCCATTTCTAGTAACATACTCAATAATTATAGGAAGTCCTGCTCTTAACTCTGTAATAGGCATTATAGTTAGTAATAAGCCTAGTAATACTTGATAATTCATTATGCTTTTTTAAAGTTTAGTTGGTCTAAGATTTCTAATTGAAATCTTTCAATAGATTTTGAAACCTCACAATCTCCAAAATTAATAATATAACATCCCTGCTCTTCAACAACACTAGGTGTTTCAGATTTTTGAAATATAATAACAGTTCTATTCTTATTAGAATTATCACTAGAGCAATCTACATACTGTAATCCTAACTCCTCTGCCTTAGTTTGATTAGTTAGTGCTCCTGTTACATTAGTTACAAAAGGAAAAGCAGATACAAACATAGCTAAATCACTTCCAGCCCTAGTAACACCAGAACACTCATCAGCACTATCATCTAAACTTAATACAACATTTTTTTCAAAACCAATCTGACTAACATTTATAGGAATATTATTCTCTCTAGGATCATTCCTTAAATACATATTATAATTAGCAATAACCTCTCCTTTATATTTAATAGGAAATCTAGTATGATATAAATCTAAATTAGGATACTCTTGTATATCCCAATCTACACCAAGATATTCAAAATAATTTAAACTCTGAAAATAATAATATCCACCTAAGAAAATAACAAATAATAAAGCAATCCCAACTACAACTCCAATTGTCTGCTTATCTTCCCTATCTAACTTACTCTTTTTCCTTACTTTCTTTTTTACCATTTAGATTATTCCTAATAATTTATATAAATAAGCATCAACAGCTTTTAAATCTCCTTGAATATAAACACAATTTTCTTGTTTAAAAACCTTATTATCTCCTTCTGAATATACAATTAAATTATCTTCACAAGTTTTAATAGGTCCTTCACAATTAGTATTATTTAAACAAGCATCTTGATACCTCTGAACATATCTATCTAAATTAAGTAAAACCTCTTGCTGAACATAAGCATCAGAATCAACAAAATATAGTGGCTTTTCTAAATACTCTTGTAATTCATACTCACCTAAAACACTGACATTCTCTACTTCTTGAGGAAGATATGAAAAATAAAACTCTTGCTCTTGTAAACTTAAAATCCAATATCCCTGACTATTTACAAATTCTAATCCTTTATACTCTTCAACACTAACTCCTGAGTTATTACTATTAAGAGCACTAGAAACACTATAACCAATAATAGAGCCTAGTAATAAGATAACTAAGATAATTCCAAGTATAATTTGATTTCGTTTCTCTTTTCTATATTTAGCTTGTTTTGTTTGTATCCTTCTCATTAAATTTAAAGCAAATTACAATTTAAAAACTTACTTATAACTCTAAATACCTTGATAGAATATTATTATCAAAATAAAATCCTAATATCTCTAACTAGATTCTAGACAATTAATAAATAAAAGTTATGAGATAATTTTTACAACTAATAGTGCAAAGCACTAATCAAATAAATAAAAATCCCTTAACCGATTAAGTCATTTAAACTATTTTTATAATCTAGCAAGAGCTAACTCTCACTTTAATACTAGATTTTCAATTAAGGTATAAAAAAAATTAAAAGAAAAATAAAAAAAAGAAAAAAAAGAAAGGGTAAAACCCAATCTATTTTTAAGCAGTAACTACAGTTGCTTCAGTTGCAGATGTACCTTTTAACTTAGTACCTACTGTGGTATCAACATCATTGTTTGTTACATAAGTAACAGCCTTTGTTGTATCATCAGCATTGTAACCAGCTACTAACATAGCTACCTTACCACTTGTGTAAGGAGAGTCAAATACCTGTACAAGGAATTGACCTGCAGCAACATCAGTTAAGTCTGTAAATGCGCTTCCACATGCAGATTCACCTAATAGGTTAGCAGCAACACTGTTTATACAACTTCCACCAACTACAACTAAGTTCTTAGAACTCATTGAGCTAACTTCAGTGTCTTCAACAGTTACAGCACCAAGTTCAGATGAACCATCTCCACCAGAAATGCTTGTACCAACTTCGCTTAAGAATACTTCAGCAACAGCCTCAGATCCATGATAGGTTATATCAACACTATCCTGGTCTCCACCAGTAGCAAACATAGTTTGTGTAGCAAGATCAGAACTCACATAACCAACATAGTCATCAGAGCCATCTGTAGTTTCATAATCTGTAACAGATACAGATTCAACAGTTGTCTCTCCTGCATTAAATCCAAGACTGATATCGAAACTACTTCCAGCATCAATACTTCCGCCTTCAGTTTCTTCTGTGAAATTCATTGTCCAAGAAGTTTGAGTAGCTTCACCTAATGTGAAGTTTATTCCTCCAGCAGTACTATCATACTCATCCTGAGGTAACTGAACCTACATACCCTCAGCAGTAATTAACGTATCAGCTGTAACAGTTCCACTTGCTGAAGTACTTCAAGCAGTTGTTGCCGTCTCAGCAGTTTCAGAAGCAGCATCAAGAGTAAATGTAATCTGTCCGATTTCATCACTCTCATCAATATCTATTGTTATAGCTTCATTGCTTCCACTAGCAATACTCTTAATTGTAGTAGCATTATTATCAGGAACAGTATCATCAATCTCAGAAACTTCTAATACATAAGATTCATGGTCATCTCCATCAACCCATGTTGCTACAAAATAGCTAGAATTTTCATTCCAATTGATTATTGGATCAGAAGTAGCATTTGTAACTAATTGTTGTGTAGCACTTTCACCGATTCCTGCGAATCCAGTTCCAGTACTATTTGCATACAATAAGTTTAAACTTACTTCACCATCAGTAACAACAGTGTCCAAAGTAAAACTATCATCTCCATCAGGATCAATAGAAGTTACTTCTTGAGCTTCTGTAATAAAATTTCCAAGTGAAAGTTTAATGTTATTGAAAACTGGCATAACTAATTCTTTTGAATCAGTATCAAATGCAAGCCATGTATCTCCTGCATTTCCACTTCTCAATTTCCATTCAATAGTGAATTTGTCAAGGTCAGCATTATCTGTACCTGCTCGAGTAACATAAGAATTCAAGACATAGTCTTCGTATTCTTCTATATCACTAACATCATCACCATTAACTTGAACTTCCTCTCCATGTACTAATTCAATCTTACCAGAACCAACACTAAACTCTACCTTACTAATTCCTGTGTCTTTAGATGTAAAAAGTATATCTTTTATACCAACATAAGAACCATCAGCTAGTTTCTGTGTGTCAGTTTCACCTAGACCATTGGTGGTTTCTCCATCAACATTTAGGATAACTTCTGAACTAGAAATAAAGTTTATAGAAACTTCTTTTCCAGCAACAGTAACTGATTCACCTTCTGCAATGATAGCATCATCTGCAGAATCTAAAAGATGTAAGTAAGGAGTACTTGCATTGCTTGCTGAAAGAACATAGTATTCTTTTCCAAGCATTTCAATAGTAGTTCCTTCTAATAAATTCCAGTCAGTAGCACCACCTTCTGCATTTGAAGGAGTAAAATCCAATGTATAATTAAGGATTGTGCTTCCACCTGCCATATTAAAACCAATAACAGGTTCTTCATCATTGAAGTCGTTATCAGTAAAGTGGGTTAAATTCATACTACCTAATACAACTTCTTGGTTATAATCAAATTCATCGTTGTCGTCATTTAAATAGACTCCATCAGCGAGAACAGATTTTAACTCATCACCATCGATACTAGTGTAGAAAGAATTCAAATTGTTTCCAAGATTAAAAGAATCTGTAGATTTTGCAATTTGAACAAAATCACCACCACTTACAGTAGAACCACTATTGCTTCCACTAGCTGTTTGTGCTGCTAATTCAGAAGCTAAATCTGTTTGGATGTTAAATGCACCAACAGTATCTGTTGAAGCAGCATTAGCACCATACACAATAGCTACATCAGCATTACCATTTTGAACAAATGGAGCTGGAAAAGCAGCAGCCGCAGCCATACCTACAGTAGCACCTATCATTAATGCGCTTCCTGCGATTGTCGCAACTTTTTTGAATATTTTTTTCATTATTTATAAACCTCCTTTCAGTACTATTGGAATTAGCCGCCTTAGTCAAGGCCTTGTTTTACAAGTTCAGCTTTTTCTAATAGCCTGACCGGAATTCTTATGATTAGGGAGTGTCATAAGAGAGTTATCCCTGGGATCCCTATAAAATCGTTTACTAGCTAGTCCATATCATATACTAATCTATATGATACAATATAAACACTAATCAGAGGTTTATAAAGCTTATTGTTATTACAAACAATATACCCTCTTAAAACACCTATTTTAGCTAGTTCATTTATAAAGCTTTTGTTATTATCTTGTAAAACAACACCTTACACTAACAATCAAACTACTTATAACTAAATATATGGTACAATATCCTATATATATCTAAAACATAAGTTTTATATATCTAAATAAATATCCCCTATATATAAATGGCAAGCAAAAAAAGAACAAAAACAAGATACCTAGACATAGGAATAAGAGAAGGAAATTTTGTAACAAGACTAATTGGAAAATCAAAATCAGAATATAATGTTTCAGATATTGTATTATTAAGAAGATTACTAAGTAATGAAAAAGCTAGAATCCTATACACACTAAAAAATAAAGAACCAGAATCTATATACCAACTAGCTAAAATACTAAAAAGAGATTTTAAATCAGTAAGAGAGGATGTATTACTACTAAAAAGATTTGGTTTAATTGAATTTTACTCAATGAAAAAAGGCAAAAGAAAATCAATAAAACCAGTACTAACAATAGACCAACTAAACATCCAACTAGATATTTAATTTCTAAAACCCCTAAATAAAAAACATCAACACACCCTCACCCTAACCACCAAATCCACCCCACCCCCTGAAATCACCCTTTGCCCACCACTAATTCCAGAAACACAACTAGCATTATTACCTAGTTCTAAAAATAATTGCTCTTGTTCATCTCTTTCAATTATTTTTAATTCATAACTACTAAATCCAGTCTCAGTACTAGTAATATTAGCCATAATACTCTCTAACTCCTGTTCTAATACATCATAAGCATCTTTTCCAGAAACACACCTTTTACTAGAATAAGCATCTTTTACTAAATCCTTAATAGAAGCATAATTCTGTTCATAACCAATAGAACAACTAGTTTTAACAGCAAAAATAACATCAATCATATTATCAATCTCAATATTACTCTTAACTTCATCTTGCTTATTTAAAGAAATAATAAGAAATATCAATCCAATTATAATCACAAGCACAACTATAACAATAAACCCTACCATTTCTTGTTGTGCTTTTTTCCTTATTTCCATTTTATTTAACCAGCTTAGTTCCAACCAAAATCTTTCCAATACTACACTCTTGCCCCCAATCTGTTTCCTTACAAATAGAAACAAAACTACTTAATTTCCTTGTATTTTCTTGATTAGATTGATATATTGTATATTTCTCTTGATTAGGATAAATCTC
>CAYYLH010000005.1:0-18520 GCA_964472575.1 Candidatus Woesearchaeota archaeon
CAAACTCTAATTCATGCATCTTCTCCTTACATGTTGAAACTAATAAAATCATAAAACCACCTCTCCTTTCCAACTATTCCCACTTCCTTTAACATCAATATCCCTAACCTTTAATTCATTTTCAAACAAAGGACAATCAATAACAAAACTCTCAAACTCTCCACCCTCTCCAGCAGGATTAATCTTATACTTCTTATTCAATTCCTTCATCCTTTTAATAAATTCTTTATCAATCTTCTTTCCAATCCACTTATCATCTAAAGGATAAGCAGCAACACCCACAATAATCACTTTAAACTTATTCTTAACCAAATCATCTAATAACTCCACTTGATTCTTTTGCCACAATGGATTAAAACACTCTAAGCCTAATTTATTACAAATTAATTGCACCCTTGAAGCCTGGTAAACACTCTCAACAGCTCCTGTAACAATCCCTTCAATCCCATATCTATTCCTAGCATCCTTAACCACTCTTTCTAAATCTCTTAACTCAGCCTCTTTCTCTCCTTTAGTATCTATATAAATCAAAGGAATATTCATCATCTCTGCTTGCTTCTCAACCCTTGATATAGAAGGGGTATGAAACATAAAACTATCCCTATTTTTAGAAAACACACTAATCAAACACCCAACCTCATGACCATACTTCTTAGCATACAATGTAGCAAGAGTAGAGTCCTTTCCACCTGAAAATAAAACTCCTAATTTCATAAAATACTAAATAAAAAGTGATTTATAGAATTAACTAATTAAAAGGAAAGATTGATAAAGAAAAACTTGGTTTTCTTTATATGCCAATCAATGCACATCCTGACTATTTAAATGCAGAAAAAGAATATCATCTAGCTCAGACTCCTGAAGAAAAACTACAAGCACTTCAAAAAATGATATCAGTAGCACCTGCACATAAAGGTGCAGAAAACCTAAGAGCAGAACTAAAAACAAGACTAAAAAAACTAAAACAATCAATAGAAAAGCAAAAGAAATCAGGAAAGTCAACACAAAAAGGAATAAAAAAACAACCTCTTCAAGCAATACTAATAGGCCTTCCAAATACTGGAAAATCAACATTCTTTAAACAACTAACAAATAAAGAAACAAAAATCTCTCCAGCACCATACACAACATTCCAACCAATCCTAGGAAGCTATGATTATGAAGATGTAAATATACAACTAGTAGATACACCTCCAATACAAACAGCAGACACAAGCCTGGCTAATTCAGCAGATACACTACTATATATAATAGATAATTTAGAACAAATAAAAGAAATAGAAAAAATAATAAAAAATTCAAAAGCAGAAAAAATTCTAATCTACACAAAAACAGACAAACTAAATGAACAAGAAAAAAGAAAACTAACAGCAACACTCAAATCAAAATTCCCAAAATATAAATTCTTTTTAACAACAAACAACATAGAAAAAGTACAAAAAGATAAAATTAAACAAACAATCTTCCAAACATTTCCAAAGATAAGAGTCTATACAAAAGAACCAAGAAAACCAGCAAGTAAAAAACCAATGATTCTAAAAACAAACTCAACAATAGAAGATTTTGCAGAAAAAATCCTAACAGGAATGTCAAAGAAAATTAAAAAAGCCAAAGTCTGGGGCCCATCTGCAAAATTCCAAGGTCAGACACAAGGCCTTGACCATATTTTAAAAGATAAAGATATAGTTGAATTACAAACCTAAAAAAAGAAAAAAAGAAAAAAGAAATAAAAAAAAGAAAAATCAAAAACTATTCATGCCAAGCATAAATACCTAACACAATAAGGTTAACTATTGGTATTAACATTAACAAACTAGTCCATCCTGGAAACTTAATCCTCTCAGCAATTCTCCAGAACATCCAAATTCCAACAATAGTTAAAGCTAACTGTCCTAACCAAGGAACTATTGGAAATAAAATAGCTAATGTCCACCAACCACTAACTCCTGCCATTTGTGTTACTAAGTAGAAATTTAATACAGGTATCCAAGCCATCCAAGCATTATCAGTTTTTGTCTTCTTTGCAATACCCATTAAAGCTAGTGCAACAAAAACATAGATAGCTGCAAAAACAAGCAAAGCCACTAATCCTAATCCAAGAATAAAAGCAGCAATACCACTTCCTGCTAATAAATCTCCACTACTCATTGTAGCTGATTGTAAAAACATTATTTACCTCCTTTTAATAATTTCATTAATAATATAAACAAAAACCTCTTTATAAATTTATCAAATGATTGAGATAATTCAATTATTAGTATTTTTACTACTAGGAATCTTAGCAGGAATTCTAACAGGTCTTACTCCTGGAATTCATATTAATCTTATTGCTTCATTACTTCTCTCCTTCGCACTAATAAAGAATCCAATTAACTTTTTAGTGTTTGCAATCTCAATGTCAATCACACACACATTTCTAGACTTCATCCCTTCTATCTATTTAGGAGCACCTGATGAAGACACTGCACTAGGAATCTTACCAGGACATAAAATGTTATTAAAAGGCAAAGCCCATTTAGCAGTCTATCTCACACTACTAGGAAGTTTTTCTTCAATATTTATTGCAATACTAATCACCCCAATATTATTTATACTCCTTCCAAAAATCTATCCTTTTATCCAAAGAATGATGTCTTTCTTTCTAATCTGGGTTTCTATCTTCTTATTATCAAAATCAAATAAGAAAATTCTATCAACAAGTATTTTCATATTAGCAGGTTTTCTAGGATATATCACTTTAAATCTAAATCTAACCAACTCCTTACTTCCACTACTAACAGGGTTATTTGGTTCATCAACCCTAATATACTCAATAAAACAAAAAACAAAAATTCCAAAACAAAATACACAACTAACATACTATAATAAAAAAGAACTCTACTCTCCACTAGTATTAACAACACTAATCTCACCTATCTGTTGTTTCACACCAGGAATAGGAAGTAGTCAATCAGCAATTATTGCCTCCTCAATAAAAAAACTAACACAAAGACAATTCCTAATCCTACTAGGCTCTATTAACACACTAATAATGATAACTTCATTTCTAACACTATATCTAATACAAAAATCAAGAACAGGAATAGCATCAGCAATCAACAAAACAATTCAAATCACACCCTCAACACTCACACTAATTCTAATCATAACAATCATCACAGCAATAATCTGCTTTCCTTTAACACTAAAACTATCAAAATTCTTTGCAACCCACATCTCAAATCTAAACTACACTCATCTTTGCACATTTATCCTCTTACTCCTAACTACAATAATAACACTAATAACAAAACCAATAGGATTACTAATCTTTATTGCATCTACATTACTAGGATTACTATGCATTCAACTAAACATAAGAAAATCTTATCTAATGGGTTCTTTACTAATTCCTACAATTATATTATATATGCCTTAGAAAAAAATCTCACAAAACTAACAATCAAATAACTACTCTTTAGAATTCCACTTACTAATTACCATCAAAGCTAAAACAGCAACAATAGTAATCACCACAGCAGAGATAAACTTATACAATATAAACTTTTCACTAACTCCAATAGCCTCAATAATATAATTAACTAAATCAGAAATAGGTTCTCTCCAAGATAAAGCAATTAAAAATCCAAAAGCAGCACTAACAGCAGTCAGTGTATGTTTCTTAAATTCATCCTTAAACTTCAATGCCTTAGACTTTGCCTTATCTAATGCACTCACTCTTTTCTCAACCTCTTTTTTTATCTTCTTCTCAACATTTTGATTAACCTTTTTCTCTATCTTTCTTTCTAAATTCTTTTCAACCTTTTTCTCTATTACTTTTTTCTCTTTTTGTGTAACCATAGATAATATAGTAATCTAAAGTTTAAAAGCTTAATTAAAACCCTTATTAAACAACTCATTCAAATTAAAATATTAATTAATCCTATTCCCAATCTTATAATTATATTCAACCCTAATTTATAGCATAACCTTTAACCACTAGACACATACTATCTAAAATAATTATATAAATAATCTAAACATCTAATTATAAATAACTACTTAACCAATACCACACACATTACCTAACTAAAACCACTTCTTTAAATCAACCTGTCTATCTAATTCCTTTCCAAAAATACTTTCAATATAAACCTTAGCTAAATCTAAACCCTGCTTAGTATATTCAGGGATATTAAAATTAGTTGCTAACTCTAAAGCAGGCTCTAAGTACTTCTTAATACTTCCTTCAGAAATAGTAAAAATAATCTTTCCACCACACTTAGTACAAACACCTGTCAAAGGAGGTCTTCTAAACTTCTCATTACAAGCAACACATCTAAATTGTTGATGAGAAAACTTTCTTAAATTACCTCTTATATCTCTAATAAAATGTCTTTCAATAACCAACCTAGCAACATCAGAAGTATCAACAGCCCTAATCTTACTAACTAATTCCATTTGATTACTAACTTTATCTTTCATAGTAGGTAAAATCTTATAAGCAGAATTTCTAACACCTAAATTAAAATCACTACAATCATGACTATAACCAATATTCAAAAAAGCATCCTCTCCTTTCTTTAATCTAGACTGAACAGTATCAATATCTACTTCAGAAGAATGTAAACCCTTTTCAGCTTTTTCATATAATTCTAAAGGATACATTCCACAAACCTCAAAACTTAAAATCTGGTCATCTACCTCACCAGGCCTAATGTGTGCATTTAATACTAAAGGAGCATCTTGTGTCCCTCCCCTATGAGAAGGTAAAAACTTCTTAGAAAAATTCAATAAAACATCTAACAACATCATAACCGCCGCCTCATCTCCGTCACATTGCTGGCTTATAATTGAATTACCCATAACTAAATGACTTTCACTATCTACATTCATACAATAGCTTTCCCTCTCTCCAATATCCACAATCTCAACAATAGGGTCATAAACATAATTAAGGTCATATTTAATTTTCATCTTAGTATTTTTCATATTAAAATAATTATTAAAAATCTTATTTTTTCTGTCTGATAAAAAACCTATTTTAGAAAAAGGTTTAATAAAATCTGCTCCAATAATTAATTTTGTAATTTTAAATTTTGGAACCCCTCCTTTTTTAATATAAAACTCTCTTAATGGCTTTCCAGGCTCTTTTTCATAATCATATCTTTTAGCAAACACTCCAAATCTAGCTAAGCAAAATTCTAAATCATAAATTAATCCTTCTGAGACACTATCACAAGAAATCTTCTTCCTTTTTATTTCAGCAGAACAATCTCCTTCAAAATAACCTCTTAATACAGCAGCTAATTTATCTAAAGGCAAATCTAAAAATAAACCAGGAATTCTCTTATCTCTTGATTTCTCACCACATTTCAAAATACTATTGAAAAATAAATATAAAATCTTAGAAGAAAAAGTAACTCTATCATTTTTCTTTTCACTAGGAACTAAATTAAAGTGTTTTTTAATAGTCTTCTTAACAAAATCTCTAATCTTCTTAGAATTATTCGCAATATAAACCTGATTTAACCCCTTCCTTCCTTTAATACTTCTAGAATAACCTTCTGAGATATATAATCCAATAACCTCTAATAAATCTTTGTCTAAAGTTATTTTAATTGGAACAGAAACATTATCTCTTTTAATTCCAATTAAACCAATATCCATTATTCTATTCTGAAATTCCTTAGGTAAACTAAAAACAAAACTAACTGGAAAACTATCTCTTAAAAAATAATTTTGAAATTGTTTTTTAGAAATCTTTATCTTATTAAGTACTTTCCAAATTACATCCTTATCTACTTCATTTATTATTTTTTTTATATTCCTAATCATTAGTTCTTTCTCTTTTAAAAAATCCAATAAATTAATATTTTTTCTATTATTTTCAGGAATTTTAATCTTTTTAGGTAATAAAACCTCATCCCCAATCTTCAAATCACTAGCCCTTTTCTTTTTTCCATTAATTAAAAATTTATGATTTTCAGTAACCTTAATTACCTTTCCTAAGGCTGTTTTAATTTCAAACATTCTTCTTTTTGAATGTTTAGTAAAATTATTTATCTTACATTTTCCTAATCCTTTTTTATAACTAATAGTTTCAAAACCACTAACCTTCTTCTCCTTAGTTCCCCAACCATCAACCACATTCACTGGATTCAATTTATTAACAATCTTTCCAATCTTTTCAATTTTCCAAACACCATTAGATTTAATTGGAAAATAAGTATTATAATCAAAACAATCCCTCCTCATAGCAGCATGCATATAAGGTGAAGCAAACAATCCCTGAGCTTTAGAAAATCCAACAATCCTTCCAATAGCACCTGCACAATTATGAGGAGCCATACATGCAACCAAATGTCCAACTAAATCTTCTCTCTTTTTAATATTATAAAATCTCTCTAAACCATACATCCTTTCTAACTCTTCATCAACAAAATTAGCAATATTCATAAAAACCTCATCAGCTCTTTCAGCTTGTGTTTCAGGACAAGCAGGCAATAAAATATCATGAGGAAATAAAACCAAAACCTGGTCATCTCTTTCTAATTCATTTCCATTAACATCCTTATCATAACCTAATTCCTTTAATTTTTCAACACTTGTTCCAACCTCTTTAGGTTTAAAATGAGTAATAGGTAATTCAGTAGCATCATACCTAACAGTTCCATCCTTATTAACACACAAATTATACTTAGCTCTTAAAATTCCTTTTGCTAAGTGTTCAAAATCATGGTCTTCACTAGTAGTCCCTCTTACACCTTTAATCAATTCAGGAACTTCATACTTTTCATAACCTAGTAATTCAACAGCTTTATCAAAATAATATTTAGAATCAATCCTTCTATTACTATAACCTAAAACCCTATGCTCTTTATCTTTTTCACACTCCTTACTATCTTTACTATCCTTACAATCAACACAATAAAACTTTCTCTTAGTCTTTTCACCACAATCCTCACACAAAGAATAAATTGTATCTTTCTTACACTTCTCACACTGAAAAATAGGAAAATCTGATTTAATATAACCTAACTCAACAGCATGATTAACACTTCTAAATCTTCCACCTTGTTCAGAAATAGGGAATAAAACATTAGGACTTCCTGTTAATTTTCTTAATTTAGCTTTTTCAGGCCTTCCCATCCTACTTCCAATAAAAACACCAGCCTTATCCTTAATCTCATACTTACAAACACTATTTAAAATTCCTAAAATATCTTTTTCATCTTTATAATTTTTAATAAGCTCTTTAATCTTATCCTTAATACTATCCTCCCTAGTAATTCCTAAATTAAATAATAAAGAATTTCCTTGTTCAACAACTACATTATCTAAAACAACCTCATGCTCTACACCTAATAATTCTAAAGCTCTTTTTCCTTGTTTAAACTTCTCAATAACAGACTTAGAATAAGGCAATACTAATTTATCCTTATCACTAGTTCTCCAAGTAGCATTCTGTAACCAATCTAATAACCAGAAAAAATCTTCACTCTTAATCTGTGTCCAATAAAAAATATGCTTTGGATGTAATGGAATAGAATACTTTTCACTTGCTTGAATAGCAGAATCAAAATCTAAATTCCAAAAATCCTTATCAAAACTCTCTCCTGTAACTTCTAATTTTTTATCTAACTGTAACTTCCACCACTCTTCAACATAACCTGGTTGTAATAAATCATAATTTCTATCTTTAACATCTCCTAATGGAAATAATATATCTCCTAGATAAATAATCTCCTCTACATCTGAATATAACTTCTTAGCCTCTTCAAAATCTTCTAACTTTTTAACACTTCCATTCTTCAATTTAACAATAGGCCCATCAATTGAATCACAAGAAGTAACAACACAACCCTTAGTAGGTTTTTCAATCTTCAACTGAGTTCCAGTAGATAAAAAAGAATGACTAACAGCCATAGTAGCTGGATGGATTGATGTAGCTGAAAATCCTGCAACCCTGCTTCTTCCATATCTAAATCTAAAACCACCAGACTTAGAAGGATGACCATAAACAGGCCTACCTGCAACTAAATCCTTAATATAAGTCGCAACAACATCGCCTCCACCTTTTTCTCTTTTTTTATGTAACTCTAAATACTCTGTTAAAAAATCCCATCCTGTTGTCTTTAACCCATTATCCTTAACACTCTTCAATCTTCCAACACCTTTCTGTGCTTTTTGAGCTAACCCTTCTGCAAAAGTCAAACACATCCCACCCCTAATCTGATTTGTCTCTACTCTTTCCAAATCCTTATAATTAGAAACCTCTAATCTTTCAGTAGGGTCCCCTGCAATTTCAATAGGTAAATTCTTAGCTAAAAACTCTAACTCTTCATCAGTAGGCATATACTGTAAATTAGTAATCCTTTCATGATAATCATGATTCTCAGTTACATATCTTTTAACCTCTTCTTCTGTAGGATCATACTTAGCATATCCAAAATACTCTCTTAAATAATCAATCAACATTAACACAACACAAGTAGCAGTAGTTCCAGCACTTCTTATTGGTCCTGAAAAATAAGCCCTAAAATACTCTTTTCCATCTTTTGTCTTTCCTAATTTTAAATCAGTAAACCCTTCAATAGGACTTGCAACTACTCCAAGAGTATTATAAGCAAAACCAACCCTAATTCCAGCAATAATTCCTTCTAATTTTGTATCAAACTTACAATACTTTTGTTCAGCTATCTCTTCTGCAATCTTAAAACTAACAGTAGTATCTAACTGTCCATATTTTTTTTCTAAATCTAAAATCCTCTGAGTAATCTTTTCACCTACCTCTCCTTGTAATTCAGGACAAACAGTAGATATTAAACCAACAGCCTTTTCAGCTAAAGACATAGCTAAAGGAATCTCTACTTTAGAAACAGGGTCTAATCCTTTCCCCCGAGCAAGATTAGCAACAGCATACTCTTTTTTTACACCTTCATATAGGTCTTTAAAATACTTATTAATATCCATCTTCTTCCTCATCAAATTTATCTCCACTATCTCCTTTTTCAACAACCTCGTTCTTAATCTCCATTCCCTGCTTAATCTCTTCTACTTCTTTTTTATGCTTTTCTTCAATCTCTTCTTGTTCTCTTTCTTCTTGTGTTTTTTTTGTATCTTCATCTGCAAAATCCATAATCTTAATCTCTCTTGTCTTCATATTAAATATAGGTACTTTACACGGATCAGGATTATGTCCTACTTTCTCTTCAAAAGGTGTAACAGACTGCCAACACGAACTAGCAACTAATAAAACATTATTATAACTAGATATCTCTGGCTTATGCTGGTCACCAGTAGCAAAAATATCAGGAACATGTTCAATAATTAAAGGGTCTTGTTTTTCATTAGGAACATAATCTCCTTCACCATGGATAGGATTTAAATGTCTTCTTTTTAACATCTCTTTACTAACTTTAGTAGGTGTTGAATGTCCATCATTTAATCTTAAATCTTCAATATTATTAATAATCCCATGCATACTAGCTCCATGATACATTAAAATCTTAAAACCTCCATCAATTTCAATCAAACTAGGATTAGAAACTAAAATAACATTATCTAATTTATACAAATCACTAGCCCATTCTTCAGGAATTGGTGGTTGTGGCTCTCCAACCCAAACAGCATCATGCTGTCCAGGACAAATAATAATTTTAATATCTTTTCTAATTAATTTAATCATCTCTGTTAATTTTTTATACTGCAACCTCATATCATCAATATTCAAAAACTTCTGTTGGTCAGGAAAAACACCTACACCATCCACACTATCTCCTGTAATAAATAAATACTTAACCTTTTTAGCTAAATCTCTTTGTTGTTCATCTCCTTCTTCTCCATTCAACCACTTAATAAATTTTAAAAAATTCTTTTCTAAAAACATCCTACTTCCAGTATGAATATCAGATGTAAAAGCAATCAACTCTTCCTTATCAGAGTGTCTTTTCTCATGTACAAAAGCATCAGGAAAATACATATCATTAGCAAATAACCATTCTTTATTTCCATTACCTGTAAAAGCAACTACTTCATCAGGCAATAAATCCTTAGCTCTTTCAAACAATTCTTTTTTATTCTTATTAACCAAAACCCTGATTCTTCCTGTTAAATCTTCTGCATCTATTAAAAGATTCTTATTTTTTGTAACTCTTTTATCAGCAATACTAACAATTAATGAAAAATTACCATCATTCATATTCAACCTTCTAATAGAAGTTAAATTCTCTAAATCTCTTTGTTGTAATATTCCTCGTAAGGAATTATACCTTGCTCTAAAATGATTAACAAAATCAGGAACAGTAACTTTTTTAGGAACAGGAACAAATGAATTCAATAACTTAACATTTCCACTCTCTTCTTCATCTTCTTGAAGATTAACATCAGCTATCTCTGTCCTAGAATAACCTAATTTAATAAAAAATCTCTCTAATACAACCTTATTATTTTCTAATCCAATTACATTTTTAATCTTTTCAAAATTATTAGAAAAAACATTCTTAGTAATAACCCTCTCACTAACACCAAGACTTGCAATTCTATCTATAATCTGTTTAATGGTTTTTTCATCTAAATCAGAAAGCAAACCTAACATTTCTTTGTCTAAAAGAAACCCTTTCTCCATACAAAATTTTAAAATATTCTTATTCTCTTCCATTTTATCTCCTGTAGTCTTTTGCTTTTGCAAATTAATTTGACTCCACTTGATTACAAGTTTATAATAAAACTATAAACCCAAAGCTTCAACTAAAATAGCATCTACTTTTTCAATTAAATTACTAGGAATAGACAATTTAATCTCTCTTGTCCTTCCATGTCTTCCTTTTGAAATAACTCTAGCATTTATCAAACCCAACATATCAATCTCAGCAATAATATCTGAAACTCTCCTTTGAGTCAACACCTCTGTCTTAGTCCTATCACACACTTCCTGATAGTAATTATAAACATCACCTGTAAACATCTTTTCACTCTCTCCTTTTTTATGAGCTTGTTTTGTTAATTGAGAAATAGCATACAAAACCAATTGAAACTGCTTAGGCTCTGTCTCAACAATATCTAAAATCTTATCCTTCTCAATCTTCCTATTAGCTAAATCAATATACTTTAAATCAATTTTATTATTTCCATCTCTTTCTGATAATTCACCTGCAATCCTTAATAAATCTAAAGCACGACGAGCATCACCATGCTCTCTAGCAGCAAAAGCAGCACACTTAGCAATAACTCCTTCATCAACAACCTCTTGTTTAAATGCTAACTTACATCTTTCAACTAAAATATCTTGTAATTGTAATGCATTATAAGGTGGGAAAACAATCTCTTCTTCTCCTAATGAACTTCTAACCCTAGGATCTATATTTTCTAAAAAAGTTATATCATTAGAAATACCAATCAAACTAATCTGTGCTTTACTTAATTCTGAATTCAACCTAGTTAAATTATATAAAAAACTATCAGAAATCTTTTCAACAGCCTGATCAATCTCATCAAAAACCAAAACAATTAATTGTTTCTTTTCATCAATCATTTCTACAAATTTATTATATACTTGGTCAGTAGGCAATCCAGTAGCAGGAACACTTCCACCTAACTGTCTAATTAAAGCAGCTAAAATCCTATACTCTGTATCAGCTACTTTTCTTAATTTACAATTTAAATACTCAATTCTAACCTCAACACCTGCTTCTTTAGATTTCTTAACTAATTCATCCCTTACATACTGAACACTTAAGGTCTTTCCAGTTCCTGTTTTACCATATAAAAACAAATTACTAGGTCTTTCACCTCTTAATAAAGATGCTAAAATACTAGCTACTTGTTCTATCTGTTTATCCCTATGAGGAATACTATCTGGAGTATAATTAGTCTGTAAAACCTGTTTATTTTGAAACAAAGAATTCTTAATAGCAGAATTAAATATATTATCTAATTTTACACCCATTTTCTCCTCTTTTTTGAATCACCATTTTTTATACAGATTTATTATAATCAAACTTTATAAATATTCCTGTACTTGAAAACATCCTTCTTACACCCTTATTTCATATGGAACTTTTTAAAAATAGTAAAACTAATTAAATTAAATTAAAATTTTTAATAAATACTCTAACCCTTTTAATTCTCCCTCGACAAATCAAAAATAAACCTTAAATCTAATTAAAAACCAATAAAAACCCACTCACCCCTTCATTTCCTCTCCAAATGAAATAACAAAACAACAAACCTCTTTTAAATCTCTTCTTAATATCATTTTAACATATATTATAGATTATATACTATTATAATATATATAATATATAATAATAAAGCTTATAAATAAAAATAAAAAAGAAACAAGACTTATTTTAGTATTTAAATCTTTTCCAAATGCAACAAAGGGGTGGGAGAGTTACCTTATTTTACTTGTATTTTTACTATTTTATTAGTTATAATCAAATTATTAGTTATAATCTACTAAATTCCAAATAATTATAATACAAGACTATTAAATAACACTTAATCATTAATATGAATATAGATTATCAATTTACTATTAGTCTAATTACTATATTTCATAGCGTTTCTACCTTATTTACTATATTTAAATTATTTTTCCTAATATCTTAATAATTTATCAATACTTCTTAATAATTTTAAACCTCTCCTAACCAACATCCTAATACTTTTAATATAATTATAACTAATACCTAATAACCTCTCTAAAACAAACACATAATAATCATAAGAACATAACTACTAACAAACACAAAACTTTATAAATAAATTATATCTAATCAACATATGGAGAAAAAGCCATTCAAAACATTACTAGGAAAACAAGTTGTAACAAAAGAAGGTAAAAAACTAGGCCTTGTTAAAGACATTACATTTGAAACAAAAACAGGAGAACTAATCCATGTTGTTCTAAAAGATTTAACAACATATACAGCTAATCTATCTCTAGAAAGAACAGAACAAAAAGAAGCTTTAGTACCTTTTAACTCTATTATAGCTGTAGGAGATTTTGTGGTTGTTTCTGAAGAAGACTTATTATAATTTTAATATAATTAAATTAATTATTATATCATACCATATCCTATTTCCTATATCTTAATTAATAATACCAATAATACTAACACAACTAAACAACCTAAAAAACCAACAAAATCTATCTAAAACATAACAATAAACTTTAAAAACTAAAATTAACAAACAATATCATGGCAAAAGAAATAAAATTACTAGGATTTGGATTCACAAAAATCAATGTAGAAAAAAATCCAGAATTTAAAGGAAAACTAGATGTTAAAACAAATGTTAAAATGAATGAGGTTGATAAGCAAAAAGTTGACTTCTTAAAATCAGAAGCACTTAAAATTAATTTTACATTTACAATTAGTTATGGAGAACTAGGAAATGTAGAACTTACAGGAGACTTAGGATTATTACTTGATTCTAAAACAATGAAAGAAACACTAAAACAATGGAAAAAGAAATCACTTCCAGATGATGTAAGAAGAGCAATAATCAATCTAGTATTTCAAAAAGCAACACTTAAAGCACTATCATTAGAAGAAGAAATTGGATTGCCATTACACATGCCAATGCCAAGACTTCAAGAAAAACAATCAAAATAAATCTATTTAATCTAGATAATTAATTATTTAACTTAACTATAACTACTATATCTAAGCTCATGTCGCATAAAGTGGAATAAATTCCTCTAAAATGCTCCTATAAAAAGCTCATGTCGCATAATGGTAGTGCACCTGCCTCGAACTTCGAAGAAGTTTGATTGAAGAATCTTTGATTCTGATTTTGAACTTCTTTGAAAAACTCGAAAGAGTGAGCAGGGTCTTTTAGACATCCTGGTTCAATTCCAGGCATGAGCGTTTCTATTTATAATTATCTAACTAAACTAACCTTTTTGATGAATTACTTCTAATTTCCCTGCTTTTCCAAAATCATAAGAATTTCCATCACTATCAACAGCAAAAACCTCAAATTTAGAAATATTCATTTGTTTATTTTTTAATAAAGAACTAGAAAAAATATCACTTCCTTCAACTAATGGAAAGAAACTAGGCAAAATAATAATATTCTTTCTTAATTGTTTATTTTTCCCATATAAAAAACACTTATATTTTTCTTGTTTTATATCATCTTGCAAAATAACAGCAGGATGAAAATGCCCTACCAATATAATTTTAATATTTTTATCTACTAAATCTAGATTATCTTTTTCTATTATATCAAAATGACCATGAAAAAAACCAACATCCTTGAAAATAAATACTTCTTTCATTTTAACAAAATCATACCTCTTAACAATAGGGTTTAAAATTTTATCATGATTTCCTTTTGTAATCACTACCTCTCCTTTTTTATATAAATTATCTTTAATTAAATTAACAATAAAATTAAAATCACTATACTCTCCTGCTAATATTCCTGAAAAAAAATGCTTAACATCACCTAATAAAATTACTTTTTTCAATTTTCCTGTTTTTTTAAATATTTTTTTAAAAACACTCTCACTTACTTCTAACTGGGTCTTAGGAAAACTCCATCCTCTTTCTTCTAAATAGTTTTCATAACCTAAATGCATATCTCCAACTATCAAAATCTTCTCTTCTCTCCAAAATAAACAACTCTCTATAATTTCAAATCTTTCTATTTTCATTTTAATCAATTTAACTAACTAATTTATCTAAGAAATCATTATTTTTATGATTATCTTTTTAATTCAGAGTAAACCCTCTTAATAAACTCAATCTTATCCTCAACACGAATAACATCAGCATGACTCTGTAAAATTAAATTAATAGCAAAAGGACTCATAACTCTTGCATCTTTCTTTTCAATCTTAATAACATTATTTTTAACCATATCTAATACTAACTTAGCATTTTTAATATCCATTAAATCTTCTAAAACCTCTCTTCTTGCTTCTTTTAAAATTGGAAAATTTTTAGTCTTTTTTCTAACAGCAGCTAATAAAAAATGACTAGACATCTGTTGCCTTCCAACACTCTTAACCCTTCCTTTATAATTCCTTAAAATCATTAAACCACGAGCAGCAACATGCCTAAACCGTCTTTTCAAAACATCTGTCTTTTCAATTGCCTCACTTAATACCTTTTCAAGATTTTCACTATCTAATTTTTTAAATGCCTTTTCAGCCTTATCAAAATCCAACTCCTTAGAAGCAACAAAAAACCCATTATCATTAATACCTATCTCAATATCCCTTTTTCTACCATGAGCTATTAAAAATCCAACAGCTCTAGATAAAGCATCATTAACCCTTCTTCCAAACATAGTATGAAATATCAAATACATTTTATCAGACTCATACTTTTCAATTAAAATATTCCTATCACTAGGAATCAAAGAATAACTAAACTGATCTTTCATATAATTATAAATACTATTAGTAGTAGTTGTATCTGTATAAACATAATCAGAAATAAACTCTTTGATTTCCTTTGCAGACTTTTTCAATTCAAACTTCTCTCTTACTAATCTTCTAAATTTACCAATACTTAAACCCATATCAAAAGTTAAAGGCAACATCTCTGAAAACCAACTAGGTATAGTCGGCTTTTTACCAACAGCAGAATCAACATAAACCTTCATCCCTATTGTATACATATACTGATACCTACTTCCACCTAAAACAAAAACATCTCCTTTCTTCATTCTTTCTAAAAAACCCTCATCAATCTTTCCAACACTCCCACCCTTTCTTAAAACAACATCTGCAAAACTCTCATCAGGAATTGTTCCAATATTAGTCATATAAATTACTCTAGCTAATCTTCCTTTCTTTCCAAACTCTCTAGTCTCTTCATCATACCAAATCTTAGCATAAAAACTTCTAGAATTTAATTCATACTCACCAGCTAAAAAAGAAATCACATCAAAAAAATCCTCTTTTGTCAAATCCTTATAACAATAAGCCTTTTTAACTAAATTATAAGCATCATCAACATTCCACCTTCTTTGAATAGCCATTCCAAATATATGTTGAGAAAGAACATCTAAACAATTCTCAGGAACATGTACTCTATCTATTTTTTTCTCTTTAGCATTCTTTAAAATTACAGCACTTTCAACTAAATCATCTTTATCAGAAACAATAAACCTTCCTTTAGCAGTCTCATGCAACTGATGTCCTGCCCTACCAATCCTTTGCATTGCTCTTGCAACACTCTTAGGACTTCCTAATAAAATAACTAAATCAATATAACCAATATCAATACCTAATTCTAAAGAAGTTGAACACACAGCTACTCTTAAATCACCTTTTCTTAAACCCTCTTCAATCTGAAACCTATGTTCTTTAGATAAAGAAGAGTGATGAGCACCGATCCTACTAACAACCTCTCCTGTATCTTCATCTATATTCTCAATATACTTACTTGGAAATTTTTCCTTTAAATTATGCACAACCCTTTCAGTAGCAGCCCGTGTATTAGTAAAAATTAAAGTAGTTTTATGCTCTTGAACCATTTTATCTATCAAATTATATAATTCTTTATTTAATTCTTCAGAATTTGTCTTTAAAAAATCACTAACAGGACTTAAAACCCTTAAATCTAGTTTTTTATTTAATTCAACATCTGCAATTAAACAATTTCTAGGCTTATTATTTTCATTTCCAACTAAATAATGAGCTATTTTTTCTAAAGGAGCAACAGTAGCACTCAATCCAATCCTTGTTAAAGGTATTTTAGACAGGTCTTGTAATCTTTCTACACTTAAATTTAAATGAACACCTCTTTTATTTTCAGCTAAACTATGTATTTCATCTATAATCATAAACTCTAATAATTCAAAATAACTAGAAAACTTAGGAGAATTAATCATAATAGCTAAACTTTCAGGAGTTGTAACTAAAATATGTGGTGGCTTTCTTGCCATTTTAGCTCTTTCACTAGTTGTAGTATCACCAGTTCTTAATCCTACTCTAATTTTTTGTAATTTTTTACCTTTTTTATCTGCTAATTCTTCAATTTCTTTTAAAGGTTGTAATAAATTAACAAAAATATCATTACTTAGTGCTTTTAATGGTGAAACATATACAGAATAAACCCTATCTTCTAACTCTTCTTTATCAGAAAGCATAACTAAATAGTTTAAAATACTTAAAAAAGCAGTTAAAGTCTTAGTTCCACCAGTAGGAGCTGAAATTAAAATGTTTTTTCTTTCAAAAATAGGTAAAACACCATACTTTTGTGTTGCAGAAAATGATTTAAATCTAGAAAAAAACCATTCCTTTACTAAAGGATGTAAGCTTTCAGCTATTTTTACATCTTTTCTTGCATTAATATACTCAAATTCTTTAATTTGTTCTTGTTTTTCTTTCATTTTTCTTTATTTTCATGATATTTATTTTATTTTTTTGTTATAATTTTTTATTTTAATCTATATTTTTCTTTATTTTTAATATAAATCTTTTATTTATTATTTAATTCAGTTCAATTTAACTTAATTTTATGATATTTTATTAATTATTTACTAAATTTAACTCTATTTTACATATTTTATTACTTAATTTAGTTCTATTTACCTATCTTCACACATAGATTAACAAAACATACACATAAATTCTCAAATAGAACTTATTTTTTCTCTATTTGACAAAAATAGCTATATTTTGTCTATTTCTGTATAATTTAACTTATTTTAATTTAAATCTTAATAAATTAAACCTAATTATTTACAATTTTAATTATACTATTAATTCAAATAATACACTATCTCTGTTTACTTAATCTAGAATCTATGTTGATGTAATTAATTATATACTTTAGAATATTTAAATGTTTTTATGACCTTTTAGCTCTTGCTTGCCTATCTAATACTCTTTGAGCAGCATTTAAAAAAGATCTAGGAGCATATACAGGAGTAACTCTTGCCTTTCTTCCCATTAATACCTCTTTTGCAGCTTGTTTATCTTCACCTTCATAAGCCTTAGCAAGGTCAAATCCATCCATATAATCTTTATTATCTTTCATTCCAGGCCTATATCCTAAAATAGCATCCTTAATCCCTTTTTGAGCTAATCTATATTTTTCATCTGCTTGTGGGTCTCTTTCACTAGGCTCACCCATAGGCAATGAGCTAAATTGTGACTCTAATCTTGATAAACAACCCCTTCCAATATCTAACCAAAGTTTCAAAGGTATTTCTTTAGGATTTTTAAGTAATTCTTTATATGCATTTTTAGCAGAATCAATAACCTCTTGATGAATATCATCACTATCCATAAAAAACTAATATAAAACAACTTAATAAACATTTCTATACTAAAGAATAACCTTCTATAACAATAAGATAACTATATAAACACAAACCGATTAACTATTACATGCATCCTATTAGTAAAGAAAAAAGAGAAAAGATTCAAGAACAAATTCTATCTTATTTATTTCATGAATTTCCAAAATCAAGATTTATATCAGACATAGCAAAAGAAATAGCAAGAGATGAAGAGTTTGTAAAAGACCTTATGGAGTCAGGATCGACCGCACTGGCCGGCTACGAG
>CAYYLH010000006.1:0-18266 GCA_964472575.1 Candidatus Woesearchaeota archaeon
ACACCTCTAAATAATTTATCTAATACTTGTTTTTCTTTATCTTTTAAATCTTCAACCTTCAGATTAGTTCTTAACAATCTAACTGAACAATTTATGTCATAACCTACAAAACCTGGAGAAATAACACCTTTTTCAATATCAAAACCAGCAACACCACCAATACAGGCACCATAGCCTTGATGTGCATCAGGACATATAATAACTTGCTTAAGAACGCCCTTTAATTTAGCCATATTCTGTGCTTGTTTTAATGTTGAATCTTCTTGTATCTTATCAAATAATTTTTTAGAAGCATATATAACTACTGGAACCTGCATCTTCCCATGCTTTTCAATCTTCCTAATTAAATCATTTATTTTTTTAACTTCAGCCATTTTATTTTTTCCTTCTTATTTAATAGTTTATTTTTTATCAATTCCTTAACTTCATCTTTTTTATTTATATTTAATTTAAAATAAACTATTTCAAGACCATTTATTCTTTTTCCAACTCTACAAGTTATATTAAAGAATGTATTTAACTCTTTCTGTAACGTGTCTAAATTATTTCTTTTGTTTGATATAATATATATAATTCCATTTGATTTTTTAATTTTTGCTTTCCTTCTAATTATCTTAGAAATAGCCTTTTTCAAAACTTGCTTATCTCTTGGAAAATCCCAATCATATTTAACATAATTACTAATAGCCTTATTTAATTTACACTCTTTTTCAGGATGTAAAAAACCAATTTTATTTCTAAATTTAATTAAATTCTCCTTTCCATAAATTTTTAGGCTATATATTTCTCTTTTATTTCTTTTTTTGATTATTGATTTAATTCCTAGTTTCTTTAGGTTATATCCTAAAAATGTTAGCCCTGTTTCATTTACACAATCTAAACCAATGCTCCTATTTTTATGATGTTGATTATTTATCCAGGCCTCACAATCAAAAAAAGCTCTAAGCCAGAATTTAGTTACTTTTTTATTAATCACAGGCATGCTCCATTCCCTAGAATAAAAACTTCCAAACTTCCTAGTCAATAACTTATAAATCTTTTTTGAACCAACCCTACATCTTTCCCCTTTAATCAAATGAGGCTTGATACTAAATGCTTTTTTAAACCTTTTTTGAAAATCTCTTAATAAGATTAAATTAGTATTTCTAAAACCAATATGATAATATTTATATTTGATATTTTTACTTTTTATCACATACCCATCTGCACATAGATATCCATGTATTGCTGCTAAATTTTCATCAAAAATCATGAGTATATAATGTATTTAAAATATATAAATTTACCCTATGTTTATCGGGCAATAAACAAACAAGCATATTAAAATCTAACTAAACATCTAAAACAAAAACCAACTCAACACTAGACCTAGAATCAACAATTTTTATATCATTATAAGTCACAGCCTTAACATCATTAGAAAAACTATAATTACTAGCATCATCACCTACTAATACTGCTTTTAATTTAAACTTCTTCTTATCTATCTTTAAACTCTTAACCCTAGAAACTAAAAAACCTTCTGCATCTAGTAAAAATAAAAACTCTTCTAAAAAATCATACAACAAACCTTGTAAATCACTTGCCTCAATCTCTATCTTTTTCTCTTTCTTCTCTTTAACATCAACTTTTTCAGCTATAACCTCTTTTATAGCCTTGCCAGCTTCTATAAATGCCTTATCTAAGCTTTCACTATTAACTTTAATCTTAATATCAGCTGTATGTTCTAAAAATTCAATTGCCATTTTATATCCTTAAAATGGTAAATGAAAATTTATTTAAATTTACTTTTGCCATAATTATACACTATAAAAGAATAATTTAAACTTAACTATTAATAATTAATAAAAATAATCCTTCTTTATCCTTATTTTATTTTTACATGCCTTCCATAAATGATTTGATAATGATAAACCAGACCTTCTCTTTCTATCAGTGAAATAAGCAAGAATTACATTTATTCCATCTTCAGACAAATCATTTATTATTGGAACAAAATCAGTATCAGAAGTTAAAACAATTACATCCAAAATTCCTTCTCTTTTTGGAATTCTTGATAAGTCAATTGTTAAAAGAGTATCAACTCCTTTTTGTTGGTAAGTATTATCAATTTTCTGACATCTCCCCCCTCTTACAATAATTCCAACCTTTTTTAGTTGAGAAATAAATTTATCATAACTTGCTTTTCTTCTATTTTCTTCCTTTGTAGGCTTTGAATTTTGATAAGGAGGAGCAGTATAGAAATAGATTTTCTTACATTCTAAATTTTTAGCTTTTGCAAGATTTTTAGCAAAAACTTCTATTTTATATTTTAAATGTTTACCCTTTCCAAAGTATTTAGAGATAAAAGATAAATAACCAGCATCAATAAAAACTATTGTTGGCCTCATTTTAAAAAAACATCAGGCAACCCTTAAGGATCACCTGGGATTATGTTAGTATAATAAATATAGTTTTGTTTATAATCCTTTTGGTTTTAATTCTCCCATAAAAACAATCTCAACTTCTTAGGAGAGTAAGTAAATAAAGAAGCAACAAAAATCCTTTCCTGAACATAAACCTCTTTCTCAACATCTACAAACCCACAATTAACATCAATTTCAGCAATACACAAATCAAATCCAACATTACTAGGAAGCTCTGATTCAACAAACTCTTTTATAACTCCTTCTTGTTCAGATAAAACACTCTCTCTTAAACTATTACTTTCATAAATCTTATCTAAAACTCTTTTACCTAACTCATAAAAATAATCCTCTTTATCAACACTAGGATTACTTCTAATATATAGTGTCAATAAAACAGAAGCAATAATCATAATAGCAATAGAAGCCTCTAAAATTCTAATCCACGCTTTTTTATTTTTAATTACCATACTCTAAATACAACCTCTTTTCTCTCAATATTACCATTAGAGTATAAAAATTTTAATTCATAATCCTTAGCAATTACATCAATACCTTCTGGAACAGGCACACCAATTTCAAAATCATTAGAACTAATTAAAAAATCAACACTCTCTGGAACTCTTAACTCTTGTCTTATATCTTCATAATCCATACTAATCATCCCATTAACATTATCACTACTTAAAACCTCAATCTCACGAATACCTCCAATAGTATAGTTTTCCTCTGGCAAACTAACAGGACTACAACCAACCACTTCAGAAGAAAACTCTTCAGAAATATAAACATAAAAATAATCCTCATTAGAATTAATCTTCAAAATCTGCCCAGATAAACTAGAACCAAACACCTCTTGTTTATCAATATCCTTAACAACACTATTTCCATTAAAATCCTGCCCTAAATCTAAAGAAACACAATCACTATCATAATCAACACCAATAAATATCTCATTTAACTCAATTTCATTTACTTCTACAAATTTATCTTTTAATGAATCAACTATAGTATCTGTCAATCTATCTGTTTTATATGGTTTAACATATAAAACTAAAAAAAATACAAACAATACAAACAATACAAATGAAAAAATCATCTCTATATGCGACGCAGTTCCTTTCTTCCTCTTTTTCATACCTATTAGATGTTTAATTTGTTTATAAAATTATTCAATTAAGAAGTTCTATTAAAATAACTATTAAAATATTTTGTTGCAAGCAATAATACATTATTTATAAAATACTAACTAACATAATGGTTAGTAATAAAAAGGATATAAAAGCTAAAATATTAATTAACTAGGATTTGAATTTAAATTACCTATCCAAGAAAAACCCGAGCACCAGTAATAACAATTAAAGTAATAGCAATCAGAATAAAAGAATGCTTAACACCTGATTTAAAATTACCTTCAGCTAACTTACCAATAACTAATCCAGTAAATAAAGACTGAGTTAATATCAACCATAATAAAGGAGCAGACAAATCACCCATACTCCCACCTCCACCAGTATTCAAATCACCAACACTACCAATATCAGCAGTCAAGGGTAAAATCTTAAACTCTAAAACCAACATAATTATAATAAATACAATAAATATAATATAACCCTGAACAACTAAATTAAATATAGAAGACTTTCTCTCTTTTTTCAATTCCTCTGTCTGATTAACAGAATTAGCAACACTCTCTAAAATACTATCAATCTCCCCACCACTTCTCTCAGCTTCTGAAATCAAAGAAACAGCTCTAGAAATAGTATGACTCTTAGTATCTCTAGCAAAATTAGCAAGCCCTTCTGTCAAGGGAATACCTAAAGATAATTGATTAGCTAGTTTCTGAACATGACTACTCAACTCCCCATAATCTCTTTTAGCAAGATTCATAACAGCCCTATTAACAGGAGTTCCAGACTTAACATTTTCAACCAAATCACGAGCAAACTCTAAAAACTTCTCTTCTTTCTCTTTCTGACTACCAGACTCAATAATAATAGAAATAATAAAAGGCAATACAATAACAATTAAAGATAAAACAAAGACAAAATAAAATAATCTACTATCTCTTAAAAATATAAAACTAAAAATAATAGCTAATAAACCAATAGCTATGAAAATCAAATTCTTATTTTGTATTTCATATTTCCAAATCCTCATTATGTCTTAGGCTGCTTAATCTGCATTACAATTAAAAATATAATATTAACAAAAACAACACCAGAGATAGTTAAAAATAATAATGAACTTAAACCAATATTCAATCCCCACCCACTCACACTCATAATAATAAATAACATCATTAATACTAAAGGAGCTGCAATTAAAATAGAAATATAAATATCCATAAAAGTTTCAGACAAAGCACTATATCTCTGTCTATCCAACTTATAATCCATTAGCAAATTCTCAGCTTTTTTATTTAGATAATTCTTAAGACTTCCACCAGTACTAATATTCGTAGCCATGCCTCTTAACAACTCTCCTAAACCCTTACTAGTAGTCTGAGAAGCAATACTCTTTAGAGCAGAAACTAAATCATATCCATAAATTTCAACCTGAGTAACAATCTTTCTAATCTCAACAGCAATATTAGGATACTCTTCAGACATTGAAATTATCTTAAATATCTTAGTAGGCTCTATATCAGAACTAGAAATAGCAGCCATATGAATTGTAGCAAAAGGAAGTTCATAATTAATATTCTTTTTCACACTTCCTTTTTGCAAAGCAGGAAATACATAAAATCCAATTAAAATAACTCCTGGAATTAGAAAAGGAATCCAAAACCAGAGAAAATAACTAGGATTTAAAATACCTAACACAACCACCACTAATAAAGATAAAATAAATCCAACACAAGCAGAAAACATAGCAATAGAAATATAAGTAGCAGGCAACATAGTTATATTAGCTTTCCTCATATCTTCTTTTAAATCTTTAATCTTAGGAGCTATCTTTTCACTTAATCCTAGAAAAATCTTATTAGAAAACCTAGCAATAGGATTAACCTTTCTAACACCTAGCTTTTTATCTTGTGTTTTTTTAAATCTCTTTAAATTACTTTCAGAGATACTTAATTCTTTCAAATACTTACTCTTATCTTCATTATTTATAGTTACATACTTTTTCTCCTTACTAACAGGTGAGACATAACTAAACTTAGCAATATTTTTAGGCTTGGTTTTATTTTCCTCAGTATTACTACTATCTAATTTTTTAACACTAGAAATTCCTTGTAATAATCTTGGAATAGCATTATTTAACAATCTTAACTGACTCTCTAAAGCACTATAAGATTTAATATAAAAATCCCTTTCTTTTCCATGAGGAGAGTTTAACTCAGATTCAATAGAAATCATACTATTAATTATCTCTTTTTCATTTCTAACATGTTGTTTTAAATCCTCTAACTCACTCATTCTAATTCCTCTTTAATTTTACCTTGTACTTCAAGAATAAACTTTTTTAATATTCCAATCTGCTTAACATCTTCATCTTCAACAGCTTCTTCAAGCTTAATAATAGCTTCATCTAAACTATCCACTAACTGCTTTAAAAAATTAACATCCCCCTTCATAGAATTCTAACACTTTCTTTATTTATTAATGTTATTAATCACTCAATTCCAAACTGCTTTAGAGTATCTTCTGGATTTTTATAATACATACTAACAATCTTCTTTAAATCATCAAATCCAAAAACCTTTCTTCTATATAACTCATAGATGAACCTAGTTCTTTTATCAAACTCTTCTAATAAAACTTCCATAGAAATCCCACTCCTTTTAGAAATCTTTTCAAAAACTTTAGAATCTTTTTTAAAATAAAACTTATCCTCTCCAGCATTCCATACAAAAGGAGTATTAGTCATAGCAACACCATCAGACTGAACATTAATAACCTCTACAATCTCTCTTAATCTTCTAGTATCTCTATTACTAGCACGAGCATGAGTCATAATAATAGCAGCATCTAACTCATTAACAAGATTAGGATTTAGATTAATAGGAGGTGTTTCTAATCTTCTTATAACAGTATCAACTGAATCAGCATGCATAGTAGAAATAGAAGCATGTCCAGAAGCCATACCTTGAAATAATACAAATGCCTCTTTACCTCTAACCTCACCAACAATTACATAATCAGGATTCTGTCTAAATGAACCTTTTAGTAAATTAAACATTCCAACATCACCTACACCACCATGAGACACCCCAGTTCTAACTACTGAAGGAAGCCAATTCTCTCTAGGCAGATTCAATTCCCTTGTATCCTCAATACTTACAACTCTTGCTTCAGGAGGGATAAAAAATGCAATAGCATTCAACATAGTAGTTTTACCAGAAGCAGTTCCACCTGTAATTAGTAAGTTAGATTTATACTGAACTAAAATCCATAAATAAGCTAACATCTCAGGAGAAAGGGTATTCATACCTAATAACTGAATAGGAGTCCATGGCGTCTTAGTAAACTTTCTAATTGTAAATGTAGGTCCCTTACTAGTTATATCCTTAGTATATGTTGCATTAACTCTTGAACCATCAGGCAAACTTCCATCCAACATAGGAGAAGCATAAGAAATATACTTACCAGACTTCTGAGCTAACTTCTCAACAAAGCTAGCCAATTTATCAACATCACTAAATTGAATATTGGTTTTTAAATTTCTAAAAATCCTATGAACAATATAGATTGATTCATTAACACCATTACATTCAATATCTTCTATAAAATAATCCCTCATCAAAGGCTCAATCTCATTCAACCCTATAAAGTCTCTATAAATAAAATAAAAAATCCTTTCATAACTCTCTTCTTCAATATTCAGACTTAGTTCAGATATCACAACCCTTGCTGTTTTATCCATATGTTTGATCAAAGCTTCTTCAGAATTACTCTCAACCATATTAAAATTTACAACCTGTCTCATTGCCTCTGTAATCCTATCTAGATAACCTTTTTCTTCATCATTTAATATTGGTTCTTCTATTTCATAAACTAATTCTCCTTTTTTTTCACTCCAATAAATATGAACAGAAACATACGGAACTATTAACATATATCTGATATCTATCTTTGTTTTATCATCAATATGTTCTAAACTTGGCACTTGCGGGCTTGTATTAATTTTAATTTCCATAATCACCTCTTAATTCTAAATAAAAACTAGTTTATTAAGTTTATTCTATACTAAATTCAATCTCATCCCCTGTATTTTCAATAACTAGACTATAAGGAGAAGGAGCAGGGTCTAGTCTTTGATTCTCACTTATGATATTAAAATTATAATCCAAACTAATACTAACTTCATAATCATCTCCTACCTGAGTAGTCTTAACATTTAAATCTCCTAAACTTACATCTTCACCTAACTCACTATATTGATAACTAGAATCAATAATCCAATCTAATCTATCTTCATCAGAATTAATAATAAATTTTCCTTGAGAAACCTTTAACTCAACTATTCTTCTATTACCTACAAACTTTCTAACCTCAAACACTTTATCATTAATCTTATTCATAGATTCAATAGTTTGTTCTATTGCTAACTTATCTTGTGTCTCTTCTATCTTAGGTCTTACAACAGCTAGTAGAATTCCAATTATAGCTAATCCAATTAAAGTATAGATAACAGTCTCTACCCATACCTGTGCTTTCTTTCCTTTTATTACTTCTTTCATTTCCATCTTATTATATTCTACCCTATCTCTAATTAGGATTTTCTCTTTAAAATTAATTAAATAAAAAAATAAAAATTATTTTTAATTACATTCAGTTATAGCTACTCTCTGGCCCTCATTACATTCCCTTGTAGACTGTCCTGATTGAACTATAGGAATTACAGAAACTTCTACAAGTTTTGAGTTTGTTAAATCTCCATCACTATCTATCTCTGAATAACTTCTTGTATAAACTTTTTCAGTATTAGTTCCTGGAAGATCACTTTCTATCTCTTGTACATATGATTCTCCGTCACTGCTATAATACTTAAGTTTTAAACCAGTTAGTTCAACTTCACCTGCACCAGCTGCTGTATGCCTAACTTGGATTGTTACATTGTCATCATTTTTACAACTATAACTAGCCCCAATTTCTACAGCTGCCTCAGCATCAAAGCAAACAGTTCCCCCAGATATCTGATTTCTAATCATAGGAATAACTGCTGTCCAGATAATTCCAACTGCTGCAATAGTAATCAATATAATTAATACTGTTGCAACCACTGCTGAAATACCTTTGTTATTTCTTTTCATTATTTACCTCCTTTTTATATTTTAATTTAGTTATAAATTAATTGTAATGCCATTATCAAGACATACATATTTTTTATTTTGATTAGTACCTCTAACCTTTCCTAATAATACAGGATAAACAATAACCTTATCAACACCAGAGTTAGGTGAAAAACTAATTGACTTAACCCTTCCTTCATTTAGTGGTTTTTCTAATCTTTCTATTTCAGAATCTCCATCTTTAAACTGCTTAACCTCAAATTCATGAATAGGAATATTACCATTATTAGCAACATCTAATAATCCAATACTATAAACTGCTGTAAAATCAACATCTTCACAATTCCTTTCAACAGGCTTTCCAAACTTTTCTATCTGTTCTGTAATAGAGCTTCTAGCCCATAAAAAAACAATAACAGCTAATACTAAAACCAAAGCAACAAGCAAAACAGTTGCAATAACAGGAGATAACCCTCTTTTATTCTTTATATTCATAGTATTTTATTGTTAATTTTCTTTATAAATTTATTGTAATTATAAAACCTCTTCATTCTGATTAACCACTGTAGTTGTACTTGAATCATCCTCTTTTTTCAATAAAACAATAAAATTATTATCTTTATTAAGATTAAAATTAATTACCTCTTCACCATACTTAATAGAAATTTTATTATCTCCTTCTAAATCATCCCTAGATATAATCTTTCTACAACTGATATCAAAATCATTTAAATCTAGTAATAAACTCTTTCCACTATCAGATAAATAAATACTACTAACAAATTCTTCACCACAACCAGAAATACTACTATCAATAGTATTTACATCATCACTCAAATAATTCTCAATAATTAAATGAGTAGAATTTCCATAAATTAATAGTGTATCTACTTCATTATCTTTAGCATAAGATTGAGCAACATTAGCATATATACTGATTTTATCTTCATTATTATAAGTATCATAATTCATAACTATGTCTGACTCTTGCCCAATATTATAACTTAAATCATAAAACTCATTAGGGTCTTTATCCACTCTTACATAGTTTTGAATAGCAGCAAGAGAAACCACTACTACTACAATAATAACTGCTGCTAAAATAAATACCTGCCCTTTTTTATTCATACCTATTAGATGTTTATCTTGTTTATAAAATTATTCAAATCATAGTTAATCTTATAAACTAATTTGAACTTAAAATAAAGCAGACCAAGCTTGCAGGTTAGCCCCCTGCTATTCACAAACGGGCTTTATGGTGAGCTGAAGGAAGGCGTGATATGAAGCTTTAAATGTTACTTATCTAACGTTGAGGTTTTGTCCTTCTTGATCTTGCTGTAGTGAATCGGGTCAGGCCTTGATCGGATCAGCCCTAAGTTATAGTTTAGATGCTTGAAGGGTTGCAAAACTGAGAAGGATTAGTACCCTCTTTAAAGTGGATTAGAGCAAATTCCAGGGTCTGCAATTTTCAATTATTCAAATGAAATTCACTAAAGATCTAAACAATCTGATTAATATTTAATCAATATAATAAATATTTGAATTGTGATTAATTATAACTTTATGAAATTTAAATAAATCCATCAAATCAAAAAATCAAATAACTTAAAAACTTCAAACCCTTAACTAATATATGAAATACAAAATTCTATCATTCGCACTAATTATGATAGCATTGTTTATGTCTTACTTTGTCTATCTAAATCTTCCAGGAGAAGTAAGACCTCTATCAGTAACAGACTATAACATGTTAGATGATGTAGAAGGAGTATCATCAGAAGTAAAACAATTTGTACCTAACATGAGATTTAACCATAATCAACTTACTTATTCAATAGATGAAAACTGTGAAATACAAAAACAACAAAGAATGAAACAAGCATTTGATATTTTAGAATCAGAAACACAACACATCTCATTCTTTCCACAACAAGAAAACCCAGACATAATCATCGCCTGTTCAAAAGAAGCAATGCAAAAATCAGCCCACACATTTATAGCAGGAGAAGGAGGACCTTCTAAATTCTTAAATCTCTCATTATATCCACTAATACTAGAAGGACAAATACTATTATATGAAGATTTATATGATGTTGAGTGTGAAAAACCAGTAGTAGAAATACACGAACTATTACATGTATTTGGATTTGACCATATAGATGATAAGTCCTCAGTACTCTATCCTTATTTTTCATGTGACCAAGAACTTAATCAAGATATAATTGACTCAATAAACACACTATACTCAATCCAACCAAAAGCAGAACTATTTTTTCAAAATATAACTGCTACTAAATCAGGAAGATATCTAAACTTTGAAGCTGTTGTAGAAAACCAAGGACTAATTCCAGCTGAAAATATAGAATTAATAATACTAGAAAAAGATAAAGAAGTTAAAACCTTTGATATGAAAGAATTAAAAATGGGAAGCTATCAAAAATTAGAAGTAGAAAACCTAAGACTTAACTCTCGTTCATCTGAAGAAGTAGAGTTTAAAATTACCTCTTCAACTAGTGAATTTGATTTAGAAAATAATAAAATAAAACTAACTATTTCTGAATAAAAACCTTTAAAACCCTAATTAGTGTGATTATCATATGCCTAAAGCAAGCCCAGATGGCAGAAGGTAGAATATAAAATTCTCCCAAACTGCAACTGGCAAGACAAGCCCAGATGGCAGAGTGGTTAATGCACAGGATTGCTAATCCTGACCCTTCGGGGTGCGTAGGTTCGAATCCTGCTCTGGGCGTTTATAATGGTGGTTATGACAACTATATCTGTTGTAGGAGCTATTATGGCCTTTCTGATTATAGCTTATCTAGTCCCAATACTAGTTCTACCAACATTCTTAATTCCAATGAAAATTAAAAAAACAAATTATCTTAAAAAATTCTCAAAAAAATTCAAATCTAATAAAAAGGAACAAACCCTAAAAAGAGTTTATAATTTTGTAAACAATAACTATACTGAAGAGAGAATGAAATTTATCACAGAGTTCTATAAACTCTTTTATATAAATCCTGAAAAAATCCTAAGAAGAAAACAGTTTCTTCCATGCCATATGCAAAACTACTTACTAACCACACTACTAATTAATACAAAACAATTTAATAAATCCCAAATTAAAAAATATATAACTGTAAGTAATCTAAAAAATATCATCCATCAATACCTAATTGTTAGTACTAATAAAAAAAAGTATAAGGTAGATGTTTTTTACAAGACCTTTAAACAAATAAAATAAAACCTACTCAAACTTTCACCCCTTTAAAATAATTAGAAATGTTTAAATACTCATTAGTACTAATAATCTTGTCTAACTTCGGTTAGGCACCGGGAGATTTAAGCTTCGGTTTTTATCTCCCACTTATATTCTTTAATTTTATTTATTAGTTATAACTAGTTTATACTCTAATCTCATAGTTTTATTTTTTTCTAAAAGGGAAATTAAACATAAATCTTTTTAAACTCAAATGATATTTTTATCATATGGAAAAAGACATCGGTCGAATAAAAAAGAACAATGATACAGATATTGTTGTAAGGATTGATGACTTTGGAGGAAAACCAGGACTAACAATCAGAGAGTTCACAACATCTGATAAATACACTGGAATTACAAAGTCAGGAACAAGAATCCCAGCATCTGAAATAGAGAACTTCAAAAAGATGATAGATTCTGTTAATCCAGAAGACATGGTTGTAGAAGGACAAACACATCTACAAGAGAAAGAACAATCTCAACCAGAAGATAATACAATATAAAATGTCATATATAACAAGCTTTCTAGATGCAAGAAACATAGCTGTAATTGGGGCTTCAAGAAGTGAGGAAAAAGTAGGAAACATAATATTCAAAAATCTCTATCATAACTCTCACTTAAATGTCTATCCTGTAAATCCAAATGCAGAAACAATACTAGGAAAACAATCATTCATAAATATAACAAAAGTCCCAGTAATAGTTGATTTAGCAATAATAGCAACACCTGCTGAAATAGTTCCAAAAATTCTAAAACAGTGTGCCTTGTCAAAAGTAAAAAATGTAATGATTATATCAGCAGGATTTAAAGAACTAGGAAATGAAGAACTAAAAGAACAAATACAAAAAATACTAGAAAAAACAAAAATAAAACTAATAGGTCCAAATGTTCTAGGAGTCATAGATCCTTACAGAGTATTTAATGCATCATTTTTTAATGGAATGCCTGAAAAAGGATATATCTCTTTTGTATCTCAATCAGGTGCAATAGGAACAGCAGTTCTAGATTATGCAATAAAAAATAACATAGGATTTTCAAAATTCTTTTCAATAGGAAATGCAATGGATTTAAGTTTTCCAGATTTTATAGACTATCTTGGAAATGATAGAAATACAAGAGTAATCTGCCTATATATAGAATCTCTAAAACAATCACAAGGAAAAGATTTTATAGATGTCTGCAAAAGAGTATCTAGAAAAAAACCAATCATCATTTTAAAATCAGGTAAATCAGAACAAGGAGAACAAGCAGCTAAGTCACACACAGCAGCACTTGCATCTGATTCAAGAATCTACTCAGGAGTATTTAAACAAGCTAACTGTATAGAAGTAGACTCAATAAATCAACTAATTAAAACAGCAGAAATATTCTCTAAATATGGCTATCTTGGAGATAAAGCATGCATAATAACTAATGCAGGTGGTTTAGGAGTTTTAACAGCTGACTATTGTTCTAAAAATAATATAAAACTTCCAATGCATAATGAAAGAATCTTGTCTTTTCTAAAACAATCACTTCCTAAAGAAACATCAAAATCAAATCCTCTTGATTTACTAGGAGATGCAACATCTATTAGATATAAAAAAGTTTTAGATATTTTAGATAGAGAAAACTATTTTGATTTCTTTATAATACTTTTAACACCCCAGTATATGACAGATTCTTTATCAATAGCATCTACACTAATTAATAGAAGAAAACCCGTTCTAGCTTGTTTTGCAGGTGGCAATCAAGTAGAAAAATCTAAACAATCACTAACAGGAAAAATTCCAATATTCAATGATATAAAAGACCTATGTGACTCAGCAGGAAAAATAAAATGAAAAACATAAACTACAATACACTAAAAAAACTAAATAAATCTAAAAAACTAAAAAGGAGAATAAAAAATGCTAAAACTAGTAGAATCATTTGAAAAACTAAGGAAAATTCCTATTGCAAAATATAAAGTAATAGTTAAAGAACAAGACCTAAAGGAATTTGGTTTTCCTTGTTATTTAAAAGTATCAGCTCCTATTCATAAAACAGATGAAAAAGCAGTTATCAAGTGTGATGATTTTGAACAAGCTAAGAAAGAATACAATAAACTCAAAAAGAAGTTTAAGAAATTTGAAATCATTGTCCAAGAAGCAGTAGAAGGAATTGAAATGATCATAGGTTTAAAACAAGATGAAATATTTGATAAAGTTTTAATGGTAGGATTTGGAGGAATCCATGCAGAATCAATAAAAGATGTTTCATTTAGAGCAATTCCAGTAGATAAAACAGAAATAAAAAATATGCTCTTAGAACTAAAAGGTGCAGAATCTTTATACAAAAGAAAAAAATACGCACTAAAGAAACTAATCAAACTAATAGATAAAGTAGCAAAAATCAATGTAGATGAAATGGATTTAAACCCAGTCATAGTTAATGAAAAAAAAGCACTAGTAGTAGATGCTCGTGTTGGATTAGTTGAAGAGTAATTTGCCGTCGATAAATTTCTAAGATAAATAAACCCAACAATCTTAAAACCCTTAATCTAAGATAGGTTTAAATATTAATTATGCTTAATTATTTTGTAAAGAGGTGGTTTTAAAATGCCAGCAAAGAAGAAAAAAGCAACAAAAAAGAAAGCAGCTAAAAAGAAAAAGAAATAAGTTCAAAAAACCTATATAGCTTCTTTTAATTTATAATTTTTATAACCATTATTATTCATTTTACTTTTTATTTATCTTGTTTGTTTAATTAAGCACTGATTACTAAACTTTAAATAAGCTTATCAATTCCTAATAAAGAGGTGAATATGAAGCTTAACATTCTTATTGGAGGAAAAGCAGGACAAGGAATTAACAAAATTTCTGAAATAGTATCAGATGTATTAGCAGAACAAGGATACTACACTTTCAACTATAGAGACTATCCATCTTTAATCCGAGGAGGACATAACTTTAACATTTTATCAATATCAAATACACAAACAGGAAGTAATGAATCTAATTTATCAGGAATTCTAGCTTTAGATGAAAATACAATAAAGCAACATAAAAAACAATTAAAAAAATCAGGATTTACTATCTCTTATGAACCTTTTGAAGACCTTGGAAAAAACCTTAACATAGCTTTAGCAGGAGCTTTAATAAAAATTCTAGGAATTCCAAAGCAAGTTCTAATTAATAGAATCAAAAAAGAGTTTGATAATGAAGAGGCAATCAAAGCAGCTGAAAAAGGATTTGAATCACAAGAACAAAGATACTCATTTGAAAGACTAGGAAATAAAATATCAATTTTATCAGGAAGTCAAGCAATAGCAAAATCAGCAATACAATCAAAACTAGATTTATACATTGCATATCCAATGACTCCTGCAACAGGAGTAATGCATGAACTAGCTACAAATCAATTAGATAATAACTTGATGGTATTTCAATCAGAAAATGAAATAGCAGTAGCTAATCATGCTATTGGTGCAAGTTTTGCAGGAGCTAAAACAATGATAGGAACCTCTGGAGGAGGATTTGACTTAATGACAGAAACCTTTTCATTACAAGGAATGTCTGAAATTCCTTTAACAGTTTATCTTGCTTCTAGACCAGGTCCAGGAACAGGAGTTCCAACATATACAGGACAAGCAGATTTAGATATAGCTTTAAGAGCAGGACATGGAGAGTTTCCAAGAATAGTAATAGCACCAGGAGATCCAATAGAATCAATAGAATCTACAAATCAAGCACTCTACTTAGCAGAAAAATTCAAAACACTCTCTATAATTCTAGGAGATAAACATCTAGCAGAATCAGAATTCTCATTTAATGAAAAATCAAAACCTAAGAAAATACAATCAATAAAAATCCAAAGAGACATACCAGGAAATAAAATAGTAAAAGCTACATCTTATGAACATGATAAATATGGAAATACAATAGAAGACTCAAACATAGCAAAAAAAGCAGCAGATAAAAGACTAAAAAAATATAAACAAATCAAAAAAGCTTGTAAATCATTTGACATGATAAAGATTCATGGAAATAAAAAGTCTAAAAACCTAGTTCTAGCATGGGGCTCTACAAAAGGACAAATACTAGACGCAATCCAAGGACTAGACTGTAAGTTCCTACAAGTTATATATCTAAAACCAATGTCAGATAAAATAAAATCAGAAATGCAAAAAGCAGACAACATAATTCTAATTGAACAAAACACAACAGGCCAACTCGGAAGATTACTAAGAGAAAAAACAGGAATATCAATTCCAAAATCAAATAGAATCTTAAAATATGATTCAAGACCATTTTATTCAGATAAACTAAAAAATCAAATTGAAAAGAGGTTGAAATGAATCCAGAAAAAATAAAACAAAATCTACGAACAAAAGAAACAATAACCTGGTGTCCAGGCTGTCCAAACTTCATGATTCTAGAATCAGTAAAACAAACACTAACTCAACTAATATTAGAAGACCAAGAAAAATATAAACAAGAAAGATTTGCAATCACAACAGACATCGGATGTAACTCAAAAATCTATGACTATCTAAATCTATCTGGAATATATGGATTACACGGAAGAGCACTTCCAAATGCACTAGGAATAAAACTAGGAAATCCTTCACTAAATGTTCTATGCTTTGTAGGAGATGGAGGATTATATTCAGAAGGAATCTCACATCTAATTCACTCATGCAAATATAATTCAAACCTAACATGTATAGTGCATGACAATCAATCATTCTCCTTAACAACAGGACAACCAACACCAACATCTCAACAAGGATATAAATCAAAATCCTCTCCCTTAGGTGTAAAAGATATCCCACTAAATCCAATCAAACTAGTTTTATCATCAGGAGCTACATTTGTAGCAAGATGCAATGCAAAAGACATTAAACACACAGCAGAAATTCTAAAACAAGCAATAGAACATAATGGCTTTTCATTTGTAGAAATAATTCAAGACTGCTTAGTATTTAATCCAGAAGCAAATAATAAAGAAAAGCAAATGTATAAAATAAAACCAAATACAAACCTAAAACAAGCTTATGAACTAGCAGATAAATGGGATTATAATAAAAAAACAGGAAAAATAACCCTTGGAATCCTCTATCAAAAAGAACAAGAAACAATGGAAGAAAAACATTCTTTACTAAAAGAACTTTTAAATAATAAAATATCTTGGAAAGATATGAAAAAATGAAACACCCTCTTATAAAAAATGTGACAAAAAAAGGATATGAATTACTATCTTCATTTGCACTAGTAGTCTTAGCAATAGGAACTTATTTTTATCATATTGTAGAGGGCTGGAGCATTATAGATTCTTTATACTTTTCAGCTATGACCTTAACAACAATTGGGTATGGAGATTTAGTTCCAACAATATCAATATCAAAGATATTCACAATAATTTATGCTATAATAGGAATAGGAATCATCTTTGGATTTATAACTAAAATAGCAAGTGATAAATGAAAAACAAAAACAATTTAAAAGAAATAGAAAAAGTTCTAAAAACAAAAAAGACAAAAAAACTAGCAATGGTAGCTCCTTCTTTTGTAGCTGAATTTGGCTATCCTTCAATTATCTATAGACTAAAAAAACTAGGATTTGATAAAGTAACAGAAGTAACATTTGGAGCAAAAATGGTAAATAGAGAATACCATAAAAAACTGAAAAAATCAAAAAAATTCCTAATTTCAACTGCTTGCCCAGGAATTACAGAAATGGTATCTAAGACATTTCCACAATATAAAAAAAATCTAATCAAAGTAGACTCACCTATGGTAGCAATGGGCAAAATCTGTAAAAAGAATTACAAAGGTTATAAAATATTCTTTATTTCACCTTGTAATTTTAAAAAAACAGAAGCAAGTAATTCAAGATATATAGATTATGTGATTGATTATAATCAACTAAGAGAGCTATTTAAAAAAAATAATATTAAAAAACCATTCTTATCAAGAATACAATCAAAAGACCTTCTTTTTGATAGATTCTACAATGACTATACAAAAGTTTATCCATTATCAGGAGGCTTATCTAAAACAGCTCACTTACAAGGGATTCTAAAACCAGAAGAAACACTAGTAATTGATGGTTGGATGCAACTAAATAAGTTTTTACAAAAACCTGCTAATCTAAATGGAATAAGGTTTATAGACACAACATTCTGCATAGGAGGATGTATAGGTGGCCCGTGTACAAATAAAAAAATAAGCTTAAAAAGAAAACATAAACGAGTATTAAAATATTTAAAAAAATCAAAAAAACAAGACATCCCAGAAGATAGAAAAGGTGTTATCAATAAAGCTAAAGGATTAAAGTTTAGCTAACCTCAATCCTATCCCTACCCAACTTCTTAGCTTTATACAAAGCCTTATCAGCC
>CAYYLH010000007.1:0-18204 GCA_964472575.1 Candidatus Woesearchaeota archaeon
TAGTATTTTAATTGAAGGTTTAGTAAAAGGATTAGATGTTGTTGGTGTTGATAAGAATAGGTCTGCTGTGTTTAATGCTAAAAGAAATTTAGAGTGGTTGAAAAAGAGTTATGATATTAAAATGAATTATAAAGTATTAGATAGGGATAGTTCTAAGATTTCTGGAATTAGATTTGATGGTTTTGTTAGTGAGACTGCTTTGGGTGATATTGTGAAAAAGCAACCAAATAAAGATAAAGCTAAGTCAATGATTAAGCAAGCTGAAAAGATTTTAATTAGAGTATTAGGAAATATTAATCAGTTAAAAAAACCAGGAGTGAGGATTGTGATTACTACTCCTTGTATTAGTGAGGTAAGTGTTGATGTTGAAAGGATTTGTAATAATACTGGATTAAGATTATATAAGATTCAAGGTGTTGATTTTCCTATTAAAGAGACAAGGGCAAGTAAGAAGGTTTCACGAGATATTTGGGTTTTTGTTTAGTTTCTCCAATAGTTATCATGATTTGAAGAGGGTTGATAGTTTAGTAGTGTTATTGTTTCTCCATCTAGTTCATATAATACTCTAGCACCTTTATCTACTCTTAATGCAAGACAATCTGCTTCTTTTAGATGTTTAGGTTTTCCAAGGCCTTGTCTTATTTTTCTTATTATCTCTTGAACATCATCACTATTAAGATGTCTTTTTGCATTTTTTAGAAATTTTGAAGAGATTTCAACATTAGTATCAACAACTTTTTCAATAGTTGAGGTATTTGTACGAGACATAAGCATTAGTACAAATCCAGAGATAAACATGAAAAAGCCTGTTAGTCTGAATGTTGTTTGATTTATCTGAGTTCCTAAAAAGCCACCTGTTATTGACATATTAGTTGAGAGCATAAGAACTGCTCCAAAGCACACCAACAGAATAGCTGGTAACCTCTTGTAATTCATAGATTTTTTATGGGTTTATTTTATTTAAATGTTGGGATTGTGTTTTTGGTTTGTTGATGGGTTGTTTGGTTTAGAGAGTATTATTCTGTTTAATGAAGTATTATTTTTGTCAAAAATTAAGATAAAAAAGCTTAAATACCCTAATTATTTGTTACTATTGCTAAGTAAATACTATTATATAAAAAATGGCAAAAGAAGTTGAATTAGTAATGAGAAATGCTACAAAAGGTCTTGAAGACCAGATAGCAGGTTTTGATAGTTGGGTTTCTAATGCTGGTGATTTTAATTATGAGAATGCATTACAATCTGTATCTAAAAAGTATTCTGGAAAGTATAGACAAGTAATTAGTCAGGCTTCTGATGAGATTTATACTAAATTTATTCAGGGATTTGATTCATTGTTACCTTCTATGGTTCAAGATAATTTAGAAAGACTTGGAGAGAGAAAAATTTATGCATATCAAGCTAATTTAATTGGTGAAGATAAAGATAGAAGGTTTATTAATGGTGTTGAAGCAGAAATTCACAGAAGAGCAGTTATTCTTAAAAGAAATAAGTTAGTTAGAACATTTAAACAAGCACAAAAAGAAGCTATTAATCAATTAGTTAGAAAAGGTATTCTTAAGTGTGAAGGAGATCCTTTTGAAGTAATTAGTGATCCTTATGTGCTTTCTGCAGAGGATATTCTGACTGAAGTTCTTGGAGAGGTTGTTTATGATTTCTTACAACAAAAATTTCCAGATCAAATTGGTATGTCTAGTGCAAGAGATATTAGTACTAGTATGACTGGAAGATCTAGAAAAAAATTAAGAAGTTATACTAAATAAAATGGCAATTAAAAATAGATTAAAACATTGGGCAGGAGTAGGGCTTTTAACAGCTAGTGCTATGTTTGGAAATGGGTTTGGTTGTGGAAATAGTAATGATGATTTAGAGCATAAGGTTAGTCAGCCAGCTCCTATTGTTGAAGCTAGTGAGGGTGTTGGTGATAAAAAGCTTGAACAAAGTGAAGCTAATAAAAAATATCATGAAATTGTATCTGATAAAAATATTCCTGGAATTGAAAGTGTTGTTGGTTATGAAGCTGAAAATGCTAAACATTGTTTAGTTCATATGAGACAAAAGCATTTTGTTCGCGGAGAGGTTACATTAGAGGCAAAAAGATTGTCTAATCCTGACGAAAGAGAAGAGAAAATGGGAAAAATAAAAAATATGTATGATAATATTAATAACTCACAGAAAGGTATAGAAGAGGCGCTAATTTATCTTGGAGATAATCATGGACTAAGAGATGTTATGTTAGAAGGATTGACAAATAGTGAAGATATAAAACTCTTTAAGCTTCTTAATGAAAAAGTTATTAAATATGTCTTATTAAGTGAAGTATATAATCCTGAGAATGTTGAGGATTATCAATTTATTCCTGGAGCAGTAATAAGATTAGGTATGGATGGAAAAATAAATGTTCTACCTGCTGAAGATGATAGATTGAATGATTTAGCAAAAAGCAATCACTCTCTTAGAATAAATCCAAGAGAAGACCATTTACTGGGTTTAGTTGGAGATTCAAACAAACCATATAGTGTTGTTGTATTTGGTGGAAAGCATGACTTTTTAGATAATGTTAGAAAGTATAATGAAGCACATCCAGATGATAGAATTTCATTGATAGTTATGACACCTAAACATTATGGAGGGAAGAATGAGTGAAAAATTAGTTTTACTAGATGGATCAAGGAAATTACATTGTAGAATTCCTTTAGAAGCTATTGAAGAGATTCAAAGAATAAGAAATGTAGATATAGAATATCATGAATGTCCTGATTTCTTAAGGCAATTTGAGGAGATGGCTTATGAACCTAGGAGAAAACAAGTTAATGCTCATTTATTTACTCAAGCATTACATATGACTGATGAGATGAAAACAAGACATAGTGAAGGAAAATTAATTATTCTAGATAGTGATATCTATTCTGGAGATAGTGATTGTAATTGGTTTTTTGGTGGATATTCACAAGTTCAAGATAGCTTAGGATATGTAACTTTATCAACAGCAAGGGTAAATAGTAATATTCAGGCTAGAGATTTGATTAGACATGAATTAGGTCATATGTTTGGAGCACCTAGTACTCAAAGAAGTAATACTTATGAATTAGGAGGGTTGCATTGTTCTAATGATTTATGTGTTATGCAACAAAAGATGAGTGTTGATGAAGCTATTAAGTATTCTCAAGAAAGAGCAAGATTAAATGCAGAAACTTATTGTCCTCAATGTCAATTAGATATAAAACAAAAACCAGCTTGCAAATAGTCAAAATAAAAAATAGGCAAATATAAAAATACTAAAATTCTAGAGTTTTAGAGGTGTTAGTCAGTTTCAGACTCAGGTTCATACTCTGCATCAGTTTCATCTGAATGCTTTTGAAATCTTGTATCTGAGGAATGCATTATATCAGCTATAACCATTATACTAAAGAGGTGGGATTAGTATATAAATGTAAGTAATCAGTGTAATCACTGTTAAAATAAAATGAAAGATAAAACAGAAAAAATAAACTTCAAATATAATATGAAATTATATTGGGAGTTTTTAAGAAAGTATAAATTAATGTTTATAGCTGTGCTTTTTTTTGTTTTGCTTGTTGAATCAAATCATCTAGTAACTCAATTTTTATATAAGGCAATTATTGATAATGGAACTTTATTTGCATCTGGAGAATTATTAGCAAGTGCTTTTGTATCTATTTTATTGATTATTGCAGGAATTTATATTGGAAAGACAATTCTAGCTCAACTTTTTAATTTTCTTCGTATACATCTTATAAATAGGCTAGATGCTCGTTTAATTCAAGATATAAAAATAAAGTTTTTTAATCATTTAGTAGGATTGCATTATGGATTTCATACTACTCATAAAACTGGAAGTTTGATTTCTAAGTTAACAAGAGCAGGAGGGGCTGTTGAAAGAATGACAGATGTTCTTGTTTTTAATTTTGCACCTTTGATTTTACAGACAATTGTGGTTGCAACTTCTTTAATTTATTTTTCATGGATTTTTGCAGTTATTGTTTTAGTTATTATGATTGTATTTATTATTTTTAGTTTTATTATGCAAAGAATACAAGAAACATCTAATATGGCTGCAATAAGGGCAGAGGATGTAGAAAAGGCAAATATCTCTGATATATTTACTAATATAGAATCTGTTAAGTATTATGGAAAAGAGAATCGTATTAAATCTTTTTTTAGTAAGATTACTAAAGAAACAAAAGAAAAAGCACTAAAGAATTGGGATTATTATAGGTGGACTGATTTTGGACAAGGAATTATTATTTCTATTGGTTCTTTTGTAATGATGTTTTTTGCTTTAAGAGCATTTTTAGCAGGAGATATAAGTATTGGGACTGTTGTATTTGTTTGGGGTGCTTATATGGTTTTGATTGGACCTTTATTTAGTTTTGTTCATGGTCTTAGAAATTTTTACAGAGCTATGGCTGATTTTGATGTATTATTTGAATATAATAAGATTGAAAATAAGATTAAGGATAAAGAGAATGCTAGAAATTTAAAGATTAGAAAAGGAGAGATTGAATTTGAGAATGTTGATTTTAGTTATGGTAAAAGAAAGATATTTAGTAATTTTAATTTAAAGATTCCTGCTGATAAAAAGGTTGCTTTTGTTGGGCATTCTGGTTCTGGAAAAACAACACTAGTTAAGTTATTGTATAGGTTGCATGATGTTGATTCTGGTAGTATTAGAGTAGATGGGCAAAATGTTAAAGATGTTAAACAAGAGTCACTAAGAAGTGAGATGGCTATTGTTCCTCAAGAAGCTATTTTATTTGATGATAGTATTTACAATAATATTAAGTTTTCAAATCCTAGGGCAAGTAGAAAGCAAGTATTAGATGCTATTAAGTTTGCTCAATTAGATAAAATTATTGAGAATTTTCCTTTGAAAGAGAAAACAATAGTTGGTGAAAGAGGAGTTAAGTTATCTGGTGGTGAAAAGCAAAGGGTTTCAATTGCAAGAGCTATTTTAGCTGATAAAAGGATTTTAGTGTTAGATGAAGCTACTTCTGCTTTAGATTCACAGACAGAGTTTGAGATACAACAGGATTTAGAAAGATTAATGCAAGGTAGGACATCTATTATTATTGCACATAGATTATCTACTGTTATGAAGGCTGATAAGATTGTTGTATTAGATAAAGGTAGGATTGCTCAAGTAGGAACTCATAGGCAGTTGATTAATCAACAAGGTCCTTATAAGAAGTTATGGAATTTGCAGAAGGGTGGGTATATTAAATGAAAATCAGAAAAGTAAGAGAGAAAGATATAGAAATAATTAATGATATCTATGTAAAAGGAGCTATAGATGAAGTTAAAACTCAATTTCCTAAAAGGACTAGGAAAGATATCCTAAGAGAGATGAAAAAGGCTGAAGCTAAAAGAATTTCTGGAATGAAAAAGGGATTTAAGTCTAATAAAGAGATTTGGATTGTTATTGAAGAAGATAATGAGATTTTAGGATTTAGTCAGGCAGTTATTGAATCTAAGGATAAAGCAGAAGTAGCTAAGATTTATGTTAAAAAGTCTGCAAGAGGCAGAGGTATTGGTAAGAGGTTGTTGAGTTTTATATTGAAAGAATTGAGAAAAAGAAAGATTAAAACTGCTCATACAAGAGTTTATTGGGGTAATAAACCTTCAATTAAATTACAAGAGGGATTTGGTTTTAAAATTATTGGGATTGGAATGGAGAAGAGGTTATGAAAACATTTATAAATCTAAGTTAAGATATATAAACTATGGTTAAGATATATAAACAAGAGTTAACACCATTGCAAGAAGAGATTTTAAAAGTTTTATGTATTAGGGCTGGAGAAAGATTAAATCAAAATATGCTTGCTAAGAGATTAGATGTTAGTCAAGCAGGTATTTCTAAAGCATTGGATTTATTAAATAAATTAGAGTATATTATTCAAGAGAAGGATAAAGAAGGTGGAAGGTGGAGTATTCAGTTAAATAGGGATAATAAGGATGTAATTAGATTGAAGAGAGTGATTAATTTAGAATTGTTATATAAATCTAAGATTGTTGAGTATTTAGAAGAGTATTTTCCAGGCAGGACTATTATTTTATTTGGAAGTTATTCAAGAGGAGAGGATGTTTATAATTCTGATATTGATATTGCTATTATTAGTAGTAAAAAGAATATTGATTTAGTTAAATTTGAAAATATGTTAGATAAGAAGATAGTATTGAATTTTTATAAATCTTTGAATATTGATAAAGAATTAAAAGAAAATTTGTTTAATGGTGTTGTTATTTCAGGAGGTATTGAGTTATGAAGGAGTTTAAAGAGTTTGTAGATTCTGGTGTTGTTAAAAAACAATCTCCTGATAAATCAAGAGCTATATCATTGATTAAAGAGAGTGATAAGGATTATAGATTTTTATTAGAGATTTTATATGGGATAGTCTTGATTGACTTCAAGAAGTCAAAAATAAGCACAATAAACTTTAAAAGTAGATTTTTAGTTATATAATTATGGTAGGATTTAACTTAGATAGATTAGAAGATATAAAAGATGCAATGGATAGCATGCCTTTAGATGTGCCTGGTTTAGACCTTGGTAGAGATAGACATGTTAGAGAGATGATTGATGAAAGAGATAGAGAGTCTGAATTAGCAAGACAGCTTAGTAATAATCAGGGTAAGTCTGAATATGATTTTATTGAGCAAGCTAAACCTTATGATTTAACTGAAAAAGATAAAGACCTAAATGATTATGTAGGGAAATTTAGTGAGGAATTTTTAAATAGTGTTTATTTTAGAAATGTGGATAATAAACAACCTAGATATGATCTTTCTAGTGGTGGTATCGAGGGATATGGGCATGCTGACCCTAGTAGTTATGGATTTAAAGGTGGAAATACTAATGGTTATGGTGATTTTGGTGGTAAAGGTGATTATTTGAGTTAGATAAATTTCTCCTCACACTAAGAAGTATAGTTTCTTTAATTAATCGCATCCAAATCTTGGCTATACATTAAATAAGGCTGAGAATATTAATTTAAATAATTATATTGGCACACATTACTTAACTATTAATTAATCTCAAAAACATTTAAATAACCCAGTAACATAAAAACTATATGACAGGAAAAGAGGGATATGTTGCATGGCTTTCTGAACTATCTAGTAAAGATGTAAAACTTGCTGGTGGTAAGGGTGCTAATTTAGGTGAGATGTATAATTCTAAGTTTCCTGTGCCTCAGGCATTTGTAGTAACTACTAAGGGGTTTGAATTCTTTATGGAGAAAACAGGATTAGAAGAAGAGATTAGAAAGAGATTAGATTCAATTGATGCTGATGATACAAGACAGTTAACAGAGACTGCTAAGGATATAAGAGGAATGATTACTAGTGAGGAAATGCCAGAGGAATTAAAAAGAGAGATTGTAGAGGCTTATGATAATTTTAATGTTGATTTAGAGTCATTTAAATCTAGTCCAAATGCACTAGCTATTATGAAGTCAGCAAGAGAGTCTGTTTTTGTTTCTGTTCGTTCTTCTGCTACTGCTGAGGATTTAGGTGATGCTAGTTTTGCAGGACAGCAAGAGACTTTTATTAATGTTAAGGGTAATGATGATTTAATTGAAAAGGTAAAAAGGGTTTTTGCTTCTATATTTACTGCAAGGAGTATTTATTATAGAATTAAAAAAGATTTTGATAGATTTGTAGGTATTGCAGCTGTTGTTCAAAAGATGATTAATTCTGATAAATCAGGTGTAATGTTTTCTAGAAATCCTGTTAATCTTGAAAAAGATGATATAATGATTGAAGCTGTATTTGGACAAGGAGAAGGAATTGTTTCAGGAAAGATTAAACCAGATAGTTATATTTTATCTAGACAGTTTGAAGTATTAAATGAAGATATTGCTAATAAGAAAATAGCAATAGTAAGAGATGCTTCTGGAGTTACTAAGACTGTTAATTTAAATGAAGAAAGGTCTAAACAAAGAGTATTAAAAACATATGAGATAAAGCAGTTAGCAGAGTATGCATTGAAACTAGAACAACACTATAAAAAACCACAAGATATTGAGTTTGCTATTGAAGATAATGAGATTTATATTTTACAGACAAGAGCTATTACTACTTTAGATAAGAAATCTGAAAAGCAAGAGTTACATGGAAATGTTATACTGCAGGGTTTAGCTGCTTCTCCTGGTGTTGGTTCTGGAATTGTTAAGATTGTGCATTCTATGGATGATTTAGATAAAGTAAAGAAAGGAGATGTAATGGTTACTACAATGACTAATCCTGATATGGTTGTTGCTATGCAGAAAGCTGCTGCTATTGTAACTGATGAAGGAGGTATTACTGCTCATGCTGCTATTGTATCAAGAGAGATGGGAATTCCTGCTGTTGTTGGAACTGATGATGCTACTTCTAAACTAGAAGATGGTATGGAGATTACTGTTGATGGAAGTCATGGTAAGGTGTATCAAGGTCTTGCTAAGAATAAACAAGCAGAGGTTAAACCAGTAGTAAATACTAAGACTAAAATTAAAGTGTTAGTTGATATTCCTGATTTTGCAGAAAGAGCTGCTAAGGCCAAGTCATATGGTGTTGGTTTAGTTAGATTAGAAGGAATTATAGCTGCTAATCAAAAGCATCCTTTATGGTATGAACAAAATAAAAAGTTTGATGAGTATAAGGAGATGTTAAAAAAAGGATTAGATAAGATTGCTCAGTCATTTATTGGAAAGGATATTTGGGTAAGGTCTTCTGATATTAGAAGTGATGAGTATTCTAATTTAGAAGGTGCTAGTAAAGAGATTGAAAAGAATCCTATGTTAGGTAATCATGGTATTAGATTTTCACTAAAACACTTAGATTTATTTAAAGCTGAATTAAATGCTATTAAAGAGTTATGTGATAAAGGTCATAAGTTTGGTGTGATGTTTCCACAGATTATCTCTCCTGAAGAGGTTAGAAAGGCAAAAGAAGTGTGTAAGGAGATTGGATTGTTAGATAAAGAGAATTTTAAGTTTGGTGTTATGATTGAGACTCCTGCTGCTGCAATACTAATTAAAGATATTTGTGAAGAAAAGATTGATTTTATTTCATTTGGAACTAATGATTTAACTCAGTATACTCTTGCTATTGATAGGGGTAATGAAGATGTTCAGTATATTTATGATGAATTAAGCTGGGCTGTTAGAAAGCAGTTATCAAGGGTTATAAGAGAGTGTAAAAAGCATGATGTTGAAACTAGTATTTGTGGTCAAGCAGGAAGTAAGAAAAAAATGGTTGAGTTTTTAGTTAAACAAGGTATTGATAGTATTTCTGTTAATGCTGATGCTGGTTATGAGATTTCTAAATTAGTTTATAGATTAGAGAATGGAAAAGAGTATGATGATGGTCAGGGAGATGTGGGTGCAGTAGGAGCAGGTGGAAGCCGAGTGGATAGGGGTGATAAAGGTGATAAGGGTGATAAGGGTGATGGGAATGATGATAATCAAAATGTAAATCAACCTAAGGAGCAAGGAGAACAAGTAAATAATAATCAACCAATAAATGCATCAAATGAACCTTTTAAAAGTGAAGAGAGCAAGCCAAAACCACTTCCTAGTTCTGATTATACACAACCTAAAAACCCTTTACCTAAAGAAGATACTAGTGAGATAGAGAATAAGATTAAACAAGAAGCTAGTGGTGAAGAGAGCAGTGCAAGGGAGATGGTAGGTGTAGTAGGTGAGAGTAGTAGTCAGGGAGAGGTGGGTGCAGTAGAAGCAAGTGGTAGTCATGGAGAAGGTAGTAGTGAGCATCAACAAGAACAGGAAGTTAATAATCAAGAGAAAGAGAGTGAGAGTGTAGAGATTAAGTCTGATATAGATATAGAAGAAAGTCTTGGTAGTGAATTAAGAAGTGCTGAAAAAGCTGCTAGTGATTTTATTGAGACTATTAAAGAAGATGATAATCAAGAGAAAAAGAAGTATCCTAGTATTGAAGGGAATGTTATAGAGCAGATAGAAGAGAATGTACATGAGTTTGAAGATATTTTTTCTAAGTAGGTATCTGTTAGATTGTGTTTTTTTGTAACCACTTAATAGATACAACATAATCGAAAGGTTTATAAAGTATAAAATACTAATAAAATTAACAATTGGAGATTAAAATGCCAGAAGAAACAAATACAATAGACAATCTTAAGAAATATCAATGGGCAGCTGTAGCTGCAACACTTCCTGGTGAGAGAAAGGTTTATTCTCTTCCTGCAATGGGAAAATTATATGATAGTTTTGGGGTTTCTAATGATCCAATAATTGCAAGAGCTCTTTCTGAAGCAAGTGTTGGTGCAAATGGAGGAAATATAACTAATGCAGGTGTTGTTCAGGCAATTGGATTATATTCTAATAAATTTGATGAAGCTTATAATGAAACAAAGGTAGGAGATTTTATATCTTATGTAGAGGACACAGGATATTCATTACCTGATGAAGTAGCTGATTTATTAACAGTACACTCTGGAGTAAAGATTTCTGAATTAGATAAGGAAAATGATAGTCAGAAAAAGGTTCTTGTTGCAATGCAATTACTAAGACAACAGGTATTAGAAGGTAACTTGTATTCAAGTTTAGTTAAGGAAACAACAACAAGTAATTTAGAGAGTCTTGTAGATAGTGAATAATAAAACTAATCCTTTTGAATCATTTTATCTACTAATTCAGCCATTTCTGATATAAATTCATCTGTATTTTGTATTAATTCATCTATTTGGTCTCCTTGGATATCTGTAGGTTTTCCATGGATGATTTGTTTTTGTAAATCATGAATTTCATTATAAAAGTTTGCTGTATTCTTATTTAGTAATTTATTATCTACAAATTCAGAGAATAAAATATCTCCTATGTGTTCTGGAGATACTGGATCTATATTAGCTGAGATAATAGCTGCATGAGCAGAATCAACACATGCCCAATATAATCCGTCTACAACACCTAATAAAGAGGTTCTAGCCCTAGCCATATGATTAGGTGCTCTTTGTAATAGTGTATAGATTGACTCTGGTGTTGATTTAATCTTTCCTTGTTGTAATAGTATTTTTAATGGAGAGAAAAAGCCTCCATAGTCAATTAAGGGTTGTCCATATCTTAGGATATTAACTACTATAGGGTCTCCTTTTTTTACATCTTCCCACCAAGTAGAAAGTTTAACTGTATTTACATGTAGTGATTTTTTATAAGGATTATTTTGGATTACTTTTCCTAATTCTTCTCTATACCAGGCTATTAGTTCTGTATCCCATTTAATAGAAACATCATCAATGATAATTATAATATCTATATCTGAATCAGAAGTAGCTACTTGTTTAGCAGAGCTTCCAAATAATACAATAGATTTAATCATCTTGTCAAAGTTTTCATAGACTTTTGTGGCAAAGTCCATTGCTATGTCTACTTCTTTTCTTAGTTTAAGTGTTTCTGGTTTTGTCTTAGATTTAGAACTACTTTTTTTCTTTTTTTTCACCATCTTTTTAGTATTATATTTATTTTTATGATAATAAACTTAGTGGAAGTTGTTTTGTTGCATTTAATACTTCTATTCCTAGTATTTTTCCATTTAAATCTAAATCAAGGTTTATTGACTCATTCAAGCTTATTGTTTTTTTCACTTCTCCTGGTTGTATTTCTTTTAAGCATAGATAAGCTGCATTTGCTTGTTTATCAAAGTCTATTTTCATATCCATATAACTGTTATTATGTTTATAAATTTACCTTCTTTATAAACTACTTTTAGTGTTTTGTTATTTATTTTCTTATAAGCTTCTTTATTTGTTTTACTTACTATATAGTTTGGAAGCTCTAGTGTTTTTTTATTTGACTAAGATTAATATTCCTCCCAATCATTCTTTGTTTTGCATGTCTTGTGAGAATTATTCTCACCATCTTTTTCATTAGTTTTTAGTAATTATATTTTATAAATGTTAGCTTATTTTTTTAGTTTAAGTGTTAGGAGTTCCTGAGAATCTTGATGCTGTTCCAGGCATTTGTCCTCCTAGTTCTTGAGGGAGTGAAGAGAATGATGTTCCATAGGTTGAGAAGTGTTTTTCTGGTAGATATGCATGAGGCATTCCAAAATAAGCTCCTTGTGTTCCCATTGCTTGATTCCAGTAAGGAGCCATCTTCATTCCATAGATAGGAGAACCCATTGCTTCCATTGTTAGTTTAAAGGGGGATGTTTTAAAGTTAGCAGCTACTGTTCCTGCTTCAACTATTGCTCTTGCATCTTTTAAAGTGCCTGCTTTTTCCATTTCTTTTAAGATTTCTTTAGTTGGGACATTTCCCATTCCAGGAGTTAGATGAGAGTCTGAATATCCAAAATTATCTGTTAGATGAACATGTTTTATCATTGGAGCTATTCTTTCTGTTTCTTTTATTACATCTTTATCTGTAAATCCTTGTTTTTTCATCATATTTAAATGACCTACATCCCATGTTACTCCTATGAACTTCTTAGCTTGTTTTTCAGCTTGATTTTTATTTATTCCCTTTTTAACTGCATTTTCTACGAATTTATTCCGTGTTTTTTCTACTAATTTTTTCATATCTTCTGCTCTTGAAAAAGCCATTCCTTGATACATGTTTTCAATAGCCATGATAGGTGTATGTTCCTTAAACTTATTATATGATTTAAAAGCCACATTTCCTAGTGTTGTAGCTGCTTTGTCCATTGCAAACTTTTCTACATCTTGATATACTTCTGGTGCATTTGGTCCTTTTGTAATAGCATGTAAGTTAGATATTGCTTCATCCATCAATTCTTTCTTTTTAAGAGGAAAGCCAATAGTAGCATTTTTTTCTAAATGTTCTTGTGTCTTTTTAAAATCCTTTGAAAGTTTTGTTAATTTTTTTCTTTGTTCTTCAGTCCCATATCTATAAGCTTTATCAAACATTGATGTAAATTGTTGTTCAACATTTTCTAAAAATATACCTGCATCATCTAATTTTTTATATGCTAGTTTTTGTTTATCTGGTAGTTTTGATAATTCTTTTTCATAATCTTTTGTTAAGGGTTTATTAATTACATCTCCTAATAACAATGGTGCATTTCCCATTACTTCTTCTGCATTTTTATTATAAAAAGCTAGATTAGTTATTTTTTGGTCCCACTCTGTTGCATTAATTGTTTTTATGTCTTTTCTTGGGTTTCTTAGTGTTCCTCCTTTTTCTAAGTCTTCTGGATTACTAGGATAAAATTTTCTTTCTTCTTCTATAGGAACCATTTGTCCTGATTCTTGATTTATAAGGATTAATTTTTTTTCTTTAAATCCTCCTTTTCCATCTGGCTCGTATTCATGTCCTGGAAGTCCTGCTGATGAGTGTATAACTATTGGTACATTTCCATTTGGGTCTAGTTCATGACTTCTTTCTATAACTGAGAATAGTTGATTTTCTGCTCTTTTCATACCTTCTTCTTTTTCCCATGCTCCTTTTTGTCCAAATCCAGCAGGGTCAATCATTGGAGCGTGAACAGAAGGTTTTACACCGGTTAGATTCATTAAAGCTCTGACTTCTTTGAAGTGTTGTTTAGGGATTTGTTCAAATGTTTCTGCTTGAATTGGTTGTAATTCTACATTAGAAGCTCCTTCTCTTATTCTTGACACTACTTCATTTAATTGATTAGCTGTTTGAATAGATGTAGGAGAACCTACTGCTGATAAATTTAAATTTCTTAAGCCTGCATAGTTTCCAAAATCAGGATCTAAAGAAGAGTATCCTGTATTGTAAAAGTATTCATGATTTACATTATCTGCCATTTTCACCTCTTTTATATAAATAAAATCAGGTTTTTAATTATATTGGTTTATACTTCTCCATATTATCAGATTCAAAAGGATTAGATATTTCATCTGCTGACTTTGCTCTTTTTATTTTTGATTCATATTTATGAAGTCTTGCTTCATCAGGAGATTCTTGTCTTTGTAAGTTTCTATCTTGAACCATTCCTACTTGTCTTCTATGTTCTATTTGTGTTGAAGGCATGTGTAATTCTGTAATTGTTGGGTTTGTAAAGGTTCTTACTTGCACTTCTCCTGTTTTTTCATCTACTTGTTGTTCATAAAAGTTATCTTCTTGATAATCAAAATCTTGTTCATATTTTGTTTCTTGTTCATAAGGATTTTCTTCATCTGATTTTACCTGTGGAGCGTCTTCTAATTTTTCCTCTAGCTCTGGTTGTTGTGCTTCTTGTTCAGGAGCTGATTCATCTGAGTGTAGAATTAAATTATTAGTATCTAGCTGTTCTTGTGGTTGTTGTATTCTTGGAGAATCATCTTCTAGTAATTGTTCTAGTCCTTCTTCATCTTCATCTTTTTCATCTTCTTTATTTTTTTTAATTTCTTTAATTTCTGTCATAATTTATAGAGGTAAGAAGTATTTAATTAGTTATCTAATCATCACCATTATCAAACTTTTCAGGTGATGAAGCCATTCCATGTGCTTTTTTATAGATATCATATATTGTATACAATGATGAAACTGCTTTTTCTTTTGCTAGTTTTCTTGCATAGGATTCTGCCCAGGAATCTTTTTTAATATCTTCTGGTTTGGTTTTTTCATCCTTATCCTTGTCTTTCTTTTTAGAACCCCATTTAGAGGGCATGAATAATTCTGCTAAGGCTTTGAAGGGGTTGATGTCTTGTTCTTTTTTCTCTTTTTTCTCTTCCTCTTCATCTTCATCTGATGTGTATTTTTCTATGTCTTCTTTTAGTTCTTCTAATGCTTGGTCTGTTGCACCTTGAAAAAAGTTTAAAGTATCTTCTATATCATCTTTTTCAAATTTAGATTTAATAGCTTCTATTTCTTCTGAATTTAGTGCATATGAATCAAATTTCATATCTACTTTTCCTCCAAATGCAGAAGCATAGTTTCCTTTATTATCTACTTGTCTTAAAAAGCCCCGATATTGAAAGTCAATTACAATACATGAAAAATAGTCTCTTTTTGTTTTTACATTTGCAAACTCTTGAGGTACATCTTTTTCTTTTGCTGCTTCTTGTAATTTTATTTGTTTTTTTCCAAATAGTGTTAGTTGAAATCTTGTTGTTGAAAATGCGTTTACTAATGCTGGGTCGTTTTCAAATCCTTTCATATTTAGTTTAGAAGCTGCTTGTAGATAGGGTCTTGCCCATCTTGTATAGAGTTTTAGGGTTTCTACTTGAGATTTTAAATATGATTTTTCTATTTTGAATCTTTTTTTAATTTCTCTTTCACTTACTCTTACCCAATCATTAAATTCTTGTACTCTTGGTTTTACTATTCTTTTTACTTGGTCATTTATTCCATCTAATTTATCTACATCTTTTTCAGAATTAGCTACCATAAATACTTCTCTTACTGTTGTGTATCCAAATTGTCCTGGTAACTGATTTAAACTTCCTACTCCTCTTTTTGAATCTACATTGTCTAACCATATTTGTTTAAGTGCTAGTGTTGCTCCTTCTTTTTCCTCTTTATTTTCTGAATTTATTTTTTCATAGTTTTTTAATCTTAGTTCAAAATCTTTTAAATCATAGACTAGGTTTAGAATTGATTTTGTAATTTGATTTAATCCTCCTAGTATTGTCATTGCTTCATTTCTCATTCTTGATTCTTTTTGTTGCATATCTGAAAAGTGTCCACTTCCTGGAGAAGATGTGAAATTGTCTGTTACTTTTTCTATTTCAGATGCAAAGGGTGGTAGAAAGTCTAGAATCCAGTAGTAGATAGGTTCTAGTTGAGCTGTTGGTGCATCATAAGTCATCTTATAAGATGCAACTGGTTCTGCATATTTTTTATTCTTAGTTTTTCCTACTACCTCTTCTATCACCTTTTTGAAATCTGCCATGTTATTTAGAGTATAATGTTATTTTTAAATTTGTTTATTTGTACTTCTTTCTTTAAAAAAGAAAGATGTACGCACAAAGAAACTACAATAGCTTAGGGTAATATTTAAGAATAACCTTTATCTTAATTATCTATGGATAAAAAAGAGGAAATGCCTAAGAATAAGGAACAGTTTAAGAGGTTAGTTAAATTTGCAAAGGAAATTATTCAACTCTGCAAGGACAATGATATTCCTGTATTATTCTATGGTAGTTTTATTCATTTTTATTATACAAGAGATAAAACAATGAATGTTAATGATATTGACCTAATGGTTATTAAAAAAGACTTTCCAAGGTTGATGAGCCTATTAAAAAAGAATAAAATTGAATTTAAATTTTATCCTGATTGGAAAATGATTATAATTAAAAAAGGAGCTTTAAAAATAGAGATTGATTATGTTAATGAAGAGTATAAAAAAGGTAATAAATTAAATGAAAGAATTTTAGAAAAGATTGATTTCTATGGTGTTAGTGTTTTTGGACTTACATTAAAACAATTAGAAGAGATGTATGCTCTTGCTTATAATAGAAGTATGGAAGATAAAGATAGAATTATGGATAAAATTAAAAGATTAGAGAAGTTTTTAGGCAGAAGAGTAAAGAATAATATCTCAGTTGATATAGTTAAAAATAAAGACCTAACTAGAAAACAGAAAGAGATAATTAATAAATCAAGGGTTAAGGAATTTGGAAAGGATGAGAAAAAGGATTTTTCTAAGGATTATGAACCGAATACATTATGGTTTTTTGTAAAGTATAAGAAGAAGGTTGTTTCTTTAGGTGGATTAAGGCCAGTTAAAATAAAATATAATAATAAATTATATAATATACTGGGAATTTGTAGTATTGTTTCTTTAATCAAAAAGAAAGGTTATGGTAAGTTCTTAATGTCTTTTATGATAGATTATTCTAGAAGAACAGGCAAGACATTATTAGGATTTACAGGACAGACTAAATTCTTTGGAAAGGTTGGGCTTGGTACTAAAAAGGATTTTATCAAGAGGTTTGTTTATATTAAGCCTAGTGGTGAAAAGGTGTATGATCGTGATGGAGATGGAATTTATTATGAAGGAAAAAATAAGATTATTTCTAAGATACTAAAAGGTAAAAATCCAGTTTATATCTTTGTGTTACATTGGTAGTTCTAATAAAAAAGTTTTTAAAGATTGAAATAGTTAGATAATTATATATTCCCCGGTATGGTCTTTGACAATGCCGGGCAGTTTTTTATAAATCTCTTATTAGATTATCTAGAAAAATTGAACTATTACAAGTCTTTTTTAAAAATGATGATGAACTAGATTTAAAATAAGCATTAATTACTTCTTTTCCAAGAGATTGTGCTTTTTTTATTGCAGGTACAAAATCTTCATCTCCTGAAACAATTATAGCTATATCATATAAATCTTCATAAGCACCTGAAATTAAGTCTACTGCTAAATAAACATCGTCTCCTTTTACATCAAATATATAATTTTTTTGATTTCTTTTATGTTTTCTTAGTTTACACAAGATTAACTTAAAATTAGGTATTTTATTTAATTCATTAAAGAATTTTTGTTGTTTCCAGTATTTGGTCTTGTTAATACTTATATCCAATGGGGCGTTGTAATAGTAGGTTCTTACTAATTGAAAATTATTAGCTAATCCATTAATAAACTTGTTAAAATCTAACCTCTCTATATTCAACTTTTTTAGACTATAATATAGATTATTACCATCTATAAAAATCATCACTCTTTTGTTCATAGATTTATAGAACTTATAAGATTATAAGATTTGTGTTTTCTAATAACATTTAAATAAACTTACATCTTAGCTAAATTATGTTTTGGAAAAAGAAAAAGATGGTTGATGTAAGAGAGTTACATAAAAGAGGTATTGTTAATTTAGATAGAAAAGATGTAATGGTTCCTACTGATAAAGAGGGTTATGTTGAGTTAGGTGATAAGGGATTTAAGAGTTTAGAGCCTAAATCTAAAAAGATTAATTTTAGTTTTTATGGTAATTCTAATTCTTCTAGTTCTTCTAGTTCTACTGGAAGTTCTAGTTCTAGTGGTGTTGGAGATGGAGAGGGTTATTCAAAAAGAGAGATTGATGCAAGATTAGAAAGGTTAGATAATACATTGTATAAGTTAGAACAAAGGTTAGAGGTTTTAGAAAGAAAGTTAGGTGTTAATTCTCCTTCAAGTAGTGATAGTTCTGGAGATGTTGGTGGGGCTTTTGGGGCTATGGGATGGTAGGTACGTCTTTTCTTAGAAAGAAAAGTTGTACGGATAAAAGAACTAAGATAATTCAAAAAGAAAGTTGTATGCATCAAAGAAACA
>CAYYLH010000008.1:0-9133 GCA_964472575.1 Candidatus Woesearchaeota archaeon
AGTGTTTTTTCTGGATTTTTTTCAAATACTAAATCAAGGAATTTTCTTTTATGATTTTTTAGATTAGAAGCTACTAAACACATTCCTAAGGGAATTACAGGCCAGGGGTCTTTTTCTAGATTAGAATTTACAAATAATACTTTCATTTATATGTTTTTAAAAATTCTTTTGCTTTTTCTTCTCCGTGTTTTATTAAATCTTTAATTTTACTAGGATCTGTGAAGCTTTTTGGAAGTTGATTTTCATTAGGAGCTATTATTTTTAGTTTTGGATTTTTTTTAGAAATGTCTTCTATATTACTTGTTCTTAAAATATCAATAGCATGAGTTATATGTGAGAACATTGATTTTATTCTTGCTTTTCTTTTTATAAGATTTATAACAATTATTTCATCTAAATCTTTTTCTAGTGCAAAGTCAATACATGCACGAGGATTTAGACTTCCATCCATGTATAATGAACCATCTTTTGGATATGGTGGAAAAAAGAAAGGAACAGCACAACTAGCCATTAATGAGTGGAATATAGGTCCTTTATCAAAAAAGTCAGTTTTCCCTGTTGTAACATTTACTGCTCCTATATATATTGGGATATATAGGTCTTGTATTTCTTTATTATAGAATTCACCTAATTCTACTAGAACATTTTTTAGGCCTTTATTATTATAAAGTGATTTTGCAAAAAAAGGTTTAAAAAATACTTCTTTATTTAGTCTGAATAACCCTGAAGAGTCAAAATTTAACCACTTCTTTTCAGCTTTTTCAACATTTTCATTAGTATTTTTATCTTTAAATATATAACAAGCATTAGAAGCACCCATACTAGTAGCTATAATTAGTGAAGGAGTGATTTTCTTTAATAGTATTTTTAATACACCTATGTCAAATGAACTGGATAAACCATTTCCAAGTAATATAAATCCTGCTTTTTTTTGTTTAGGCAGTTGTGTTTTTGCCATAGATTTATATATTTCCGAGGGTATATAAAATTGATTATACTATTATAGTTAATATTATGGTAGAGAATTTACTAGAAGAGATATGGAAGGGACATAAAAATGATAGTGATATTGCGGTGATTTATAAGAGAGTAGGAAAGATTAAACAGATTTATTATTCTCAGCTATTTGAATATGTTTTTAGATTCTCTAGGTTTCTAAAAAATCAAGGAGTAAAAAAAGGAGATAAAATATTAATTTCACTAATGAATTCTCCTGAATTTTATATTATTGATTTAGCTTGTTTAAATTTAGGAGCTATTGTAGTGCCTGTTGTAGGTATTAATCAAGAAGATTTTAATTATATTTTAAATGAGGTTAAACCTAAATTGATTTTTTCTGAAAAAAGAATAAGAAAGAATAGGAATTTGCTTGTTGATTTGAATAAAGATTTAGAAGAAAATCTTGATTTTAGTGGTAATGAATTAAGGTCTTTTACAAAAAATAGTATTTCTAATATAGTTTATACTTCTGGTAGTAGTGGAAACCCAAAAGGTGTTTTGATTAGTCATTTTGCTATTTTATCTAATATTATTAGGCAGCCTGTTGACTTTAAACAAGGAGAGGTTATTGTTTCTTATCTTCCTTTAAGTCATATGTTTGAAAGAGTGTGTGGGTTTTATGCTCCTTTATTTAGAGGGAGTAGTATTGCTGTTTCTTCTCCTAGTGATTTGATTGATGATTTAAAAAGGTATAAACCTCATGCATTTCTTAGTGTTCCAAGAGTTTTAGAAAAAGTTCATGTAGGTATTAACTCTAAGGCAATGTTTAAGATTTTATTTAAGCTTCCATTTGGAAAAAAGATTATTAGTAGATTATTACATAGAAGATTTGGAGGTAGATTGAAATATGTGGTTTCTGGAGGTTCTAAGCTTGATAAAGAGAAACATGATTTTTTCTGGGATTTAGGTTTAAGAGTGTTTGAAGGATATGGTATGACTGAAGCAGGACCTGTAATTAGTACTAATTATGAAAAAGAGTATAAACACGGAAGTGTTGGAAAGCCATTAAAAGATGTTGAAATTAAAATTGATAATGATGAGATTTTAATTAAAAGTCCTAGTTTAATGGAGAGATATTTTAAAGGAAATAGGATTAAAAAAGGAGAGTGGTTTAGGACAGGAGATAAAGGGTTTATTGATGAAGAGGGTTTTTTATATGTTTTAGGAAGATTAGATGATAAGATTGTTTTGACTAATTCTAAAAAGACATATCCAGAACCAATAGAAAAGAGACTGAATAAGAATAGATATGTTAAACAATCTTTTGTTTATGGAGATGGAAAGCCTTATTTAGTTGCATTGATTGTTTCTGATTACCCTGATAAGATTAATAGTGTAATTAGAAATGTAAATTCTAGTTTAAATTGGTATGAAGAGATTAGGAATTTTAAGGTAATTAGTAATGAATTTAGTGTTGAGAATACACTACTAACTATAAGTCATAAATTAAGAAGAAAAAAGATTTATGAGGTCTATAAAAATTTAATTGAGGAGATGTATAATGATTAGGATTATTTCTGGGTTTTATAATGAAATTGATAAGGGTATTTTAAAACAGGTTTTTAGGTTAAGGTATAGAGTTTATTTGGAAGAGGGTTTTTTAGTTGCTAATAAATCTAAGATAGATAAGGATAAATATGATAAAAAAGCCTACCATGTTATTGCTCTTGATAATGGAAAAGTTGTAGGTTGTTTAAGAATTTTAAATAGAGATTTAGCTTGTATTAAGATTTTTAAAAAAGAGATTAGGTTGATTAAAAAGAAAAAGAAGTGGAAAAGAGTTGTTGAGTTATCAAGATTTGTGATTGATGAGGATTATAGGATTAATAAAAAGCAAAAAAGAAATCAGTATAATATTGTTGTTGCTTTTGAATTGATTAAACAGGCTTATAAATTTATTTTTTATAATAAAATCCAAGGAGTATTTGTTGTTGTTAATCCAAGACATGTTAAAAGATATAAAAAATACTACAGGTTTAAACAGTATGGAAAAGTTAAGCCTTTTTCAGATGTTAATAATAATCCTGCTGTTTTGATGTATCAGAATGTATTTTTTGTCAAGTTATTAATGAGAGTGTTTAAGCCTGGATTTTATAGATTTATTTTTTCCAAATGATTGAGCGATTAGGTAATGAGTGTATGTTGATAATTATTTATATTAACTTGATTGTATTGATATGCTTAGCTAAAATTTGAATTTGGATTAATTAAAGAAGTTTTAGGCTTTGGGGTGTGGAATATTATTTTGTTGTTTAGTATTGATATTTAGAATTTTTTACTTAGTTCTGTTTGGACAGTTCCTAGAAGTTTGTATTTTAAGATTCTAACTAAATGATATAATGAGATTAGCATTAGGATTATAGATAGTGTAAATATATAGATACTTGAAGGGATTCCAAATAAATAGGGTTGATTAGGCCTAAAAGTGAGATAAAAGGCTAAGCCAAAAAAGAAGAATGCAAAAAATGGATATTTATATATCTCAGTTCTTTTATCTAATCTTAAGTCTAGATAAATTATATAGAATAATGTAAATACAATTATTCCTGCTGAGATATAGAATAGTGATTGATATAATGGAAATTTAAGTATTGCTAGTTGTGGATAAAATTTCATTGTTAGTAATCCTGCAATTGCAAATAATAGTGCAAAAAATGGATATTTATATAATCCAAATGACCTATATCTATCTTCTATTGTTTTTCTTTTTTTATCATCTTCCTCTTCTTTATCTTCTTTATCTCTGTCGTATTTGAATACAGGAAGATTTTCTTCTAAGAATTTTTTAGGTTCTTCTACAAATTCTTTAATATTTTTATTTGCCCAGACAGCTAGTTGTTCTGCTTTTGTTAAGGAAACATCATCCCAGAAGTTTCTTTTCATAGAATCTTTTGCTACATCTTCAAATATTTGTAATGCATCTTTATTACTATAACCATAAATCTTTGATATTGAGATTAAAGTTATTAGTGTTCTTGTAATTAAAACATATTTATGCATATCAAGTATTCCATGACTACTAATTGCTTTAGCTAGTTGTGCCATACATTGTGCATAGTCTGGAATTATTGATTTGCTATAATCTTCTAAGATTTCATTTATTTCATCAACAACAAGGTCATAATCATTTACTTCTCTCTTTTTTATTTTGTTTGCTTTTAAAAATTCTTCAAAGTATTTTTCCCCATTCATATCTTTTACATATTGAACCATCTTCATCATTGATTCTCTATACTCTTTATTTATACTTCCTATGACTCCAAAGTCATAAAGTACAATATCTCCATTTTTTCTAAAACCTATATTGGCTGGATGAGGGTCTGCATGGTATACTCCGTGTTTTAACATTTGGGTTAAGAAGCTTGTTAGCACTTTTTTTATTATTTTATCTTTATCTAGGTCAAATTCTTTTAGTTTTTTTAGGTTGGTTATTTTATGAGAACTTACCCATTCCATTGTTAGGACTTTTTTTGTTGTATATTTATCATAACCTTCTGGGATTATTATATCTTCTTCTATATTATCTCTTATTATATCCATATTTTTACCTTCTGCTTCAAAGTTTAGTTCTGCTTCTAAAAAGTCTTCGAATTCTTTTAGAATTTTTTGGAAGTATTCATTGGTAAGGTTTATTTTTTCTAAATCTACAAAACCTGCAAAAAATCTTATTAATTGAATGTCCCTGTAGATTTCTTTTTCTATATCTGGTCTTTGTACTTTTATTGCTACTACTTTTCCTGATTTTAGTTTTGCTATATGTACTTGTGCTAGTGAACCTGCTGCTATAGGTTCTTCATCTATTTTTTGAAATAGATTTTCAACACTATCTTCTAATTCTTTTTCTATTATTTGTTTAGCTTGTGAAAATGGAAACCTAGGTACATTATCTTGAAGGTTTTCTAGTTCATGATATATCTCTTTTGGAATAATATCTACCTGTGTTGATAGTAATTGCCCAAATTTAATAAATGCAGGTCCTGCATCTTGAAAGAAAGAAGTCATTCTTTTTCCTATTTCTTTTAGATTTTCTTGTGTTGAGAGTATTTCTTTTGGTGATAGTCCTTTTTTATATCCATCTTTTAGTTTCATGAAAGCACGGATTAGTTTATGTTTTTTCATTAACTTTAAAATTCTAAAAGAACGTCCGACATTAGAAATAAGTCCAGATTTTCTCTTTTTCATATAATTTATCAGGTTTAATCATTATTAAATCTTTTCAAAATGTTTAAATACTTATTACTCTTTGATTCTTTAAGGAGGTGTAAGCTATATGGCTGAAAAGAAAAAAAGTAAAGAGAGGTTTGATGATATCATAGATGATATTGAGGATGCTGGTGAAGATATAAGAGATGAGTTAAAAGATAAGGATGGAGCTGTTGTAAAGTCTGTATCTGCTAGTATGTCAGTACTTCCTAAAGATTCTAGAAAGGCTATTGCTGAAGCCCACAAAAGCATGATAAGGCTTCATAAGAATTTTATCGAAGATTTACAAGATGCTGCTGATAATCTTTTAAAAAAAGTATCTGAATAATTTTATTTTTAATTTGATTAGTTTCTGTTAGTTTTTACTATGTTATTTTGAGGTGTAGTATTATGATTTATTTTAATTCTCTTAATAAATAATCCTTAGCTGTTTGGAAATCTGCACGTCTATTAGAGAGTTTCATTACTTGTCCTACTAAGAAGTTTAAGGCATTTTCTTGTCCTGATTTGTAGTCTTGAACTGCTTTTGGATTTTCAATTATTGCTTGCTTTGCTAGATTTTCTATTGCATTGTCTGCTATTTTTGTTAGTTCTTCTTTATTTTCTGAGATTGAGAATGATTCTGGTATAAAGTCATTCATTATCTGTTTTGCTTTTAATGGTGTTATTTGTTTTTTTTCTACTGCTTTGATTAGTTCTGCTAGATGTTCTGGTTGGATTGATACATCTCCATCATCTAGTGTTTTTTTATTATAGTTTAGAACTCTTAGTAATTCAATTGTTAGCCAGGAGATATTATCTTTAATATTGATTTTTTGTTTTCCTAATTCTTCTACAAATTCTACTAATTCTAGATTTTTAGTTAGTATTGTTGCTTGTTTTTTATCTAGTTTGTATTTTTTTACAAGTTTGTCTAGTTTTTCTTCTGGCATTTCTGGTAGTTTAGATTTTATTTGCCTTACTTGTTTTTCTGTTAGTCTTATTACTGGAAGGTCTGGGTCTGGAATAAATCTATAGTCTTGTGCATTTTCCTTTGTTCTCATTAGAATTGTTTTTCCTTGTGTTGCATCATATGTGTGTGTTTCTTGTTCTTGTTTTATTCCTTGTTTATGATTTTCTAGTTGTCTTGCTATTTCATATTCTAGTGCGTGTTCTATATTTTGTATTGAGTTTAGGTTTTTTATTTCTACTCTATCTCCGTGGGTTGATATATTTACATCTACTTTTATTCCTGCATTTTTCCTTAGTGCTTTAATATAAGATAGAGAGTGGATTAGTTTTTTTAGCCATTCTGTTACTTGGTCTGCTGAGGTAAAGTCTGGATCTGTTACTATTTCTATTAAAGGTAGTCCTGAACGATTATAATCTATTTTTCCTGTTTCTGGGTTCCATTGTGCAGGGTCTTCTTCTAAATGACATTCTGTTATTTTTATTCCATGGAATTTTCCTTTTTCAGCTGGAAATAGTGTATGAGAACCAGATATAGTGTTTTGATAGCCTTTTGGATTGTCTGGCCATGAATAGTGTTTTCTATTCCAGATAAGTTGTTTATCATGATTTACTTTGCATTTTAATACTAGTGCTATCTGTATCAGTTTTTCTAGTGCTGATTTATTTATTAGCATTGGTTTGCTTCCTGGTTGTCCTGTGCATATTGGACAGATGTTTGTGTTTGGTTTGTCTTTTTTAGTTTTAGAAGGGGTTAGACATTTACAAAATAGTTTTTCTTTTGTATCTAGATAACCATGTATTTCTAAACCTATTTTTAAAGGATGTGTTTTTTCCATAATAGTTTATAGAGTAGGGATTTAATAAGCTTTTTATAATGATTAAAATGAATTTAGTTATGGGTAGAAGAATTAGTTTTAAAGAGAAGAGTTTAGACAGAGAGTTAGTAGTTAGTGCTAGTATAAATAAAAGGGGATTGTTTGATGATGGTTGGATTTATTTTAGAGTTTCTCCAGAACAGAAGTATGGAACAATAATTATGTTAGATGTGCCTTCTTCTTGTCAGAGAAGAGGAAATGCTTCTTTGCTTGTTGATTTTGCAGAAAATTATTGTAGAGAAAAGGGTTCAAAAGAGATGAGAATTGTTTCTATTAATGATGGTTTTTGGGAACATAAGGGATATTATTGTTATGAGGATGGTTTTTTTAGAAAATTATTGTAAAGCTTTTTATAACCATTAATCTTACTTGATTTATGAAAGAAAAGATATTTGATGTAGGAGATAAGGTAGAATTAAAGACTAAAGATAAGATTTGGATAGGCTGGATTTTAGAGAGTTATGATTCTTCTATTGTTTTATTAAAGTTAGATTCTGGTTATAATATTGGTATTAGAGAGGAAGAGATATTGAATGCTAAGGTTATTGAAAAGTATAAAGAAGATAAAAAAGAAAAGAAAAATTTAGAAGTTAAAAAGGGATTGAAAAATGTAGCAATGATTATAACAGGAGGAACTATTTCTTCTAGATTAGATGCTAAAACAGGGGGTGTGATTTCTACTGATGCTGATGAGATTTTAAATATTGCTCCTGAGGTTAAGGATATTTGTAATATTGTTAAGATTGAAAAGCCATTTATGAAATGGAGTGAGAATATGGATTTTAAAGATTGGAAAAAACTAGCAGAGAGTGTTGAGAAGTTGTTAAATGATGATAAGGTTGATGGAATTATTGTTACTCATGGAACTGATTTTTTACACTATAGTGCTGCTGCTTTGAATTTTTATCTTGGAAAGTTGAATAAGCCTGTTGCTTTGACTTATTCTCAAAGAAGTATTGATAGGGGGAGTAGTGATGCTCATTTGAATTTGATTTGTGCTTGTAAGTATGCTGTTTCTGATATTGCAGAGGTTTCTATTATTGGGCATAGGGATTTAGATGATAGGTATTGTTTAGCTATGCCTGGTGTTAAGACAAGGAAGTTACATTCTTCTAGAAGAGATGCTTTTAAGGTTGTTAATGATTCTGCTATTGCTGAGATTTCTAAGAATGATTTTAAAATTTTGAAAGAGTTTAATGCTAGGAATAATAAGAAAGTTAAATTAGATACTAAGTTTAGTGATAAAGTAGGGGTTGTTAAAATTTATCCTGGTCAGAAGCCAGAGATTTTAGATTTTTATTTTAATAAAGGATATAAGGGACTGATTATAGAGTTAACTGGACTAGGACATGTGATTAGTGAGGGTAAGAATTCTTGGGTAGGTAAGATTAAATCTTTGATAAATAAGGGAATGGTTATTTGTGGTGTTGCTCAGACAATTTATGGTAGATTAGATTCTAGTGTTTATTCTGCTGGCAGGGAGTTGAAAAAGACAGGATTGATTTTTTTAAATGATATGTTATCTGAGACTGCTTTTGTTAAGTTGTCTTGGGTTTTAGGACATTCTAGTTGGAAAAAAGATAAAGATAAGGTTAGGGAGAAGATGTTAGAGAATATTTCTGGAGAGTTTAATTCTAAGTTAGGGTTTGAGTAAATTATAAAAAGCAGTTAGTGTTTAGGTTTTTATGAATAATAAGGTGTTATTAGTATTAGGTTTTTGCATTTTATTAATTGGTCTTGGTTTTTATATTGATTTTTCTTTTACAGGAAGGGTTGTAGATACTAGTTCTGAGTGTTATGTTTGGGCTGGTGATGTTGTAAGTAGTTGTGAATCTGTTGAGTTTTTAGATGTTGATGGAAATCATGATTCTGGTGCTTATGAAAATTTGTGTATGGATATGTGGGTTTGTGATTGGCAAGCAGGAGGAGAGTGTGTGTATTGTGAGGCTAATGATAATAGTGATGGTTGTGTTCAGAGTGATAGTGGATGCACATTGCCTAGTGAGTGTTTAGGAAATTCTGTTGAGAATCCTTTTGAATGTGAGGTTGTAGATGGTGTGTGTGTTAATTATATAGAAGATTATAATCTAGCTTTTCCTTGTTAT
>CAYYLH010000008.1:9233-17092 GCA_964472575.1 Candidatus Woesearchaeota archaeon
AGATGGTGTGTGTGTTAATTATATAGAAGATTATAATCTAGCTTTTCCTTGTTATGGTAATTGTGATGATGTAGATTATAGCTCTACTTGTTTTCCTGTTGATAATGAGGATAATGATAATGATGGTGATGGAGATATTGATGAAGGATGTGATAATGGGAATGATAATAATGAAGAGAATTTAAATGAAACTACTAATGATAGTAATAATAAAACTAATACAGATATAGATGATGATAATGATGGCATTGACGAACAGGATGATGAGGACATAGATGATAGTGATAGCACATTAACTTATTGTGGAGATGGAATTATTCAAAATCCTAATGATGATGGCTTTAATGAAGAGTGTGAGAGTGATTTTGCTTGTTCTTCTGGAAAGTGTATTGATTGTAGTTGTGTTGATTATTTAGATGATAATATCAATGATAGTGAGGATGAAGAGTGTTTAGCTGGGGATGAGTGTGTTGGAGGGGATTGTGGTTGGTTTAAGTATTGTGATTATGGTGAGTGTTTTTGGTTTTGGAATTCTTTTGAAGAGAAGTATGGGTGTGTTCCTGAATTGTATGAAGTTGGAGTGTGTGGTGATGGGGTTGTTGATTTAGTTGAACAGTGTGAGCCTGGTTTTAATAGTCTTAATAGTGGTTTAAATCCCTTATGTAAATCTGATAAATATTTTCTTACTTGTTCTGAAGATTGTAGTTGTGTTGAGATTCCTATGGTTGGAGAGGAGTTAGAAGAAAAAACATATGATATTGGAAGTTATTCTTCTGTTGTTGATGTAAGTAAGACTGCTTTTGGAGATTATGGAGGCATTACAATGAATTCTAATTCTAAGATGGTTATTAGTAGTGATAAAAATAAGTGTGGTGAGATTATTTTGGATAGTAATTTTAAGTTTAGAATGGTTTATCCTGAGATTACTAATAATATTAAGGAAAATCCTAATAATTATTTTGGAAGGTTTATAGTTACTGATGTTAATGGAAAAAATATTGATATAATGAAATTTATTTTACAACCAATTATTGCAAATGAAGGAAAATATGTAAATGGTGAAGTCAAGTTTAAAATAGAGTATTTAGATAATTTACATAAACAATGGAAATTAAAATTAGAAGGAGGATTTGAACAAGTTTATACAAGAGGCCTATTTAGAAAAGATGGAACAAGAAAGATAACTTATGGAGTTGTTGGAACATTTGATAGGAATGAAATAAAGACATTTATTAAGGGTTTTGAAGAGATGATTAAGTTTGAATATGGTGTTGGTTTTACACATGGAAAGGATAGTGATTCTAATCCAAATATAGAGATGTTTAAAGGAGTGAAAAAGCAATCAGATGGAAAAAAGAATAATGTAATGTTAATTAAAACACTAGAAAATGGAAAGACAATTAAGATTAATTTTAAGCAGTGGTTAGAACATAATGCTTATTCTGAAACAGAGTTTAAATATCCTGAAATAGAGATAGACGAGTTATTAGATTATTGTGATAGGGTTCAACAGTGATTTATTTATTCCAATTTTTAAATTTCTCTCTAAATGCATCTCCTATAACTTTGCCAAGGTCTTTTTCAAATTCTTTTAATATTAAATAAAGTTTATCTGTTTTTGTTATATTCTCTGGATTTATCCAAGGAGCTCTTTCAATATATTTTCTGTAGTTTTTTTCATGTGCTTCCCAGTTTTTTAGTATGTTTTTAGATTTATCTGTTAAAATTTCTGGATTTTTTTCTATTTGTCTTATTATTTTTCCATAATCTTTCATTGCCCTTTCTGGATCTGCTATGTCTTTATAATCTCCTTTGCCTTTTTGTATTACTTCTCTTTCATATTTTTTTGCAGCTTGAATTATTCTATCTTCATATGCTTTTATTCTTTCTTCCTTGGGTAAGTCATCTATTGTTTGTTGTTTGTATGGTCTTTCATTAGGTCCTGCATGAATAGTTTGAGGTAAAGCAGGAGCTAGGCTTAATACTAGTGCTGTAAGTCCGGTTGCTAATTTATTTCTCATATATAGAGTAAGTGTTTTTAGTATTTAAATCTTATTATTTGTTGTTACTATTTAGAGATAAATAAAAATAAATGAAAAATTAAATTAAAAAAATGTATAAAAATAAAATTATTTCTTTTTGTTTGATGATATATCTAGTTTAATACCACCTGTCCATGAGCTTACAACATTATAAAGCCATGCTCCAATAATACCCATTAAAAAGTATCTTAAAGCACCCATTACTGTCCAAGCAACGATTCCTATAGGGCCTGTCATATAACTTGGAAGTGTTGTTAGATACATAGACATTTCAGCAGGAGCTACACTTTCAGCAATTAAAATTAGTATTCCTGATACTAAACCAATAATAGCACCAATAACTGCTAGAATTTTTCCTGTTGATAAGATTCCAATCTTTTTTAGTTCTTGCATGTTTACCTCCTTAAGTATTATTTTTAGTTGTAGTAATTATATAAAGGTTTTGGGTTCTGGGGGATTAATTATTGCTTATAGATTTTTAATTATCACAAATATTTAAAACTATTAATTTGTTAGTGTTAGTATGGATTATGAAAAGATTGGATTGAAGTCTGGATTAGAAATACATCAGCAGTTAGATACTCATAAATTATTTTGTAATTGTCCTTCTTTGTTAAGGAGTGATAAGCCTTTGTTTAAGGTTAAGAGAGAGTTAAATCCTGTTGTAGGTGAGACAGGAAAGATAGATGTTGCTGCTTTATATGAAAAAGAAAAAGGAAAGAGTTTTGAGTATTATGTTTATGATACTAATTGTTTAGTTGAATTAGATGAAGAGCCTCCTTATGAGATTAATCAAGAGGCTTTAGAGATTGCTTTACAGATTGCTTTATTATTAAATTGTAAGATTTTTCCTGTTACACAGGTGATGAGAAAGACTGTAATTGATGGAAGTAATACTTCTGGATTTCAGAGAACTGTTATGATTGCTCATGATGGTTATATTGAGACTTCTCAAGGAAAAGTAGGAATTGAGAGTATTGCTTTAGAAGAAGATGCTGCTCGTCCTGTTGGAAATGAGAATGAGGAGACAGATGAATTAAAAGAGAATGAGAGTGTTAAGTCATATAAGTTAGATAGATTAGGTATTCCTTTGGTTGAGATTACTACTAAACCTGATTTGAAAACACCTGAGCAGATTAAAGAGGCTGCTTTAAAGATTGGAGAGATATTAAGAGCTTGTAAGGTTAAGAGAGGGATTGGAACTATTAGACAGGATTTGAATATTTCTATTAAAGGAAGTAAAAGAGTTGAGATTAAGGGTTTTCAAGATCCTAAGATTATGTTAAGAACTGTTGAGAATGAGATTAAAAGACAGCAAGAGTGTGTTGCTAATGGAAAGTGTGAGAATGAAGTTAGAAAGGTTTTACCTAGTGCTGAGACAGAGTTTTTAAGACCTATGCCTGGACAAGCAAGAATGTATCCTGAGACTGATTTAGAATTATTAAAGATTTCAAGGCAAATGATTAATTATGCTAAGAATAATCTTCCTAAGTTAAGAAGTGAGTTAAAAGGTTATTTACAAGAGTTTGGATTGAATGAGGAATTGGTTAAGTTATTATTACAAGAGAGAAAGATTGAGGAGTTTAAGACTTTGATTAAGGTTTATGATAATCCTAATTTAGTTGGAAAGATGTTGACCTTGTTTATTAAAGAGATTATTGCTAAGACTGATAAGACAAAAGAAGAGGTGGAGAAGATTTTGAATGAAGATGTTTTAGAGAGTATTTTGAATGAGGTTGGTAAAAAGATTTCAGAGAGTGATGTTAAGGTTGTTATGATGAAGATTATTCAGGGAATGTCTTTAGAAGAAGCAATGGAAAAAGAAGATGTTGATTTAACAGGAGAGATTAAGAAGTTGTTAAAAGAAAAGCCTGGTTTGTCTGAAGGGGCTTATATGGGATTGGTTATGGCTAGGTTTAAAGGGAGGGTTTCTGGGGGGGAGGTTATGGAAGAACTTAAAAAGCAGTTAGGAGATGTATAATTATCATTTTCTTAATGGAAATAATTCTTCTATAGTGTGGCGTTGTAACTCCTTTAAGCATTCATTACATAATGGTCTAAATAGTATCATTAATCCATTGCCATCTTCTTTTAAATGTTTTTGGATCTTCTTGTTTTTCTTTTTTACATTGTCTACAAATAAATTTTTGTTTCATCTTTATCTATTCCATTTATTTTCTTTAACATATATTGTATCTACAGATTCTTGATTTGTATTTCGAAATACATAGGTAAGAGTTTTATCAGAAAGGGAAGGGAATTTTGAGTATAAATCTTCTGTAACTTTAGTTACTAAAAGAATCTTGCCGTGTTCTGTAAAATCTTCTGCATTGTAAACTCTAATAAAAGGATATTCTGCTTCTCCACATTCTTTTCCTTCTTCATCTAGCATTCCTTGATAACAAAATCCATGGTCATATAATGCCTGAATAGCTAATTGATTAAATTTAGTTTCATTAAGATTCTTATAGGTATTTACATTATTATTTTGATTTTTGGATAAATTGTTTGGTAAAATCATACTGATTAGTGTAAGAAGAATAGCAACACCAATAACTCCATACCAAATCTTTTTCATTAATTTACAAAGGATGATGAGATTTAAAAATATTGTGATTTTAATTAAATCATTTCTAAAACAATCTTTATAAACCTAAGATACAAAGTATAATTATGAAAAGAATTATGATTAAAGACTTGAAAAAAGGCGAGAAAGTTCTTATAAAAGGATGGGTAGATGTAATTAGAGAGCATGGTAAGTTGATATTTTTAGATATTCGTGATGTAAGTGAAAGAGTTCAGTGTGTTGTTGTTGCTAAGAATAAAGAGGTATTTGAGATTGCTAAATCATTATCTAAAGAGTATTGTGTTGCTATTACAGGAGAGGTTGGAGAGAGGCCTAAGGGAACAGAGAATAAGGAATCTAGTATTGGTAATTTAGAATTAAAGATTGAAAATATAGAAGTATTGAATAGTTGTCCTGCTTTGCCTTTTGATTTAGATAATAAAGAGACTAATGAAGATACTAGACTGAAGTATAGATATTTAGATTTAAGAAGATCTGAGATGCAGAAGAATTTAATTTTAAGAGGAAAGATTATTCAGAAAATGAGGGAGTATTTATATGATAATGGATTTACAGAATTTGAAACACCTTTATTAGCTAAATCTACTCCTGAGGGTGCTAGGGATTATATTGTTCCTTCTAGAACACAGGCTGGAAAGTTTTTTGCATTACCTCAGTCTCCTCAGTTATTTAAGCAGTTGTTAATGGTTGGTGGAATGGAAAAGTATTTTCAGATTGCTAAGTGTTTAAGAGATGAGGATTTAAGAAGTGATAGACAGCCCGAGTTTACTCAGTTAGATGCTGAAATGAGTTTTGTTAATGAAGAAGATGTTTATAGTATTGTTGAAGGATTATTAAAATATGTGTTTAAAGAGGTATTTGATAAGGATTTGAAGATTCCTTTTAAAAGAGTGTCTTATGATGAGGCAATGAAGAAGTATAATTCTGATAAGCCTGATTTAAGAAAGAATAAAGATGATAAAGATGAGCTTGCTTTTGCATGGATTGTTGATTTTCCATTATTAGAGTATGATAAAGATGAGAAGAGATATAATGCTGCTCATCATCCTTTTTGTATGCCTAAGTCTTTTGAAGATTTGAAAAAGAATCCTGACAAGGTTAAGGCTAAGACTTTTGACTTAGTTTTAAATGGTGTTGAATTATTATCTGGAAGTATTAGAATTCATAGACAAGATATTCAAGAAAAGGTATTTGAATTGTTAAAGATTAGTAAGGAAGAGCAAAAAGAGAAGTTTGGATTTTTATTAGATGCTTTGAGTTTTGGTGCTCCTCCTCATGGTGGTTTTGCTATTGGTTTAGATAGATTGATACAGATTTTAGTTAAGGCTGAATCTATTAGAGAGGTTATTGCATTTCCTAAGAATAAGGAAGCTAGAGATTTAATGTTAGATGCTCCTTCTGAAGTTGATGAGAGTCAGTTGAAGGATGTTCATATTAAGTTGGATGTGGCTGTGGAAAAAAACAAGCAGAACAAGAGTTCTGCATTTGACAAGAAGAGCAAACAAAATAAAAATTAATAATCTATGTGGGATAAAATTAGTTTTTTCTATTTTTTATAAGGCAATTTCTTTAATGAAAAGCTTTAAATAAGTTTTACCCTACCTTTTTTTAAACAAAAAGAGGGCACATGGTTTTTAAAAAATATATAAACAGAAATGGTAAAAAATATGGCCCTTATTTGTATGAAAATAAAAAAGTTAATGGTAGGGTAATTACAAATTATCTTGGAAAAGGAGAGGATAAATCATCTAAAAAGAAACACTTTTTTATTGGAAGTATTTTTCTTATGTTGATTTTAGGTATGGTTTTATATATTTCAATTAGTGATTTTGATTCTAAATTTAGTGAGTTAAAATTAACCATTACTGGGAGAGTAGTTCAGGAGATAGTAGGTTCTGATTCTGGAGAGAGTGTTAGTAGGGGTTCTGATTCTGATAGTTTTAGTGATGTAAGTAGTAATAATGAGGACAGTTCTTATTCTGATAGTGACAGTTCTGATGAGGTTGTAAGTGATAGTAGTGATGTAGATGCAGATAGTAGTCAAGAAGAGGGAGAAGAGGTAGACGTAGAAGAGGTGGGCGCAGGTGGAAGCAGTAGTGGTGAGGAAGAGGAAGAGCTTGTAGATGATTCAGATATAACTAGTTATGATGAGGCTGTTGTTGATGAAACAAGTGATGAAGAAGCTGTTGTAGATGGTGGGGATGATAGTTTAAGTGAAGATGATAGTTTAAGTGATACTGAGGTAGTAGATAATCAGACAAGTGATGAACAAGAGCAAGAAGAACAAGTGGATGAGGGTGGTGTTATGGGTGAGGACGAGGGTGGAAGTGAGGGTGGGGCTGGTGAGGTGGTTGATGTTAATCAAACTATAGAGGGTAATGAAACAACAGATAATGAAACTATAATTAATCAAACAGAATTAAATAAAACTAATTTAACAGATGTTGATTTAAATGAGAGTAATATAACTTTGATTAATGAAACAGAGTTGAATGAGACACTAGTATCAAATGAGACAAATATAACCATAGTAAGTAATAATACTAGTGTAACAATACAGACTAAGCAGTATAAGGCTGTAATAGGAAGACCTGTTAAATGGTTAAAACATGTTAAGAAGTCAAATAGAACAAAAGTAGGATTAGAAGTAGATATTCCTAAACAAGCAGATAATATAAGTATAAAGATTAGTGATGAAGCTAAAAAAACATTAGAACAAAGTAATGAGGAAGTGATTAATGTTTCTTATTCAAGCCTAATTACTGGAAATGTTATTGGTTCTGGAGATAATATTTTTACAAAGATTAGTAATTGGTTGAAGGATTTTACAATTACTGGTTTTGTTGTTAAATCAGAATTTGAAAGTGTAGAAGAAAAAATAGTAGAGACAGATACTGATAAAAAAGTAAATCTATCTGATGTTGAAGATGATGAAATAGCTGTGGAATATTATACTCCAGGACCTTATGCAGAGGAAGTAGAAATAGAGAATGGAAAACAAGTTAAGATTATTTCTGAACTTCATTATGAGGATGTTTTATCTTATACTATTATTGAGAATGGAGCTGGAAAGAATTATGCTGTTTATTGGGTTGAAAATAATACTTATCTTCCAATTGTTTATCAAGAGGAAGAAGGAAATCAAAAATATATTGAATGGATTATTCCTCATTTAAGTAATCAAACTTTTGAGATTATTGAGATTACAAAAGCAGAGCACTTAGATGAAA
>CAYYLH010000009.1:0-16804 GCA_964472575.1 Candidatus Woesearchaeota archaeon
AATTAAAATCAAATAAATTTTCAAATGCCAATTTAAGGATATAAATATGGCAAAACCAATAGAGATTAAAGTTGAAGGAAATAGAATAAAGCAGTTATTTCCTGGACAAGGATATTTTTATAGGTTTCCTAGTGATGATGATGTTCATAGAAGAGTTAAGGGTGGCAGTTTTTTTGTTTCTTAATTTTTCATAAACCTTTTATACTAGTTTATGTTCTAGTTTTGATGGCAGAAACTCCAAGTAATATTGCAGGAAGAAATTGTTATAAAACCTTGATGGGTGAAAGTAGAAGTTGGTGGGGAAATAATCTAAGGTATAACATTAAAGATGCACTTCCAAAAGGATATGACCCTAGTCAACATGAAGGCATTGTTGATGGAAGTGGTTTAGTTCAAGAAGTAGAACAAGCACATTAATGGTAGAGGATTAGCAGAATATTTAAATACTAAACTTCTTAGTAATTGATATGAAAAAGAGTAGATTATTTATTGGGTTGTTGATGATTTTTTCATTGATATTTATTAGTAGTGTGATTGGATTTGCAAGTGCTAAGATATCTATATCAGAGCCATTAGATATTTATAGTTTTGGAGATAAACTCTATGTTAGTGTTGATGTTGTGCCTTCTAGTCTTTCTGGAAATTTTGAGATTGATTTAGTTTGTAATGAAGAGGAAATAAATATTTATAGGGTTCCTGCTGAATCTAGTTTTGTATTAGGTGAGGAACAAACAATTTCTACATATCTTACACTATCTAAAAATTATGGAAATGTTAGTGGAAATTGTAGATTAGAAGCCTCTCTTGAGGAGGATGTTGCAAACTCAAAAACATTTCAGATTAGTGATGAGGTTATTGTTAATGCTCGTTTTGATAAACAATCTTATGATCCTTCACAAACAATTACTCTTGTTGTTGAAGCTGTAAAAGCTAATGGACACTTATTAAATGGTTTTATGGAGGTTTCTGGTGCTGTTGATTTTTCTAAGGCTGTTGAAGGTGGTGTTGGAAAAGAACAATTTACAATGCCTGAGACAATTGAGTCAGGAGAGTATGAATTAGATATTTTTGTTTATGATAAAGGAAGTAATAATAAAATCTTTAATAAAGGAAATACTAGTATTAGTTTTAGTATTAATCAGATTCCAACCTCTATTCAGACAAGTCTTTCTGATTTAGAAGTAACTCCTGGAAATGAGTTTAGTGTTGGTGCTGAACTTTTTGACCAATCTGGAATTAGTATGGAAGGGGTTGTTTATTTGAATCTTGTTTCTCCTGAAGGAATTAGTGAGGAATTTTCTGTTGCTTCTGGAGAGATAATTGATATTAATTTTCCATATAATGCTAGTCCTGGAAATTGGAATGTTTATTCTTTTTTTGAAGAGATTAATGATGTTAAGGAGTTTGAGGTTTTAGCAATACAAAAAGCTGAATTTGATTTTTTAGATAGTGTATTAATTGTTAGAAGTGTTGGTAATGCTGTTTATAATAAGACTATTGAGGTTAATATTGGAGAAGATACAAGGGAATTAGTATTAAATATTCAGCCTGGTGAAGAGAGAAGATTTAATCTTAAAGCTCCTAATGGTGAGTATGAAGTTTTAGTTTCTGATGGTGATTCAAATGTTCAGAGAAATTTATTATTAACTGGAAATGCTGTTAGTGTTAGTGATTTAAAAGGTATAGGTGTTCTAAGTAAGTATCCTATTGTGTGGTTATTTCTTATTGTTTTATTAGCAGGTGCTGCTGTATTTGTATTTTTTAGATTTAGAAAAAAAGAGTTTAAACTAAAAGATAAGTTAAAAGGAATAAATATTTTTAAAAAGAAAGAGGGAAAGATGATTGATACTACAGAGAGTAGTGGTCAGGGTAGTGCTGAGCAGACATTAGTATTAAAAGGTGATAAAGAGGAAGCTAGTATTGTGTGTTTAAAGGTTAGTGGATTAAAAGAGTTAGGTAAAGAAGCTAAGTTGAAATTAAAAGAGATTCTTAAGATTGCTAAGAGTAAAAAAGCAATGATTAATGTTAAAGGAGATTACATTATGATTCTTTTCTCTCCTTTAGTTACTAAGACATTTAAGAATCCTATTTTAGCGAGTATTGTAGGAGAAGCAGTTGTGAAAGAGTTACAAGCTTATAATAAGAAGTCTGTTCAGAAGATTGAGTATGGAATTGGAATTCATAATGGAATGTTAATTAATAGTATTGAAGAAGGTAAGTTAAAGTATACTAGTGTTGGTAATAGTGTTATAATGGCTAAGAAGCTAGCTGAGATATCTAAAGGAAATTTATTAGTTTCTGGTGCTATTAAGAGTAAGTTGATGAGAGATTTGAAAGTTGAAAAAGCTGGTAAGATTGGTGATAAGTATTATTATAAGGTTAATAAGGTGAGTGATAGAGAGGCTAATCAGGATAGATTAAGAGATATTTTAGATAGGATGAAGAGAGAAGAAAAAAGAGATAGTAATAATTAGTAAAATAAATATGAATTTTAAAAAGAAGATGATAAAACTATTGATGTTTGACTTTGATGGAACTATATCTGATGCTAGGCAGATTAGTTATGACTCTTTGGTTAGGGTTTTAGATGATTATGGATATAAATATAGTAAAAAGAAGTTAAAGCAGTTATTAGGTGCTAAGATGAGAGAGATTCTTCCTGGTTTAGGTATTCCTGTTAATAAGATTGAAGATATTAGAAGAGATTTTTATAAGATTATGAATAAGGATGCTAAGGGTAATGTTAAGTTGTGTGTTAGTGTTAAGCCTTTAAAGGATTTGAAAAAGAGTAAAAAGTATAGATTTATTGTTGTGTCTAATTCTGATTCAAGTTTTATTAAGAAGTCTGCTAGAGTTTTAAAGGTTGATAAATTGTTTGATAAGATTATTGGTGCTGAGAGTTTTTCATCTAAAGATAAGCAGTTGAAAAAGTTGTTTAAAGAGTATAAGGTTAAGCCTATTGAGTGTGTTTATATTGGTGATAGGTTTTCAGATGTTGAGTATGCTAGGCAAGCTGGATGTATTGCTATTGCTATTCATAATTCTAAGTCATGGAGTTCTAAAAAGGATATTTTAAAGGAAAAGCCTGATTTTATTATTTCTGATTTCTATGGCTTGAAAAAGCTCTTGAAAGAGCTTGGTAGACACGAGTAGTTAGTCTTGGTTTTGCTTTTTTTGCTTCTTGAACTAATTGTTGGTATGCTGGACCTAGGAATGTGTCTAATTCACCTGCTCCTAGATTAGTTTTATCTCTTACATATTCTAAAAAGGCATTATAATCTATAGGGATTTGAGTATTAGGTAGTGTGTGGTTTGCCCTTCCTGTTCCTTGTCCTAGTTCTTGTAATGTAATGTCTGCTTGTGCTAGTAGTCCTGGTTTAGAAGGAATTCTTATGTTATCTAGTTTTGTTCTTATTGGAGGGCTATAATAAGGTAGTTTTTCAGCTGTAGAAATACTTCTTAGTTGTCTGCGCTCTGGTTCTAGCTCATCCATAAAATTGGGATATAATATTGATTTATAAGAGTTTTGGTTTGGGAATTAGTAAGATAGTATATAAATATTTATAAACTGATAAAGAAGAGATGTTATATGGCAGAAAAAGGAACTAAGGGAGTAATAGATATTTATTGGCATAAAAAAGGTGATAGATTTGAATTTGAAAGTAATTTAAGTCTTTGTGGACAACAAATAGTTTTAGAAGAGTTTTTAAGAAGACAAATAGGTGCTGGAGCTGATAATAGACAAGCTAATGAAAGAGAGGTTTACCATCTTCAATTGACATGGTCTCCACATATGGATAGAATTAATTCTAGTGATGATACTGGGAATCTTAGATTGAGAGATGGAATTCTTTATGATTATCTTAATAAGGTTGTATATACTGGTTTAGAAAGAGAGGCTATTCAATCTGATGTGTGAATAATTGTGTAATGGCTTTAGCTTTTTTATCTGTAATTCCATCGATTTTTTTAAGTTCATCTTCTTGTTTGTTTTGAAGTTTTCTTATATCTCCGAACTCTCTGATTAGATTTTCTAATTCACCATCTGTTAGATTATCTACTTTAGATAGAATTCTATATCCTTTTGTTCTTAGATTAGTGGTTGTATCTATTTCATCTAACTGGTTATTTAAAAGGATTTTTTGTGCTTGGTCTAGTGTTGGGGTTTTTAGTGATTGGATTTTATCTATTGTTTCTTGCATTTTGAAAAAGGTTTCATAGTCTTTTTTTATGTTTTCTAGGTCTTTGTTTAGGTCTGATGTAACTATTCCAAATCTTGTTTTTAGTGTTTCTGCGTGTTTTCCTAGTTCTGCCATATAGATTGAGGCTTGTTCTCCATCTTTAAAGAATAATATTATCTTATTTAGAATTTGACCTAGGTCTTCTAGTTTTACAGAACCATATAGTTCTAAGATGTTGAATTTTTCTAATAAGTTGTTTATCTCTATTCTTTGTCTTTCTAGGTTTTCTACTATTTCTCTTGCTTTATATAGTAGTTCTGTTAATCCTGATAGGGTGTATTTTTCATTTCCATAGTATAGACTTACTATTGGAGATTTTTCAGAAGCTGCTATTGTAATTACTTTTAATTGTTTAGCTGTTCTGTCTGCTGCTTTGTGTTTTGTTCCTGTTTCATCTGATTTTATTCTTGAGTCTGGAATTAGTAGGGTGTTAGCTGTTAGGATTTTTTTAAGGTCTTTGCTTATTATGATTGCTCCATCCATTTTAGCTAGTTCTACTATTTTCTGAGCTGTGAATTTAGAATTAATATTAAATCCTCCTTCTGAGATTGTTCTTGCTGTTTCTGATAAGACTAATAAGGCTCCTCTGCTTGATTTTGAGATGTTTTCTACAGCTTGTCTTAATTCTGTTCCATAAGAGACTATTGATAGTATGTCAGAGATATTATATGATTTCATATTAGTATTAGGATAGAAAGATTTATATTTTTATTGTTAATTTTCATTTAGTTGAAGGAATGCATTAACTATATTATGTTCTAGGTCTGGGTTTTTTTCTAGAAATTTATTAAATAGTTTTTGGATTTTTTTATCTTGTTTTATTTTAATTGATTTTATATTAGTTAGTTTTGCATATAGTTCTAGTTCTTTATTTGATATGAAGTAAAGAGGTTTATTATTTGGTAGTAGTTTTTTATCTTTATATTTGCCTTTTAAGATGTTTTTCATTATTTGTTCTGCTATTTGTGACATGTTTTGTGTTTGTATGTTTGGTTTTCCTTTTGTTAGTGTTGGGAATTTTTTATCTAGGATGTGTTTTAGTATTTGAGTGTTTAGGTCTTTTGAAGGTTTTAGTATGAATTTTTTTGATTTTGGAAGCATATTATATTTTCTTATTGTTCTCCAGATTTTTCTTTCTATATAGTTTAAGAATTCTGATTTTGTTAGTTGTCTTTTATTTGTGAATGTCCAGACTATTTTTTTGTTTGCCATTATATTTTATATTTTTCTAGATATTTATATTGTTTGTTTTTATATGCTAATTGTATTTCTTTTGCTTTTTCTTTTGATTGTTTTGTAGTTTTGTGATAGTAGATAGCTGGTGTGCCTTTGTCTGATTTTATTGTGTTTTTGTATTTTTCTATTATTTTATTTTCTTGTTCATTTTTTCCTATTACAAACCAGTTATTGTTTATGATTAGGTGTCTTGAGATGTTTGTTAGATTTAGTGTTTTTTCATTTATTAGATTGTGTTGTATTAGTGTGTGGATTCTTTGTCCTGGTTGTTTTTCACATAGTAAGCAGCCTCCTGCTGGTGTTGGATAGTTTATTTTATATTTTTTTGCTAGTTGCATTTGTTGGTTTCTTTTTCTTCCTTGTATTCCTAGTTCTACTAATGGTCTTATAGGTGTGACTTTTGATTTTTTTTCTATTAGTTTTAGAGCATGAGAGGTTTGTGACATTGGTCTTTGTCCTTTTACTTCTCCTGTTGCTATGTGTATTATATTGTGTTTATCTGCATATTGTTTTGCTAGTTTTAGCATCCAGATTTTACAGTCTTTACAAGGGTTTTTAGATGAGCCATAGCCATGATTTGGATTATGTATTAGTTTTAGGTATTGGTTTAGTAGGGGTTGTTTTTTACAGTTGAATATTTTTAGTTTGATTTTATTCTCTTTTGTATATTTTTTTATTTGATTGATTTTTGCATTGCATCCAAATGGTAGATGGAAGTAGATTGCTGTTATGTTGTATTTTGGTTTTAAAAGTTGTATAACTAATCTTGAATCTAGTCCTCCTGAGAATAGTACTATGGCTTTTTCTTTCATAGTGTTTAGAATTAGTCTGGGTTTTTAAGTGTGTTCTAGTTTGGTAATTCTGCTGTTGCCTTGTGATGATGATAATTACTCATTGGACAAGAAGAACAGTATTCAATACCTATGGGCCTTGCTGTCATAATACATTCACTGTCTTCAAGCATATAACAAGGGTCTGGTTCTAGATGGACTTTTATTCCTGCTTGTGTTAGTTCATTTATTACTCTCATGGTTAGGAGAATTAGTAAGGGTTTATAGATTTAGGGGTTTTGAGGTGGTGGGTCTTTGGTTTTATCTTGTTATTATTAGTTTTTCCATTTTTCTCTTATAGGAGAGATAATTTTTTCTAAGTATTCTGCTATTGTGTTTTTTAGGTCTAATGGGTGTAGTTCTCCTTTTTCATATGTTTGTTCTAGTTGTTTATATGAAGTAAATTCTAAATTTCCTCCGAATTTCTCTGGTCTTTTTACTTGGATTTTTTCAAATCTTGGAAATATAATAAGATTACTTATTTGGAGTATAGGATTATCTTTGATTTCTTTTTCAGGACAGTATGCATTTTTTAGTGTATTTTTGATTTCATCAAATGAATCTGTTACTGCTATTCCTGAACCTTTTATTGATTTTGACATTTTTTGTCCTGGCCCTTTTAAAGAAGTAATTAAGGGTGTATGTAATGCTATAAATGGGTATTGAAATGTTGACATCATATCTCTTCCAATCATGTGGACTTTTCTTTGTTCTAGTCCTCCTAGAGCTACATCTACTTTCAAATGTTTAATATCTACTACTTGCATTATTGGATAGAGTAGTTGAGAGATTGTTGCATTTTTTATGTCTCTTGCTATTTCTTGCATTGATTTTAATCCCCTACTAATTGTTGAAGATTGTGCTAAATGCATTACATCTAGTTGATAGTCTTTATTAAATTGAAAACTAGTTCCTAGAACTACTTCTGCATCTAGACCTATTGCTTTTATTGTTTTTTTCCAGTTTTCTACTTCTTTTTGTATTTCTTCTTCTGAACCTTTTTTATTAAGATATGCATGAACATCTGCTAAGAGAATTTTTATTTTGAATCCTGCTTTTTGCATGTCTATTAATTTTGTTATTGTTACAAAGTGTCCTAAATGCATTGGGCCATTTGGTTCATAACCACAATATACAGAAGGCTTTTTTTTAGATTTTAGAAGTTTAGTAAGTTCTTCCTCAGTTACTATTTCCTCAGTATTCCTCTTTATTAGTTCTAGTTTTTCTTTTGTATTCATATTAGTAGATGTTTTGTGTTGTATTTAAAGTTTTTGAGATAGAAAAGATTTTATATCTTTGTTTATTGTAATTAATATGGAATATCTAAGAGATGAGAAAAAGATTATTTTGAATAGAGAATTAAGTAATCTGGATATGTTTGTATTAAAGTTTATTAGGGTTGTTGAGAAGTATGTTGATTATGTTATTATGTCTGGATATGTTTCTATTATCTTAGGAAGAAGTAGGGCTACTGAAGATGTTGATTTATTTATTAAAAAGATGGATAAAAAGGGTTTTGTTAGAATGTATAGTGATTTAATTGATAAGGGGTTTTGGTGTTTAAATACTAGTAATGTTGATGAAATGTTTGATTATTTAGATAATGGTTTTGCTATCAGATTTGCTGAAAAAGGCAAGGCAATACCTAATTTTGAGGTTAAGTTTCCTAAATCTAGGATTGATGATGAGACCTTTTTAGATAGTGTGTTAGTTAAGACTAAACAAGGAAATGTTCTGATTTCTTCTTTAGAAAGACAAGTAGTGTTTAAGAGATATTATCTAGGTTCTGAAAAGGATGAAGAAGATGCATTACATATAGAAGAGGTATTTAAAGGTGAGATTGATTATGATAAGATAAATGAATTAAAAAATAGGATTAAAAATGAAAAACAATCTTAAACCTGGAAAGGATAATAAAGAGGAAAGAATGAATTTTGTTAGGTTTTGGGCTGAATATGTTAGAACACATGATGATAAAGATTGGAGTGAGCAACAGAATTTGTTAATTAATTCTCAGTTAGAGAGTGCTGAAAAGGATTAGAAACACTGCTTACTAAAATTTATAAAGAGGTTTGTTTATTCTTAATTATGGTTAAAAATATTTATGAAAAAGGGACTAAGCATGAAGATATTGAGCATTATGATGTTTTGATTCTTGGAGCAGGGCCTGCTGGATTGACTGCTGCTATTTATACTGGAAGATATCATATGTCTACTGCTGTTGTTGCTAAATCTATTGGTGGAACTGCTAATCTTGCTGGTGAGTTAGAGAATTGGCCTGGTTTTATTGGTCCTGGAATGGAATTAATGAGAAAGTTTAAAGAACAAGCTGATAAGTTTGGTGCTAGGTTTTTAGAATCAGAAGTAGAACATGTTGAAAAAGATGAGAATGGTTTTGTTTTACATGTTAAAGGAAAAGAGATACATGGAAAGACATTGATTATTGCTTTAGGAACAGAACATAGAAAGTTGAATATTAAAGGAGAGAAAGAGTTACTTGGAAAGGGTGTTAGTTATTGTGCTACTTGTGATGGTAATTTCTTTAAAGGTAAGGATGTTGTTATTGTAGGTGGTGCTGATTCTGCTGCTAAGGCTGCTTTGTATTTAGGTGATATTTGTGCTAAAGTTACAATTGTTTATAGAAGAGAAGAGATAAGATGTGAGCCTATTAATTTAAAGAAGATTAATGAACATAAGAATATTGATGTTATTTATCATGCTACTCCTTTAGAGATTGTAGGTGAGAATAGGGTTGAGGGTGTTAAGATTAGAATTGATGATGGTGAAAAAGTAGAAGAAAAGGAATTAAAAGTTGATGGAGTTTTTATTGAGATTGGTGCTACTCCTGTTGTTGATATTATTGAGGGTTTAGGTTTAGATGTTGATTGTGGTTATATTAAGACAGATGCTAGTGCTAAGACTAGTGTTGATGGTTGTTTTGCTGCTGGTGATATTTCTAATAATAATTTAAAACAGGTTGTTACTGCTGCTGGTGAGGGTGCTATTGCTGCTAAGTCTGCTTTTGATTATTTGAAGTTGCAAGAGGATTAAGATGGAATTAAGTAATTTGGAAATAAAGGAGATAGAGCAAGCAAGAAAGAATATAGCTAATGGTGATTATTATACTGAAGAAGAAGCTAGAGATATTTTGTTTGGTTATAATTAATCCTTATTATAAGAAAGTTGCATAAATCTATAAAACAAAAATTTATATTCTAGTGATGCTTTAGTATTATATGGAAATTGCGTATTTTGGTGCAGGATGTTTTTGGCATGTTCAGCAGGAATTTGATAAGATTAATGGTGTTGTTAGTACTTATACTGGTTTTATGGGTGATGATAGTTATGATGATTTAACTTATGAAGAGGTTCATAGAGAGCATACAGGACATGCAGAGGTAGTTAAGGTTGAATTTGATGAGAGTGTTGTAAGTTATGAAGAATTATTAAATGTTTTTTGGAAGATTCATGACCCTACTCAATTGAATAGGCAAGGAGATGATATTGGAGAAGAGTATAGAAGTGTTATATTTTATACTAGTGATGAGCAAAGAGTAGAAGCTATACATTCAATGGAGAAAGTACAAGAGCAATTTAAAGAGCCTATTGTAACTTTAATTGAAAAAGCAGGTAAGTTTTATCTTGCTGATGATGAGCATCAGCATTACTTGGGTGGTTGATTATTTCTTTTATAACTATTATTTTTCTTTTGCAAGCCTGTCAAGTGTTGAGTTATTATTCAACTAGTGCCCTTATTCTTTTATAAAGAAAAGCGGCTAATCATTCACAAGAGGAACAAAAGAAAAACCAGGATATTCAGTTATCTCGTTTTCACCAGTGTGTTTTTTTACAACCACTATCTTATTATTTACAGGGCAAACTAAAATGCCTTCTATTTTTAGTTGATTAACTAGTTTTTGAGGTAGTGTTTCTGCTTCTGCACTTACTAGAATTCTATCAAATGGTGCTCTGCTTTGTAACCCATTAAATCCATTTGCATTAATTAGGTTAATGTTGGGATAGTTTTTTTTATTTAGTCTTTTTTGTGATTCTTGTGCTAGTTTTAGAATTCTTTCTATACCTATTATATTTCCTGTTGGATTTAGATTAGAGAGTAAGGCAAGTACATAACCAGAACCAGAACCAACTTCTAAAATATTTTGTCCTGGTTTTACATCTAATAAAGAAAGCATAAATGCAATTGTATAGGGTTGTGAAATTGTTTGTTGACTTCCTATTGGTAGTGCTGTGTCTTTGTATGCTTTTTCTTTTAGTTCAATTGGTACAAATAGTTTTCTATCTATTTTTTTAAATGCATTAATAATATCTTTTGAAAATTTATATTGTTCTAGTTTTTTTATAAGTCCTTGTTTATCCATTAGTTTATATAAGGTCAATATTCTTTATATATATTTGGAATGAATATAATATATTTCTTACAAAAGCTAAACATTTAAATAGTAGATGTAATATATTTCTTACATGAAGAAAAGTACAAATTCAAACAAGGTAATGAGAAAGAATTGGCAAATGGGTTTTTTTGGTTTTTTTGCTTTATTTGGATTAGTTGGACTAGCTAAAGGAGAGTGGGTTTGGGCTTCTTGGTTAGTCTGGATGATTTGGTTTGTATATCTTATTCCTATTGATAAATCTGAATTAGGAAAAAAGAATTAGAAATGAAAACTAAAATAAAACAATTAAGAAAAAAGATGAAAATAACACAAGAAAAACTTGCTGATAAGGTAGGGGTAACAAGGCAAACAATTAATGCTTTAGAACAAGAGGGGTATAATCCTTCTTTAGAACTTGCTTATAAGATTAGTAAGGTGTTAAAACAAAAGAAAATTGAAGATGTATTTAAATTAGGTTAAATTGAAATAGAGCCTTAGAAAGGTTTAATTAAGATTATTTATTTTATTTAGTATGGATAAGAATATTAAAAGAATTAGTGGTTTTGTTATTATTGCTTTATTATTAATTGGTTGGGGAGTTTTAATGTATTTTTATCCACCTGAAGTAGTTGTTTCTTATTTAGGTGTTAGTAATAGTTACTTGGTTTTATTTCTTATTGCTGTTTTTGGTGGTGCTTCTAGTTTTACTTCTACTGCTTTTTATGCTAGTATTGTTACATTTTCTCTTGCTGGATTAAATATGCTTTTAATAGGGTTTATTGGAGGTCTTGGAATTAGTATTGGTGATAGTTTATTTTTCTATTTAGGTAGAAAGGGTAAGAGTGTTTTTTCTAAAAAGCATAATAAGAATATTGAAAAAGCAAGAAGATGGTTAGATGATAAACCTAGATGGTTAGTTCCTGTTATTGGTTATTTTTGGGCAGGGTTTAGTCCTTTTCCTAATGATATTTATACTATTTCTGTTGGAGTGTTAGATTATGAATATTGGAAGATTATTATTCCTGTTTTTTTAGGTAATATTAGTTTTTTATTGATTGTTTCTTATCTTAGTATTAAGGGTATTAGTTTGTTTTAATTAAGTTTTTAAATACTAAATTGTTTTGTGTTTTATGGATAGTAAGATTAAGGTATTGCTAAGTTTATTAGGTGTTATAGTGTTAATACTTGCTTTATTATGGGTTAGTGGTGTTATTACTAGTATAACAGGTAAGGTTGTTTCAGATATTAATGGTGATTTTTATGATTGTGTTTTTGATTCTGTTGTTTTATATATTAGACAAGGATGTCCTGCTTGTGCTAAACAAAAAGAGATTTTAGCAGAGAATTTAGATAGGATTAATTATGTTGATTGTGCTGTTTCAAGACAAGAGTGTGTTGATGCTGGGATTGAGTATGTTCCTACATGGAAGAAAGGAGAAGAGATTAAGGTAGGTGTTTTAAATATTAGTGAGTTAGAAGAGTTTAGTGGGTGTTCAAATTAAATTTAAACTAAGGAGGTAAAATGGTATCTGTAGATAAAGAAAAGTGTATTGGATGTGGTGCTTGTGCTGGTACTTGTGCTAAATCATTTAAAATGGTTGATGGTAAGGCTGAGTTCACAGGAGAGAAAGCTGATTGTACTGAAGCTGCTGCTTCTAGTTGTCCTGTTAATGCAATAACAATCTAGGTTAGAAATTTATTTTTTAGTTTTTATTTTGCATTCATTAGAAAAGCAATAGTTAGTTGTTTTTACTAGTGTAAATATTATAGTTCCTAGTGTTCCTAAGATTAGGTCCATCATTGTATCATCATTTTTATCCATTACAATATTTAATTTATCTAGTCCTGTCATATCTCTTAGATATACTCCTTGTAGTTTCCATCCAAATAGTTTGTCTAGTATAAATTCTCCTATTTCAAATAAAGCTAGTATTGATATAGTTATACAGAAGGTAATTAGAATTTTTTGATAGAATTTTATTTTTAATTTATTAGTTAGATGGAATACTAACATAGCTACAAATATTGGAATTATTAAATGAAGTATTTTATCATACATTGTTGAGATAAAATATAATGGACTTAGTAGTATTCCTGTTGTTACAATTAGTATGTAAATTATATAGTGTATTGGTTTAAATTTAAGTTTAAAATATGAATCTAAAAGATAGAAAAATAAAACAGATATTAGAAATCCTGCTAGTCTTACAAAGAGATTAGTGTTTTTTAAAACATAGAGTGCTGAGATTAGAGCTATTAATAAAACAAGTACAATAATGTGTTTTGTTTTTTGTTTCATTATATTTTAGAGGGTTTAGATTAATAAAGTTAATTAAAAAAAATAAAAAGTTTAAAAGATTTTTTACTTAGTTATAAAGTAAATCATCCATAGACCTGATACTCCTACTAGTGAGTATACAACTCTTGCAACTGTTGATGTAGCTCCGAATAATGCAGCTACTAAGTCATATTGAAAGAATCCAACAAGACCCCAGTTTAAAGCTCCGATGATTACTAAAACTAAAGCAATCCAGTCAATAGCGCTTTTTTCCATTTTTTACCTCCTTTTAGTACTATGTACTTATTTTAATAAGGGAAAAGTTGTTTATATATGTTTTTATTCGACGATTCTTTTGATTTTTATCTATTATTAAATTTAATTAAATAATGTAATTATTTCTTAGTAGTTACATAATCGAAAGATTTATAAGTATTTTAATTCTCTATGAAATATGGTAGATAGATTAACTAAGTTATTTGATAAAAGAGCTAAAACACAACCAATATTAGCGAGGCTTGCTAGAAATAGCCTTAAGATTAAAGAAATGAATGATGAAGATGTAAGGGTTCACAATCTTACACAAGAATGTAGAGGTTTAGATTTAGAAGTTAAAGAGGGTATAACTTTTGGAGATGTTTATAGATTTGCTTGTGAATACCAAGATAGAACAGGTAGTAATATTTTAGATGAAAAAATTGAGGATGGACATACCCTAATTTGGAGTGGTTCTTCATTTGAAAATTTGATTAATAGTAGAAAGATGAATAAACTTCAATATGCTTGTTGTGAGGGGGTTGTAGATATGATGTTATCTGGGGATTACTCTGATTATAATACAATTCGATACCTGAGCGTTAACTCATTCAAAAATCTTAGACATTTGTTCTAGTTCTTGTGGTGTAAATTGTAAGTTTGATGTTGTGTAGAGTATTTCATCTTCCATATTAATATGGTCTCTGAGTTTTGTGATTATTACTATTAAGTCTGTGTGAAGTGATTTTTTTATTTCCTCATCTGAATGAGTATTTATTGCGTGTAAAAGTTTATCTTTATGAGGTTTTAGTGCTTTGTGGTCAAACTTCATTTTATCTACTGGTATCTTAATTTGTTCTTTTTCAAATATTGAAAATGCTTTTTCTTCTTTTTCTTCATGGAAGTCCCAGAGATAGTAGAGTTTTTTTAGTGTGTGTAAGAGATTTGGGTAGTTTATTTCTTGTTCTTGTAAGATTGTTTCTAGTTCTGTTAGTTCTCTTTCTATATCTACATGTTCTTGTTTTAGTATTTCTATTGGATTTGCCATTTTATATCCTTAAATTGGCATTTGAAAATTTATTTGATTTTGCCATATTTATATCCTTAAATTGGCATTTGAAAATTTATTTGATTTTGCCATATTACTCTTTTTTATTTTGATAGTTTTTAATAGCTTGATTTAAAGCAGAGGCTGCTAGATTAGAGCAGTGCATCTTAATTGGGGGTAGTCCTCCTAATTCCTTTGCTACATCTTGATTTGAGATTTGTTTTGCTTGTTCTAGTGTTTTGTTTTTTGCTAGTTCTGTTATCATTGAAGATGTTGCTATTGCTGCTGCACAACCCATTGTTTGGAATTTTATATCTTTGATTGTATTTTTATTTTTATCTACTTTTATGTATACTTTCATTACATCTCCGCATGAAGGATTTCCTACTGTTCCAACTGCATCTGGGTTTTTCATTTCTCCTACATTTTTAGGATTTTTGAATAGTTTTATGACTTTTTTTGAGTAGATCATTTTTCTTGGTTTAGTTTTTCTAGTGCTTTATTTAGTTGAAATATTCCATTTTCTCCCCATTGAGTGTATTCCTCAAAGTCTTTTGGATTAATGAATTCTACTTCATTAATATCATTTTCAGCAGGATCTATTGTTAAGGGATTTATCTTATTTACTCTTGCAATAAATCTTAGTTGTTTGTCTTTTTCCTTACCTTGATAATGGATTGTAATATAACCCAATCTTTGTATATCTTTTATATCTAAGTCTGCTTCTTCTAGTGCTTCTCTTATGAGTGTTTCTTCATAATTTTTATCTTGTTTTTCTACTCCACCACCAATAAGTGTCCAATACCCTTTGCTTTTTAGTCTTACTACACAAAGATTCTTATTATTATCAAATATGAATGCTGCTACTCCTTTAACATTATCTAGGTTTTCAAAATCAGTATTATCACACCATTCACAATTATAGGTTTTACCTTTCCAAGCTATATCAAATTTCATTTTAATTATTCAATTCTTTAATTAACTTATCTGCATCAACACCATGAGCTTCACAGCCTTGTTCTAGTGTTTCCATCATAGCCATTGGACAGCCACAGCAGAACATTCCTTTTTCTGCTAACTTATCTGCTACATCTGGATGTGATTCCATGATTTGTGCAAAAGTCATGTTTTTTTCTATTTGTTTTTTTGTATTTGTTTTTTCCATTTTGTTTTTTGTTGTTTTTATTTTTATTTAGTTTAATCTTTATTATTTTAATTGTTTTTTAATTTAATTATAATTTAAATGGTGAAATTTTTCTAAGTTTTTCTGTTACTTTTTTTAGTGTTTGTATTGTGTATTCTATCTCTTGTTTAGTTGTATATTTACTTATAGATAGTCTTATTGAAGTATTAGCTTCAAAATCTTTTAATCCTATTGCTTTTAAAACATGAGAGGGTTCTAGTGTTTTTGATGAACATGCAGAGCCTGTTGAAGAACAGATTCCATAAGCATCTAGCATTCCTCCTATTGCTTCTCCTTCTATATTCATAAAGCTAATGTTGATATTATTACATAGTCTTTGTTCTTTATCTCCATTTAGCTTTGTATTTGGTATTTCTAGTATTCCTTTTATTAATTCATCTCTAAGTTTTGTCATTTGTTTTATGTATTTTGATTTTGCATTCTTTACTGCTTTTGCAAATCCTATTATTGCTGGAAGGTTTTCTGTTCCACTTCTTAGATTGAATTCATGCCCTCCTCCGTGTTGAATTGGAGTTATTTTTGTATTTGATTTAATATATAGTGCTCCTATTCCTTTTGGTCCATGGATTTTATGTGCATTTAGAGTTACTAGGTCTAGGTTGTATTTTTTTACATCTAGTTTTGTTTTTGTATAGCTTTGACAAGCATCTGTGTGAAATAAGACTTTATTTTGTTTACAGATTTTTCCTATTTCTTCCATGTTTTGAATTGTTCCTATTTCATTATTTGCATGGATTATTGATACTAGTAGTGTGTTTTTGTTTATTTCTTTTTTTAGTTGTTCTAAATTTATAAAGCCGTTTTTATCTACATCTAAGTAAGTTATTTTAGCTCCTTGTGTTTCTAGCCATTTACAAGTATTAAGAATGCAGTCGTGTTCTATTTTTGTTGTTATTATGTGATTTTTATTTGTATTATCTTTTTGATGTTGAAAGAATATTCCTTTTAGTGCTAGGTTGTTTGATTCTGTTCCTCCTGATGTAAAGATAATTTCTTGTTTTAAAGCATTGATTGATTTTGCTATTGTCTTTCTTGCTTGTTCTAATTCTCTTTTAGCTTGTTGGCCTTTAAAGTGCATTGATGAAGGATTTCCATATTCTTCTAAATGGAATTTATTCATTTGTTTAACTACTGATTCATCTACTTTGGTTGTTGCAGCATTGTCAAGATATATTTTCATTTTTTTATGTTTGATTTTATTTTATGTTTGATTGTTAAGATATTTTATTAGTGGATTGGTTTTTCTTTACAATATTCTATTATATCTGGGTTGTATTTTTTGCATATTTCACAACAGCAGCCTTTTTGTTTCATTAGATTT
>CAYYLH010000010.1:0-10209 GCA_964472575.1 Candidatus Woesearchaeota archaeon
AAGAAGCAGAAACACTAATTCCTTTTCTAAAACACCTACAAGGAAAAGAACAAGGTCCTTTATCAATAATTACAGCTGCAATTGTAAATAATAATAAAATCCTTTTATTAAAAAGAGATAAAAGACCATATAAAGACTACTGGGGACTAATAGGAGGTAAACAAAAACTAGAAGAAACAATAGAACAAACAGCTATAAGAGAGTCTAAAGAAGAAACAGGATTAAGTTGTAAATATGAAAAACTCTGCTCAATACTTCATGAAAGAGTTAAATCAAATAATAAGGTTAAACATGCATTTAATATATTTTTATGTAAACTAACTACTAATCAACAAGAAATAACCAGATGTGAAGAAGGTGAATTAAAATGGTTTGATTTAATCAATCTTCCTAAAAAGATTATACCTTCTGATAAATATATGATTGAAAACCTCCTAGATAATCAACTATCTTTTAAAGAAGTTTTAATAAAAGATATAGATGGAAAACTAAATTCTATGAAGATAAAATGAAATATGCTATGGGTTTTCCAGGAGGAAATAAAGGAGATAGGTTTAAACATGAACACTTAGTAGAGTGTTTAACAGAATGGGATATAGATAATTATATAGAATTCCATTCAGGAGTAGGAATTTCATTTGACCCTAACCGATATGAAGGCTCATCTATAAGAGCTATTAGAACAATGATTCAAACTAATCCAGATGAATTTCAAGCAAGATTACATGAAAAAGATAAATCAAATAGAAATAGATTAAAGAATCATATTAAAAAAGAGTTTCCAAATCATCAATCTAATATAGATATTTATGATGATTGGCAAACACATCACACTAGATATTTAAATCTAGGAAGTCAATCACTAGTACTAATAGACCCTACCTTTATAAGAGATTATAATAAAATAATAAAATTATATCTAGCACAAGCAATGTCTTCTCAAGCAGGTTTTATTCTTTATGCTCCTCAAACATCTCCTAAACATGAGGAAACAATAGAAAGATTACTAACAACAACACACTCAAGAAAACCAAACCATTTAACACAAAAAGAAAAACAAAGAACAGACCATTTAATAATGGTTTCTCCAAGAAAAAAATAAAAATAAAAAAATAAACTAACTATCTCAACTTATAAGTTACAGATACACTAGCACTAATTGTTCTATCTCCTGGTTGAATACTTGTAACAGCCTGTTTTGCTCCTGTTCCAGATTCAGCTACATCCAATGAATTAGCTTCATATAATCTCCATGGATAGTAATTAAAATTATTATCACTAGTAGAAACCACTCTTCCAAGCTTTTTATCTAATCCAGAAGCTATTGCCTCTGCTTTATCATGAGCATCTTCAGCAGCTAGTTCTAATACTTGTTTTTTATATTCATTCTGACTCTCTTGAGTTAGTTCAAAACTAATATAAGAAATCAAAGCACCTGAATCAACACCAGCATCTATAACCTCTCCAACATCATCAAGACTATCAACATCTAATTCTACTTTAATAGAATGTATTGCTTTATACCCATTCTCTTTTCTCTGTCTATTGATATAAGTATATTCAGGATAGATATTATAACTCTGTGTTTGTATTTGCTTTCTTTCAAAACCCTGTTTAACTAAAGCAAAGATTAAATTATCAACAATCTCAGCATTAGCATCTTTTGCTTCTGAAGCTGTCTTTCCATTAGTCTCTATATTAAAATACACACCAACTAAATCAGGTTGAACATCTAATGAAGCTTGTCCATTACCAGTTACAGTATTACTAGGCATTATTCCTGAAATCATATAAAACCCCACCAACCCAAGCAAAACCACAGCAGAAACAATAATCAATGTAATTTGTACTGATTTTTCCATTTTATATCTTTAAATTGGAAATTTGAAAATCTTTGATTTGATTTTTTCCATTTTATATCCTCCTTTCACTAATTCCTTTTAACTAAACCATAAATGTAAAATACTAATACAGCAAACCAAGCACCAATTAAAAACCACATCCATCCACTTACACTTGATACATAAACTAAAAATCCACCTGAATTAACACCAATATCAACAGCTCTTTCACTTGCTAACCTTCCAACCTCTTCACTAGCTAACATCACAGCATCCTCATTTAAACTCTCACTAGAAAAACTATTCAAAGTCAAAAATCTAATAATAAATCCAATCAACCCTGTAATCAATAAAACAGGAATAAATGCATTTAACTTACTCTTTTTAGGAGAAATAACAATATGCTTATTAGATACTGTATAAACAGGAATCTTCTTTCCTTTAACACTCCAGAAAAACTCTTTTTTCTTTTCAATCAATCCAGATTTTAATAACTTCTTAACATTATAATCAGCAGTATTCAATGGAATCTTTAAATCCCCAGCAATATCACTTACACTTGCATCTTTTTCAGAAAGATAATCAACTATCTTCTTTGAAGTTTTATTAGACATAACATCTGCTAAATCCTTAGCTCTTTCATCATCTAATGAAAACATTAAATACTTTTTAGCCATGATATATTAAGAAAATTATTATTTATAAATTGATTTATAAGTCCAATCTTAGTTGGAGTTAATCAAACTCCAAAACTATATAAACTCCTAAGACTTTTTATAAAAATAATTAGAAAATCTAAATAAAAAAAGAGAGCAATATGCAAATTCCAGAAATTATATTACAAAATATGCAATACATAAAACCAGTACTAACCTTCTTAGTAGCACTATTTATTTATATTATAGTAAAAAATCTATTAAGACAAACACTAAGAAAAAGAGTTAAATCAAAAAGAATGACTCATAATATTACAATCTTCATAAACATTCTAACCTATTCATTTGTATTCATAACAATCCTATTCATAACCCTATCTATAACAGGAGACTTATTATCAATAGGAATTACAGCAGGTCTTTTAACAGCAGCTTTAGGATGGGCATTACAAAGACCTATAACAGGTATAGCAGCCTGGATAATGGTTGTATTTGCAAAACCTTTTGAAATAGGAGATAGAATAATCATAGGAGGAGTAAAAGGAGATGTAGTTAATATCACACTTACACATATTTACTTAAAAGAATTCGGAGGAACAGTAGGTGGAGAAGAAACTTCAGGAAGAGTAATAATGATACCTAATTCAGTATTATTTGAAAAAGATGTAATTAATTATACATTCCAAGATGATTATATATTAGATGAAATCTCAGTATCAGTTACATATGAATCAGAAATAGAAAAAGCAAAAACAATCTGTATAAATGCAGCTAAGAAAATCACAAAAGACTTTTTAGAAAGAGCACCAAGACATCCATATCTAAGACTAAACTTCCAACCATCAGGAGTAGATATAAGAGTTAGATACTATACTCCAGCAGGAAAAAGACAAGAATATAATTCTAATATTACAGAAGAAATTCTAAAAGATATAACAAAGACAAAAGGAGTTGAAATTGCATATCCTCACTCTGAAATCTTATTTAGAAAGAAGTAATTAAATCCCAGTATGATTATCATAAACAAAAGATTCAACTCTCTGATAATCAACACCTAATCTTTCTGCTAATTTCCTTGCCCTAGAATTATAATCTCTAGCCATATCTTTTAAATTAGCTCCTTGCCTTTCTAAATTATCATCCCTTACACCTAATTGAATACTCTTAAAATAAGCAGAATTAACTAATGCCTCAATATTATGAAGCTGTTTAGCTAGTAAAACCATTGAAAAAATCCTTTGTTCATCAGGTGTTAAATTCTCTTTCATCATAGATACCACTCTTAAATTAACTATAACTACTCCAAAAGAAGTCACTATATAAATCAAATTATCCTGAAAAATATATATTTCTATACATAATTATATTTAAAGAAAAATGAATTAAACTAATTAAGGAGGTGAAATATGAAAGTAGAACTAAAAATATCTCATAAGGATTCTGAAAAAGAGCAGATAAAAAAGAACAAACTGCTTATGAAAATCTATAAAGAGTTTCCAGAAGCTATGTGGGAAAAGCTACAAGACGGCTTCAAAGTCTTGATTTAATTCTTTTTATTATTATATTTATAGAGGTTTCTATGTCAAAATTATCTTCTCCCTAATCAGAAACATGAACAATAACCCCATTACCATAATCCCTTACTTGCCTTTCTGCATGTTCTGCTTCTTCTACAGGAACAACACCTAAATCAGCATAACATCTTAAAAAGAAAGCATTTACATCTATTCTAGCAAGCATTAAACCTGGATGGATATCCCTAAACTCCTCTGCTTGATTTTCCAATCTACCTGCATACGCATCAAAATTATCCCTAGTTCCCTTCTTTTTATCTTCTTCACTAGCATAAAAAAGCACACTTAAAGAATCTAACTGCCTTCCATTATATAATTCAGCAATTTCTCTTGCTCTTGCCCTTAATCCTATAGGAAATTTAGCAACAGCTTTTTCTAAATCAAAATTTTTTTCAGTATCAATAACACCAACATCTGTAGAACTAAAAGGAGGGATATAAATTCTAAATCCATCTTGTGCCTTCACATAATGTGTCTCAACCCCATTTACTTTTTCAGTATGAATCCTAGCCATAGATTAATAAGGTTTGTCTACTTTAAAAATATATAACCAACAAAAAAATATATATTAAACTTATTCAATCTTCATCTCTCCAACCTGCCAATCCTTTAAAATCAATCTAGCAGTTCTATCCTCATCCACTTCACCACCTTTTTGCAAAAAGTTCATCCTTCTTCCTAACTTTTCAATCAACACTTCAGAGTCACCATTAGCCATAATTCCATAAAACTTCTCAATAACATCTGGATAATACTTCATTAACTCAGCCACAATCATATCAGGGTCCCAAACCTTATCATAACTTCTAGCACCTATCTGAGCATGCTTTATCAATCCTTTATTACCTGTTTTACTAGAAGAATACTCATCACTAGGAATAACTCCTGGAGAATCAATTAAAAACACATTTCCAGATAACTTAATCTTTTGCACACCTTTAGTAAATCCAGCCTTACCACCTGTTCCAGCTACTTTTCTCTTAACCATTAAATTAATAATAGAACTCTTTCCTGTATTAGGATAACCAACAACACCTACAAAAATCTTATCTTTATCAATTCCTTTACACACTTTTAAAACCCTTTTTCTTAAATCACTTCCACCTTTTCCTTTTTTAGCAGATACAAATACAAAATTACCTAACTCCTTAATCTTATTTAAAACATCCTTACTAATCAAATCAATCTTATTTAAAACAAGAATCAGTTTCTTACCTCTTTGTTTAATAGTTTTTTCTAAATCCAAACTCCTTGTCTCTGAAACAAATCTAGCATCTAATACCTCTACAATAACATCTGCCTTATCTAAAACCTCAGAAAGAATTTTAGGATATTTCTTTCTCTGTTTTCTAATATTCTTAGTATGTCCTGTTCTTCTTGAAGAAAAACTATATCTAACTCTTACCATATTTAATAGAACTAATCTGGGTTTTTAATTGTTATTGATATGAGGATGAATCAAAAGAGTAATTCTTAAATAAAAATTCCTTTACTTCATTATTATAAGGTAATCCCAAAATAATTATATTTGCTCGCTTTTCTAGCATTAAAATTATCAAATAAACACCCTCTTTTTCAAAACTAAAATAATCATTATTCCTTAATTCACCCCTATAATGGTCATCAATCATATAATTCTCATCATATAATAAAAAAGCCAACCTATCAAGAAACTTCCATATATTCTTAGTTAATTCTATCTGTGCATAAAATTCTGACTTCTCATCCTTAATTGAATAAAGTTTTTCCATATATAAACTAAAAATAACTCCTTAATAACTATTTCCTTCCACTCACTCTCTTTCTCTTAGTATGCATAAAAATCCTTCTAACAATAAAAAAGGCAAATACTGCAAAGAATAAACCAATAACACCTATCCACAAATTAGTATTAGACACAATATCTGTAATAGCCCTACCTGTAACAGAATTAGACTCAGATATAAAATTCTCTTCAACTAAAATAGCATCTTTTTTTGTAATAGATACTCTCATCATTCCTTTTTCAGAACTATTAAACTCTATAATTCCAGTATTCTCTCCTTTAACAAGAGTTAACTCTTCTTGCTTACTATCTAAAACAACACCAGAATCACTAACTAAACTAAAATTAAAAATACCTGATGAATCAAAATCACTCTCTATAACATATCCAACAACTATTTTATTTTCACTAACCTCAATACCATTAATATCTGCTAAATAATTACTCTCAATACTATATACATCTAAGTTAATACTCTTACTACCTTCTAAACACTTAATACTAAGATTTCCATCTGTATCAGGAGATAGTTCAAAGATAAACTCTACAATCTCACCACTATTAATATTCTTAACATCATCACTACTAACACCTATTCCAACTAATCTACACTTATTATACGTTCTTGTTAATTTATTTTGAACACTTAATTCCAGTGTTTTAGACTCTTGTTTAGTAAAAATAACATCTCCTAAATCACTTACATCTAAACTAATTGAAGATGAAACAGGAACACTACTTCCACCTCCTCCACCTCCACCTCCAGAACCTCCTGTTGTAGTTGTAGGTGTTGTTGGTTCTTCTGTAGATGTATCAACTGAAAATGAACTAGAATCACTACTAAGACTTCCATAAGTATTATTTACATATAAATTTAAAACAAAATCAGCATCAACAGTCACATTAAAACTACTATTTCCACAATCAACTAAACTAGTATTAGAAATCTCAATACTACTTCCTCTAGATACACTATACCAACAATTTACATCATCTCCCTGAACATTATAATTAATAGGAATATTATTTCTTGTTGTCTTCTCTCCACTAGGCTCTACTAAAGAAACACTAACACCTGTAACATCTACTGAAAAGCTTATAGAATCACTTCCTACTAAATTTTCAGAATCATTTACATATAATACTAAATCATAAAAATCATCTTCTAAATCCAGTGTAGAATTATCACAACTCTCTAAGGTTGTATTAACTCCATTTAAATCATACCAACAAGAAGCTAAATCACCTTCTAAATCTTCAATATTATAATTTAATTCAACACTAGAACTATATAATTGATTTACAGGACTAACAATACTAACACTAGGAGCAGAGTTTACAACTGAAAACGAAATACTATCACTACCTTCTAATCCAGATGAATCATTAGCATACATAATTAAAGAATAATCACTAGTAGGTAATCCACTTAAACTAGTATTATCACAACCCTCTAAACTAATATTCTCCTCTCCAAGACTATACCAACAAGAAGCTAAATCACCTTCTAAATCTTCAATATTATAATTTAATTCAATCTCTGTTCCATAATCATACTCTGTATTAACAGGGGATATAATACTAACTCCAGGAGCAGTATTAACAACACTAAAACTTATAGAATCACTTCCTACTAAGTTTTCAGAATCATTAGCATACACAACTAATGAATAATCTCCAGCTTCTAAACCAGAAAGTGTTGTAGCCTCACAATTAGTTAGTGTGATATTTTCATCTCCAAGACTATACCAACAACTCTCTACACTTCCTTCTAAATCACTTACATCATAACTCAGACTAATATCACTTCCATAAACATAATCCTGGTTCACAGGACTTGAAATACTAACACCAGGAGCAGAGTTTACAACTGAAAATGAAACACTCTCACTTGCCTGCTCTCCATTAGTATCATTTACATAAACTATAAGATTATAATCTCCAGTAACTAACCCACTAAAAGTAATATTATTACAACTATCTAATATAGAAACCTCTTCATTTAAATCATACCAACAAGACTCAATATTATCATCTTCATCACTAACACTATAATTCAAACTAACATCAGCAGGACTAGAATAACTATCTCCTTGAGAAGGATTATTAATCTCTAGTGTAGGAGCTGAATTTAAAACACTATAATCAATACTAACACTCTCTAATTCAGGACTTGTATCTCCTCCTGTAAAATCAAACTTATACTGGAAATACTGATTATTATCAACACTTAAATCCTGAGGAGAACTATCATCAATATCAATCCATGACTCTCCAGAACATTCAGAATCATCACAACTTCTTACAAAAGCATCTAAACTAGCTATACCTCTATTATATCTTTCTAAAACCTCATCAGCAGATAAAACCTTTGTATAAGCAGCAAACTCATCATACATCCCATCTACATAATCAGTTCCGCCTACTCCTCCAATCCTTAAATCAGAACTAGAACTTCCAGGTGTTCCCCAAGCAGGACCATAACTTCCTGACTCTTGCCCATTAATATATACTTTTAATACATCACTTCCAGTAGGGGTGTTATATAGTGTAAATACAACATGGTTCCATTCATTCCTAGTTAAACCATCACTAGAATCAACATTAGTATAACCAGTTGCTTGTACTCTTACTCTATCTCCAGTAATTAAATCAAAATAAAAACTATTTGTTCTCTCCACCATTGTTTTCCATTGTGCAGCACTAGAAGAAGGATTAATCCAAAACTCAACACTATAACTATCTGAAAAATCTAAACCAGAACTAGGAACACTAACATATTCATCACCTCCATCTATAACAACAGCATCTGCATAAACACCAGAAGAAAAATCTAAACTTCCAACTCCAGACCCATCATTTCCATTTCCACTACTATCAGTATAATCAGAATCTAAATGTAATAATAAAAAATTACTAGACATATCAATACTATCACTTCCTTGATTATCAGGCAAATCAATACCTACAATACCAGATGTAACCCAAGAAATATTATTCCAAGCAACACTAGAACCAGCATCAAATACAGAAGAAGTATAACTTCCACTACTACTTCCAGAAGTTAGACTAATCAAACTATTACCTAATTCAGTACTATCAAAACTTCCTGCTGAAAAATCATCACCAGATTGAGAATAAACAGCAAAACCAGTAATTCCAGGATTAAAATTATAAACTAGTGAAAACAAAAATATAAATCCAATAACAATAGCTAGACCTATCACACTAATCTCTTTTTTATTCATGTTATAATTTAAGAGTTAATATATTTAAATCTTTTTAAATTAATCAGTGTTAACTAGAATACTATATAATCTCTAATAAATATAAAATGACTTCTGTATAAATAAAGCTTGTAGTTTTATTAATTAACTTAATTCAAATCTTTGTTGTATATTATTTTAAGATTATCTAAGTTTTCTTTGCTAATATTGTTCTTTTGATGTGTGTCAAATGTAGAACTTTGTTCTACTAACATCTTTCTTTTTCTTTCTAAGAATAGTCATGTAATACATATATTACTTCACACAATCTACAGATTGCAGTTTTTTCTTTATTTAAATAACACTCAAATATAATAATACAAAATACTAAGAAACATTTAAATACAATTAGGATTTTATAAAATCATGAAAAAGAGTTTAACACTCGCTTTATCTGTTATTTTTTTAGTTGCTCTTATCTCATTTTGTCAAGCATATTCAATAGATATTAATCTAGATAAAGAAGCTTATTCAGTAGGAGATACAATTACCTATGAAATTATTCTACTAGATAATAACCAGCCAATAGAAAAACAAGTACAAATTACATTCTCAGACATACTAGATAAAAAGACAATTACTAAAAATGTTATATCTAATACTAAACAAGAACTAGAAGTAGAAGATGACTTTCCATCAGGATTCTGGAATATAAATGCAGAATATGAAAACGCTTCAGTAAAAGGAAGAGGATTTACAATTAAAGAAAATCAAGGAGTTACATTTGAAATTAAAGGTGAAAAGTTATATATAACTAATACTGGAAATGTTCCATATCAAAAAAAGATACAAATTATAATTGGAGATGAAATATCTACTAAATTTGTAAACCTTAAAGTAGGAGAAATAGAAGAATTAAGATTAATAGCTCCTACTGGAACATATAGTGTTAAGGTTACAGATGGAGAAAATACAATTACAAAACAAAGCATTCAACTAACAGGAACTGGAAATGTAATAGGAGCTTTAGATGAAGACCTGACAAAACAATCTCCATTTACATCTATGAATCCTGATGAAGATACAGCAGGATTTTTCTCTTCTAATTCTACACTAGCTATTGTATTTATTGCAGCTGTATTTGGTCTTGGAATTTTATTACTAATT
>CAYYLH010000010.1:10309-15806 GCA_964472575.1 Candidatus Woesearchaeota archaeon
ACTAGCTATTGTATTTATTGCAGCTGTATTTGGTCTTGGAATTTTATTACTAATTGAAAAGAAGATTAGAAAGTAGTTCTAATAATTAATTTTAAATAAAAACGCCTGCACCCCGAATCGAACGGGGATGCCTGTAAAGGCCCGGTTTTCAAGATTTCACAAAATCGTGAAATGAAAATTGCAAAGCAATTGACTTTTCTAGACCGGTGCAATACCATTATGCGATGCAGGCTTTGCCTAAATTGCATTTTGGAAGAATTTATTCTACCTTATGCGATGTGGGCATAAATTTAGTAGTTTAATTTGGTTTTTAAAAGTAATGTTAGATAATCTTGGACCAGGTTCGAAGACGCCCAGACCAGGAATCGAACCTGGACGCCTTTACAGGCCAAGAGTTCCAGTCTTGTGCAATACCATTATGCGATCTGGGCATATCTTCACCAGGAGCATTTTGGAAGAATTTATTCTACCTTATGCGATCTGGGCTTATATTACTTAACATAAAAACTTAGAAATAAAACTTTATAAAAACTATCAATCCTTCATCTCAATCTTAATATTAACAGTCCTAGGAATAGAAATCCTCATAATATTATGTAAAACCTTATCATTAGCAGGCAAATCAATAATTCTTTTATGCACTCTCATCTCAAATCTATCAAATGTTGCAGTTCCATCTCCACACGGACTCTTTCTTGTTGTAACTCTTAGCTTCTTAGTTGGAAGTGGAATTGGACCTGAGATTACAACCCCTGCTTGAGAAGCAATATTCTTTATAGTATCCATTACTTCATTCAACTTCTCAATCTGACTACTCTGCAGTTTAATTCTTACTTTTGCCATTTTATATCTTTAAATTGGTAATTAGTAATTTATTTACTTTTGCCATTTTTGATTTTCTCCATTTAAAATAGTAAATGTAAATCTATTATTTACTTTTGCCATATTATATCTTAAAAAAGTAGGTTTTTAAAACTTGCTGTATTAGAAAATCTATGAAGATAAAACCTATAATAATCTTACTAATTTTCATTATTTCTGGCTTTTTCTACTATCAATACACAATTCCAAGATTTAATTCAATAGAAACACAAATAATAAGAATAATAGACGGAGATACTATAGAAACAACATATGGAAGAGTGAGATTATTAGGAATAAACACTCCTGAATCAAATCAACCCTATTATAAACAAGCTAAAAACTATCTAGAACAATACAATAATAAAAATATAACTATAAAAACAAATCAACAAGACCAATACAATAGACATCTTGCATATGTGTTTTATAATAACCAAATACTAAATAAAAAACTAATAGAACAAGGACTAGCACATACTTATTTCTATGAAAAAGATGAATACTATAATGAACTAAAACAAGCAGAAAAACAAGCACAAAATAATCAATTAGGAATATGGAAGCCATCAAATAATTCAAATTGTATAGAATTAATTAACCTAAAATATAAAGAACAAAAAAGATGTACAAACAAAGAACAATTAACATTACTAAATAATTGTAATAAGCTAAATATCATAATAAAAGATCAAGCAACACACATATACAAAGAAACAATTCCAAAAGGCATCTTCACAAAGAACTTTTCATGCATCTGGAACAATAATGGAGACACATTATTTATCTATGATAACTCTGGAATGATTTTATACTATGAATACTGACGATGAACTTTTTTAAAAGTTGAACATCTAAATCCTCTTCTAAGATTAGTACTTCCATGAGCTTGTGCTTCTAATGCTCCTGCATCAATCATATAATTATCACACCTATCAACTGCCTCTGATTTTCCACAATAATCATAATCTCCACAAGAAGAACAATTTCTACATATTGCTTCATCAAATTCCAAACTCATATAAAAACATAAAATTGCAAATTTATAAATTTAATTATAAATCTTTTAAAGATAAATCACTAAAATTATATTTATACACCACACTAACTAAGCCCATTACTCTTTTTTTAACCTCCTCTGATTCTCTTTTATCAAGATTAAAAATAACACAATCACTAGGAAAATCACTAAAAGTTATAGGTTCATATGAAAAATCACCCTCATCATTACCCTTAAAATAAACATTTAATCCAGCACCAGACCTTTCAAAAAAACTTCTAAAAAACTCATTATAAGGTTTAAAACAATCACTACCAATCAATCTCCCACTAACACCTAATAAGGAGAAACAATCAGTATCTCTTGTTAATAAGCTAGTTTTAGGATTTACAAATAAAGAAGAATACATCAATTTAGCACATAACCTTTCATCAGTTTGAGGATTACTATTATGTCTCTTTCCAGCCATTCCATAAACTTCTTTGTTATCTTTTTTCAATCCAATCCTTTTAGACAATAAATTTATAATTTGAAAAAGTGCTCTTTCTCTTTCATCAGTAAAATCTAAAACAATATCATGCAAGGAATTTTGTAAATCATAAGCACTTCTTTGTAATGCTACCATTTCATTTCTACAATTATCAACACTATTCCAATAGCTCTCTCTACGAGAGCTTTTTCTTTTTTTATTATGTTTATCATGATTTTTAGTTTTATTAAAAAAGCCTAAATTTTCTCCAATAATCTGAACATACTGTTTAAATTCATCTAAAACACCTGGAACACTAATAATCTCTTCTTGATAATTTTGTAAAAAACCTAAAAAAGAATCAATCCTTTCTCTTTCATCACTAATATCTCTACATCTTAAATGTGCAAATCTCCTTGCATCATAAAGGTCTTGAAGAAAACTAGAAGAACCAACCACACTACCATCTATAATTAACAAACCATTCTCTTCTGCTATTTGTTCTAATTCCATTTTATACTTCCATCTATCAACCCTCTTCCCCAAAACCTAGAATTAAGTGAACCAGCTCCGCCGCGTGGAGCTGGCTCTTTCATCTCAGCCAAAGTGAGATGAATATGATATAAATCTAATATAAAATAAGTTTAAAAAATTAATGAAAAAGCATTTATAATGAAAAAATATAAAATTACCATAGAACTAAAACCAGAATATATCAACAAACTCAAATCGATTCAAGATAAAGCAGAATTCTTAGATTTTAATTCAATAAATGAATTTAGAAAATCAATTGAGAATAAAACAAATAACTAATTCAACTTCTTATAAGTAAGCCAAATAAAAACAATCAAAGCAACACCAATAGCAGAAGTTCTAAGAATATCATTCAAATCACCCCAATACCTAATAATAGAATAAACAACAATAAAAACACCACCAGCTAAAACACCATTACCAACAGCCATATTACTAATATAAAAACTTACAATCACTCCAATCAAACCTAACAACATCACAATAAAAAATGCATTCCTATTATAACTCTCTCTAGCAACATTATAATCATCATAACACCTATCAACACTTTCTGCATTATCACAATAACCAGTCTCATTTCCAGTACTAATCCAAGTTCCATTATTCTCTTCACAATTATCCTGGGTCAATAATGGTTTAACTGGCTTAGAATCACAATAATCATCATATTTAGGAGAATCATAAAAACTCTCAACAGCATAAATTACAAAGAATACAAATAACAATGCAATTCCAATACCCATAAAAATCTTTTTCAAATCCATATAAAACTAAAGAAAATTTATTATTTAAATACTTGTATAATTTCTAAGCTGTTTGAAGTGTTTTTGTTTCAACCCTTGATAATCCAAAATCTTCTAATTCTTCAGCACTTCCAAAAATCCTCCTAGAGTGTAGATAAACATCAACATCTCTTGGTTTTTTAACAACATTTCTCATTCTATTTAAAATATTTCCAAAAGGTACTAAACAAAACATACCTGATTCACCTGCATAATGATAACCCTTTAATTTGAATCCTTTTCCATCACCATTTAAAACATAAGCATTTCTATGTAATTCTTGCATAATATTTGTATTAACCCTCATTATATCTTCACCACTATCACAAACACCTAATACATTCATCTTTACATCACTCTGAGGAACATAAAATCCTTCATGATTTACAAAACCTAATCTTAGATAACTCTCAATTCCCTGATTATTAAAATCTCTAAGAAATCTAAATACTCTTAAAACATTCTCCTCATCTATTGGTTTTAATATTTCTTCATCCCTAGAAGCTCTATAAACTAAAGAACCTTTATCTTCAGAAAGAGGAGTATAAACTTGTTTATGGTATAGTATCAAACCAGTTCCTTCATCTTCAATCATACAAAAATACAATACAAACAAATATTTAAATATTTATATTATTAAAAATACTAATGACAATACAACAAGTAAGACTAGACACACTACAACCAACAGATACAGCAAGAGCTCAACAACAAGAATATCTACAAACACTAACACCAGAAGAAATATATAAAAAACACGGCTATCCAGAAGTCTGGCAAATTAATAAAACACTATATATCTCAGAAGGAAATAATAGATTACTAAGTATGACAGGAAAAACACAACTAGCACTAGTAGATTTAAAAAATACAAATGGAATTCCATTATATTTTTTAGATAATTTAGAACTAGTATTACAACGAGCAAGAAAAATGCAAGAACATAATATATACACTCTTCCAGATTTACTTACAATGGATTTTGATACTTCTTTATTTCCAGAATTATGGTCTTTCTAAAAATAACCACTCTACAAACCCAAATCCTCAATTTAATTAATACCAAACATAAAATAACCATATCTTACAATATTTAATTTTCTTTTGAAACACCAATTTTCTTTTTTAAAAGAAAAGAGTGAACACATTACCTAATAATTTCAACCCTTAACAATTAAATAAACATCATCATTCTTTCTTGCTTCTAACTTAATAGCCACCTTATCACCCTTCTTAACCTTATCAACCTGTTTATGATTTACCTCCATACTCTCTATCTTTTGTCTTTTAATTCCTGTCTTATTTCCAATTACATAAACATCATCATCTAATTTTAATTTTCCAGAGTGCATTCTAATCTCTGCAACTCCAATCTTTTTATAATAATTTTCAACCCTTCCTAGATATCTCTTTCTCTCTGTTTGCTCTCCATGTTCTGACTCAGAAAATTCATTTTTTCCAGGTTTAAACAAATAAAATCCAGAACTAAATCCCCTATGATAAACACTCTTCAACTTTTCCATCAACTCTCTCTTCCTACTTTCTGTTAATTTATTATCAATCGCCTCTCTATAAACATCCACAACTGTAGAAACATACTCAGCAGGCCTATTTCGTCCTTCAATTTTAAATGATTTAATACCTGCTTTTTTTAAATCCTCTATAAAAGGCAATGCACACAAATCCTTAGCACTCATTACTCGATTATTATCTAATTTTAATTCATTACCCTCTTCATCCTGAATAATATAAGCTCTTCTACACGGATGAATACACTCACCCCTATTAGCAGATTTATTAAATAAAAACTGAGAAGTAAAACATCTTCCTGAAACAGAAACACACATA
>CAYYLH010000011.1:0-14247 GCA_964472575.1 Candidatus Woesearchaeota archaeon
ATTAAGTGTGCGTTTTCTTTTCCTGCTGGGTTTTTTCTTAGTATTTTTTTTGCTGTTATTTCTTTTGTAGATTCTAAGGTTTGGAATTTTATATCATCTGGTGAGAGTGTTTTGTATTCAATCGTTATTTTTATTTTATTTAAAGGATAGATTCCTATTGCTAGTTTTTTTCTTTTTCTTCCTATTTATTGGTGTAGTTTTTCTTGTATATCTATGATTTGTTTTATTTTTTCTTCATCTAATTTTAATCCCTTTACAATTGCACAATAAGTATATGGTCTTATTGTTTTTACTGATTTATGGATTTTAACTTTGTAATCTTCTTTTGGTTTGTTTATTTTTATTTTAGATGTTTTATATTCTAGGAATTCTCTTAGAGTTCTTTCAAATGTTTGTTGTGATAGTAGGTCAGGCCTGTTTGGAAATACTTCTACAGATACTTCATTTTGTGTTACTTCTTCTATTGGTGTTCCAAACATTGAGATTTTTTCTTGCATTTCTTTATCTATTTTTCCTAGTGCTTTTTCTAGTTGTTTTTTATTTAGTGTTAGTATTGTCATTTATATCTCCTTTGTCTTATTTTTTCTATTTTAGTTTCTAAAGCATCAATTATATCTATTTTATATCTTCTTGCTATTATGCAGGCTGCTAGAATTACATCTGCGAATTCTTCTTCTAGGTCTTTATCTTTAAATTCTGATTTTTCTTTTCTTTGCATGTTTTCTTTTTTTGCTATTTCATTCATTAGTTCTCCTACTTCTTCTGTTAATTTCATTGTTGCTCTGAATTTAGCTCTTTCATCTGTTAAATTATAAGCTTTATCTAGTCTTTTTATTTCCCAATCTGCAAAGTCTTGTATTTCTTCTATTTCCATTATTCTAAATCTCCTTGACATTTAACTTTATCTTCAGTAGTATCATAAACTCCTTTACATTTTTCAAAATCTTTTTCTATTTTCTCTTGTAGTTCTTTATCAAGATTTATTTCTAGTTTGTTTGATAAAGCCATTAGTGTAAATATTAAGTCTGATATTTCTTCTTTTATATCACCATCACCATCTCCTTTAAACTTACTTCTTTTTTCTCCATATTTTATATTTATTGCTCTTGCTAATTCTCCTGTTTCTTCTGTTATTCTAGCCATCATACTTAGTTCAGGCCAGTATCCTCCATAGTGTTTAATTAAATCATCTACTTTTTCTTGTGCCCTTAGTATATCCATTATTCTCTCCAGAATTTCATTTGTCTTAATTTAGTTATATCATTTTTATACATATCTCTTAAATCTTCAATCTTAAAGAATTCCATAATAATTCTATCAAAACCAGGACCCCAGGCTAGAACTGGGATGTGTTTTCCAAATATAGGTGTGGTTACTTCTGGTCTAAACATTCCTGCTCCTCCTAATTCAACCCATTGTTTTCTTTTTTCATTATAAACATCTATTTCTAAAGAAGGTTCTGTATATGGAAAGTAAGCAGGCCTTATTCTTATTTTTTCATAACCCATTTTTCTAAAGAACTCTTTTAAATATCCTAGTAATTGTCTGAAATTAGCATTTTCATCTATTACAATTCCTTCTGTTTGATTAAATTCAAATCCATGACTCCAGTCTACTGTTTCATTTCTAAAACACTTTCCTAAAGCAAAGTATTTAGCAGGTATTGGTTGGTTTTCTTTGTCTTGTTTTTTAGATTTTTCATTTTGTTTAATTTTATCTGCTATTTTATTTAGTGTTTGAATAGATAGACAAGTAGTGTGTGTTCTTAGTGATAGTTTTTTAGCAGGCTCATCAAACCATTCTTGGTTCCATCCTTTTGATTTACCTCCTGCTATTTCATTTCCACCTTCATGTGATTGTTTTACTTTTTCTTTTATATCTGGTAGTTCTGCTTTTACATCTTTGATAAAGAAGGTGTCTTGCATTTCTCTTACAGGATGGTCTTGTGCAGTGAATAAAGCATCAAAATTCCAAAATCCAGATTGAACTAAATTTCCTGTCATTTCTTTAAATCCCATGTCTAACCAGATTTGTTTAGCATGGTCTGTTGCTTGATTTACAAAGTGTCTTTTACCTCCATAAATCTTAGGAACAGGAGAAATAATATCATATCTTCTGAATTTTTTACCTTTGTATTTCTTTTGTTTAATCATTTTAGGTGTTAGTTGTTCTATTAAATCAGCATCTAAATCCATTTTAGATACTTCTTCACCTAGTTTAGTGAGTTTTGCTTGGATTTCTTTTTCTTCATCTAGTTGAATTATATCTTTTCTTGATTTTAGATTTTGCATTGCTAGTTTATCTTCTGGTTGTAGATTGTCTAGTTCTAATGGAAGCTTTTCTATTAGTTTTTCTTCTAACATTTTTTTAGTAATGTCTTTTTTATCTGCTGTTAGGATTATTTTTCCATTAGAAAGATTAACAAGTGCTTTTCTTTTTAATACACCTATAGAAATTTTAGCTTCATTTTCATTTAAATCTGCCTGTTTAGTTATTTGTGAGATTAAGATAGCTTTTTTATCTGCTAGTTTATTTAGTAGTTTCCTTTCTGGTAGTTCTTTTTTAGAATAATAAATTCCATTCACACCTAGTTTTAGTATTTTTTTTGATTCTTCTTTAGTTTCTACTAGTTTTTTGTTTTTTAAGAATTCTAAAGCTCTTAATACAGAGGTTTTATCTGTATCTGCTTTTTTTTGTATTTCTTGTATATCTTGGAGTGTAGTAGTTAAACTAGGTAATATGGTTCTTTCAATAGGTGATAGGGATTCAATTAGTTCATTGTTATCCATAAGATTATTAGTTTTTCGTGTTATTTAAATTTTAGTTTTTTAATTCAATAAACTTATAAATGATTGTCTCTAATTTATTTTAGGAGAAAGAGGAAGATGATTAACCCATTTATGCAATTTGGACTTATAATTTTAGTAGTTTTAGGAGTCTCTTTTGTGATGAAGATTTTGAAACAGCCACTAATTATTGGGTATATTTTATCTGGAATTCTTGTTGGACCTTTTTTTCTTAATTTGATTAAAGGTAGTGATTTGATTATTGTTTTTTCTGAAATGGGAATAGCTTTTTTGCTTTTTATTGTTGGATTGCGTTTATCTCCTAAGGTTATTAAAGAAGTAGGGGCTGTGGCTTTGATTACTGGTTTGGGTCAGATAATTTTTACATCTCTTATTGGATATTTTATTGCAACTTTATTTGGATTTTCAGTTATAGCTTCTATTTATATTGCTATTGCTTTAACTTTTTCATCCACAATTATTATTATGAAACTTCTTTCTGATAAAGATGCTTTAGAAAAGTTATATGGAAAGATTTCTATTGGGTTTTTATTAGTTCAGGATTTAGTTGCTATTTTAATCTTAATTATTATTTCTTCTTTATCTAGTGGAGATGGGAGTAGTAGTTTATTATTTGCTACTTTATTAAAAGGACTTTTAGTTATAGTGATACTTATTCCGATTAGTTATTATGTTCTTCCTTTTTTTAGTGATTTTTTTGCTAAATCACAAGAATTTTTATTTTTATTTGCAATTTCATGGGGTTTTGGATTATCAATATTATTTCTATATCTTGGCTTTTCTATTGAAGTTGGTGCTTTGATTGCAGGGATTATGCTTTCTATTTCTCCTTATAGTTATGAGATTAGTTCTAAGTTGAAATCTTTAAGAGACTTTTTTATTATTTCTTTCTTTTTAATTTTAGGAAGTCAGATGGTTTTTGGAGACATTTCAAATCTCCTTGTTCCTGGAATTGTATTGTCTTTGTTTATTCTTATTGGAAATCCTTTAATTGTTATGGTTTTAATGGGCCTTCTTGGTTATAGTAAAAAGACAGGATTTATGTCTGGACTTACTGTTGCTCAGATATCTGAATTTTCATTAATCTTAATTGCATTAGGTGTGAGGGTTGGTAATCTTGGTTCTGAGATTTTGTCTTTTGTTACAATGGTTGGTTTATTTACTATTGCAGGTTCTTCTTATATGATAATTTATTCTGATTTTATTTATAGTAAAATCTCAGGATTTTTATCTATATTTGAAAAAAAGAATGTAAAAGATAAAGAGGTTATAGAAAAGGATTATGATTATTTCTTATTAGGTTATAATCGTGTTGGTTTTTCTTTAATTCGTTCTTTTTCTAAGATTAATAAGAATTTTTTAGTTATAGATTATGACCCACGTGTTGTTAATGATTTGAAAAAGAGAGGTATTGATGCACTTTATGGTGATGTAGAGGATTCTGATTTTTTAGAGGATTTAGGAATTTCAAAGGCAAAATTAATTGTATCAACTATTCCTGAGAAAGACACAAATAGGGTTGTATTGGATGTTTTAAAGAGGAATAAATCTGATTCAATAGTTCTTTTGACTGCAAGACAGATTAAGGATGCTTTTGACTTGTATAGGCTTGGGGCTGATTATGTTATTCTTCCTCATTTTTTAGGAGGAGAGTATACTGGAAGATTGATTGAATCTTGTAAAATTGATAAGAAGAAATACAGTGCTGAAAGAAAAAAAGAACTAAAATTACTTAAATTAAGATTAAAAGAAGGACATGAACATCCAAGAGTTGAGAAAAATAAAAAGTAAATGTTTTTAATAACTGAAGATAATAAATAATATGAAAAAACCAAGGAAATATGTTTTAAAGGTGAGACGTTCTAGAAAGTCATATTTATTTCTTTATTTTTTGGTTTTGATTGTCTTAGGTGTTACAGGATATTTATATTTTAGTGGTTATAATTTAAAAATTTCAAGTATTATTTTAGCCATCTGTTTTAGCTTTTTAGTTGTGTATACTATTGAGATTTTTCATAGAAGAGAGTGGTGGGCTATTAGTGAATCTAGATTAATTCATAGTGTTGGAATCTTAAATAAAAATGTAAGGGATGTTGATTTTTCATCTATTTCTGATTTAGATATTGATAAGCCATTATTTAAGAGGATGTTGAATTATGGAACTGTTAATGTGAGGGTTTTTTTAAGTGATACATCAATTCCTGTTAGAGATATTCATGATCCTGAAGGATTTATTGATATATTAGAGGATTATATGGCTAAAGATAGGAGGAAAAAACATGGAATTAGGAAAGCCTAGTGTTTCAAGGCATGAGTATAGAGGTTCTAGGGTAATTGGAAAGAAGACTTTGTTTTTTCTTGGTTTTTTATTTGTAATTGGAGTTATTTTAATAAGTACTTTTTATAATGACTTTTCTATTACTGGAAATTTTCTAGGTAATAAAGAGAGTGGACCTGTTAGTATTTCTAGTGATATGAGTATTCCTGATATGAGTATAAAAGGAGATTATCCTAGTGTTAGGATTTTAGGTATTGGAAATGTTATTATTTATATTGAAGGAAAGGAATTTATTTTAGATAAACCTAGTAATCTTATTGTTGTTGAGGATTTTTCTGGAAGAATATCTTTTGATAATAAAGCAATTTATGAGATTGATGCAAGAGCAAGTAAGGTTTTTGTAAATGGTCTTCCAATTTCTAGTAAGGGTGTTAGTAAGATTTCTATTGAGTTGAATTCTGATGTATTTTATAATCTTCTTAATGTTGAATCTGGAGTGTTTTTGGAAAGGTTAGATTATGTTGCTTCTGGGAGAATTTCTGCTGATAGAAATAGTTTGAATTTTAATGATGAGAGGGTTGTTATAAAGAATTTTAATGGAAAATTAGGTGTTGAAAACAAGAGATTACTTCTTAAAGGTCTTGTAGATAGCGTGAGTATTCAGAGTGATACAAGAAAGATGAGTATTTCTGGTTAGTTAGTTTTAGAGTGATTAGATAATGAGTGTATGGCTATTTATTGCTATATTATCTTATTATTAGAAGGTATAATTATTTTAGTTGTGTGATGTTAATTAATGAAGTTGTAGACTTTAGTTTGGAAGAATTTTATATTATTTTTAGAGTGATTAGGTAATGTAAGATTAAGAAGTGCTTTATGATTAAATATATTTTTAGTATGGTTTGTTAATAATAAAATTCTTTAGGAGATATTATTCATAATACTGAGTTTTTAACTTGTTGAGATGAGGCTTTTAAAGAGAATAGGATTGATTGTAGTTGTTTAGGATTTGATTGGTTTTTTAGGTCTGTTATTTTTATGTTGGTATTTGTTTTTTTACAGATATTGATGTTTTGCATTATTCTTGCTAAGGCTTGTGCTTTTTTCTTTTTATCTAGATTTTTTAGATAAGATATATCAATTATAATACTGATTTGTTTTTCATTTGCTATTTTAGCTAGAACATGATTTAATCCTGATTCTCTTTGTTTTAGAGTGTCTTTTTGTCCTGCTTTTTCAGGTGAGATTAGATAGTTAATATTTAGTGTTTCTAATGCTCTTCTATTAAATTGATTGTCTTTTGCTATTACTGCTAGTTTTTTAGATTTTAGATTTTTATTTGATTTTATAGAGTCTATTATAGCTCTTGCTATTTTTTCATCTGTGTTTATAATGATTAGTTTTTCATCTTGTATTTTTTCTAGGTCTTGTTTTGAATTGATTGTTATATGTTTCATAGAATTCTTAGTTGTTTAGTTATTTTAAATGTTAGGATTAACCTTTGATTAGGGTTCCTGTGAACTTTTTGTTTTTAATTATTCTTTCTAGTTGTTCTAGTTCTCCTATTATGTAAGTAGGTACTTTATCTTGCATAATTGTTTTAGCTGCATTTTGGTCTAAAACAAAGTGTTGTCCTGCTTTGTATTTTATTTTTTTAGCTTTTTGATAGAATTTTTTCCAAGTGATTTTTGGTATTCTTCTTGCTTTTTTATTTGTTTTTGGATTAGCAGTGTATAGGCCTTGGACATTTGTAATATTGATAAAAGGACATTTTAGATAAGATGCAAGGTCTGCTGCATTTCCATCTGAGGTATTTTTAGGTTTATATCTTAGTGCTCCGCAGAATACTACTTGATTTTTATTTAGTAAGTTTTTTACTTTTTTCATATTTTTTGGAAGTTCTTCATTTGCTTTTTTTCCAAATATTTTTGTTAAGAATGAGGCATGAAATCTTGTTATTGCTATTCCTGATTCTGATTGTGTTTTAGTTGATTTACCTAGTTTTCTTAAGGCATTGATATATTTTCTTGCTGTGCTTCCTCCTCCTGTAACTATTACAAATTTTTGAGAAGGATGTGAATCTATTATTTCTTTGAATTGTTTTAAGAATTTTGTATTTACTTTATTAGGGACTAGTTGACTTCCACCTAAAGATATCACCCATTTTTTCATATTAGATTTAATTTTATTAGGTATATAAATCTTTATGGATTTTTATTAAAATAGAAAACTTAATAAGTTTGAATGCTTTATATTTATATGTCTAATAAGCGAGAAATAATGCTTGAGGGCTTAGATAGTTATCTTTCTAGAATATTTGGAAATATAAATATTAATCCTGGGAAGGATAGTGAAACAGGAGAGCTGTATTATACTATTGCAGGTATTGAGATTAGTATTGATTATAATTCTAGAACAAGAAGTTTTAGAATATCTAAGTTAGTTGATGATGAATCTGTAGAGAGTTATACTTATGATTTAGATGGGGAAGACGAGAAGTTATATCATAATCTTTGGAAAGATTTTATTCAACTAAGTTTACAAGAATTTAGAAGAAATAGCAAGACTATTTAATTGTAAATAGTTTATTATCATTTACATCAAAGATGTCAAGTCTAACTCCTGAGTCTATCCAGCCGTGTGCATAATTAAGAGCTGCAAAAGCATTTACAAAATCATTATTATCTTTAAAGTGATGTGCATCTGATACATAGTTTTCTACCATGTCTAGTATTTCTTTTGCTTGATTTTCTTTTGTTGGTATTATATTCTTTTTAACTAGTGCTAGGGCTGTTTCTGTTGTTTTAAAGTATTTTTCTAGTTTTTGTTTAGTTATTGTATTTTGCATTTTGATTTATATCTTGATAAGGAATTACTCTTTTATCTGTTGATACTTGTTTTAATCCAGTTCTATATTCTCTGAGCCTTAGGGTATCTATATTTATTGTCTTTTTTGGGGTTTTTGGTTTGAATCTTTGAATTAACATTCTTTCTTGGTTTAATCTATTCAACTCCTTAATTGTTAAACTATCTAACATAGAATTATAGTAATTAGAGATTATTTATACTTTTCTCATATTATTATTTAACATAGAGTAAGGTGTTTGTTTTCTTATTATAAATCTTGAACCTATTGATTCAGATATAACTGCATTTAAGAAGAAGTTATCTACTGCTACTTTGAATACACCTTCTAGTAAGGGTATTGCAGCTTTTTCAGAAACATCATTGATAAATTCTTGTATGTCTTTTTTTGATAGTGTTATTTTTGTAAATTGTCTTTGACCTTTTCTTATTAGTGTTAGTGGTTTGTCAGGACCTGGACACTCTATAAAGGTTATTGTAGGGTCTTTTATTAGATTGTTAAGTTTTCCATAGTCTCCTTTTGGTTGTTCTGTATTTTTAGACATTGATTGTGTTCGTGGTTGTATCTGCATTGGTTCTTGCATTTGCTGTTTTGGAATTCTTCTTGGAAGTGGTTTGTTTTTGAATTGGTTTTGTGGTTGAATTTGTTTTTGCATTGGTTGGAATGAAGAAGCATGCATGTTTTGTGGTTTTGTTGTTGGAATCATATCTGTGTTAATTAGTTGTTTCTTTTCTCTTGTATATCTTTGATGTTTAAGATGTAGAATTGTATTTAAGATAATATATTTTACAATAGGAGAATCTCTTAGATTAACTTGTTTCATATTTTAGGAAGAGGTCTTTTTGAAGGAGAGTAGCTTTTTGGTGGTTGTGTGTTGTTTTGCATTTGGGGCTGTGGATTGTTTGGTTGATTTGGTTTTCTTAGTTTTTCTTCCATCATTACTAGACCTTTTGCTATTGTTTTATTTTGTTCTAATAAAGAGTTTATCTTTCCTAACATATCTTTATTTTCTTTTTCACTTCCACCTTGTAGATATGATTTAGCAGACATTTCAAATACTCCTAAGAGTTTTTCAATATTATCTGATAGAGATTCAAATCTCATAGCCATATTAGTCATTGCTTTTTGTAATCCTATGAAATTTTCAATTAGTAATTCTTGTCTTTCTTTTGCAGTCATCTTTTTAGTTGATGAAGAACTCTCTGATTTTGGCTTTCTACCTCTTTTTGCCATGTTTAAATTAGTGAGTAGTTATTTATAAAGGTTTTCTTGATTTTATTTTTTTATAAATTTTAGAATAGTATGGGCGCAGGAGGAATCGAACCCCCAGCTGCCGGTTTCTCGCGATTTGCATTTGTTATGCACTCTTCGCTTGTCAAAAGCGAATCACTCGCTGGAGCCGGCCATTTTACCGTTAAACTATGCACCCTTCTAGTTAGTAGGATTATGTGTTTTTAAGTTTGATTATCTTTTTAAAGGTTGATTTTTTGTTATTCTTATGGTTATTCATAAATTGGATATTGCTTGTGAATTAGAATATGTAGGACAAAGACTATATCATTTAGATAGGGGCTTAAATGATGTAAGTGAAAGAAAGGTATCTGAGAACCAGTATAGACAATTTAATACTAATTATAATATTGCTAATAAAATTGTGGAAGGTATTAAGAATGATAAATCATTGAAATTAAATAGGCAAGATTCACAAAGACTAGTGGTTCAGGAAGCAATTTTAAGTACCTTATTAAGAAAAATTGAATCTTTAGATGTTTCTTCTAAACTAAAAAGTGATGTTGCGCTTTCTAGATTAGTTGCTTAAGCTAGTTTTTTCATTGTTTCTATCTCATCTGAAGTGATAGCTGTTCCTTTATATTTGACTGCATATAAGAGTGCATCTAAAAGTGCTTTTTGTTTTTTTATTGGAATTAGATTCTTTTTATATGCCATATAGACGAGTTCTGCTGACCTGATGAATTTATATTTTTCTAGTTCTTTTATATTTTTAGTTAGTTTTATTTTAGTGTGTAGTTTTCTTTCCATTAATTTTTTTAAAGCTTCAGGAGATTCACATATCATCCTAATTGTTCTTTCATCTGCTGCTATTAGGTTTTCTGCATTACATAGATTTGAAAATGCTAAACAAGAAGCTTCTCCTTTATGAACTAGTTTAATATTTTCATAGCTTACAAAAGAAGAATTAATTAGTTTTAGAATTCTGTTTGTTTCTTTATTTAGTTTATTTGTATCTATTATATCTGTTGAGAGTTTTAATACTCCTTTATCTAGAAGTTCTTGAACTTTTAGTGCTTCTAAATGATATTTTTTTATTTTTCTAGGTCTATCTATTACTTCGAATTTTACATCAGGAGTTATTATAAATTCTCCTTTGAAATCTTTTTTTAGTTTTTCTAGTATATATAAAAGTCCATTCATTGATAAAGAGATTATAGGTCCTGCATCTAGTATTAGATATTTCATAAAAAGAATTCCTCTGTTGTTTTAACTCTTTGTTTAATTGGTAGTGATTCATTTACATGTGCTTCACTTATTGAAGATTGCCCTATATATTGTGATAGGTCCCAGAGATTTACACCTAGTAGTGATGCTGTTTGTTCTAGACTTAGTCCGTGTTCATAGATTTTAGAAGCTTTATTTATTGAAGCTTTTTCAAATACTTCTTTGATATATCTACTTAGGTTTGAGTCTATCTTTTCTATGTCTGTTCTTATTCTTCTTTGTTGTAGTCTGAATTTATCCATGTCTTGTTTTTCTAGTGCTTTGATAGAGGTATCTATTCTTTTTTTTAAGCTTGTATAGAATTCATTAAATCCTGGAAGTCCTTTATAGTGGTCTCTTTCTAATACCTTTCCTATAGAATAGATTAGAACAGCTACTGTGATGTTTTCAGGGTCTTGTGCTATTGTTGCTGTATGAATTGTTTGATTAGAGAGTTGTTTTATCTTGTTTGTATTTTCGTGTTCTATTGCTTCTCTTACTTCTCTAAAGATTCTTAGAACATTATCTATTTCTTTCATTTTTTCCTCTTTATAGTTTTAGATTATTTAATTATATAAATGTTGGGATGAAACATTTTTATAGTTCTGTTATATTATTTTAGTATGAAGATTGTATTAGATACTAATTTTATTTTAAGTTGTATGAAAAAGAAAATTGATTTTATAGAGCTAGCTGATGAGTTGTTTGATGATAGGATTGAGTGGTTGCTCTTAGATAGTGTTGAGTATGAATTATTAGGATTAAGTAAGAGAAAAGGAAGTAAGATAAAAGATAGACAAGCAGCTAAAATTGGGTTGAAGTATTTAACAGGAAAGGTGAAAGTTATTAATTTAAAAGAAAAAGGACATGTAGATGATTTGATTGTTGATTATTGTAATAAGAAGGATGTTTTAGTTGCTAGTTTGGATAGGGATTTAAAACAAAGGCTTGATTGTAAGGTTTTAACTATTAGTGATGATAAGTCTTTGAAAGTTGTAAATGGTTAGAAATATAAAGGTTATTCAGGATAAACCTGTTGAGGTTTTTAGTAGTGGATTTTATTTAGATAGTTCTGGAGATTTTTGTTATGTTTTTTCTTGTCTTGATTTTTATAATGTTTTTATATCTTAATAAGAATAGACCTGTTTATGTTGAGGATGTTAGTGGATTTGAAAGGGTTGATAGTAATTCTGAATTATTAGAAATGCATAGTAATTTTGTTAAATCAAGACAGAGTCCTAGTTTAGGTCATTTAGTAGTATGGTCTGGTGAATTTAGATTGTAAGTGATTAGAAGCTTTTTAAAGAAAGTCAAAAGCTTTGGGATGATTAGAAGCTTTTTAAAGAAAGTCAAAAGCTTTATAAAGCAATTTTTTCTCTTTTCTATATGTTCTATCTAGTTGAAGTTGAAGACTATGTAAGAGTAACACCTGAGAAGTTTGGTTTATCTACAGCTGATGCTGTAAAAGAACAATTACTAGATACTTATTCAGGTTTTCAAGATAAAGAATTAGGAGCAGTTGTATCTGTTTTAGAAGTATTAGATGTTGGTGATGGAATTATTATTCCTGGAGATGGTGCTGCTTATTATAAATCTACATTTAAATTAATTGTATTTAAACCAGAATTACAAGAAATGGTTTATGGAACTATTGATGAGATTACTTCATTTGGTGCATTTTTAGAAATGGGTGCTGGAAGAGGGATGATTCATGTTTCACAGACAATGGATGATTATGTTTCATTTTCTAAATCAGAGACTTTAGCTGGAAAGTCTAGTAAAAGAAGCTTAGGAAAAGGAGATAGTTGTATTGCAAGGATTGTAGCTATTTCATATAAAGGAGATAGTCCTAAGATTGGATTAACAATGAGACAGCCTGGATTAGGTAAATTAGATTGGATTAAGACTGATAAAGAAAAAGCTAAGCAGAGTGCTAAGGCAGCTGCTAAAAAAGAAGAAAAAGAGGCTAAGGGTAAAAAGTAAAATGGCACGTAAACAAAAAGCATGTGTTAATTGCAAGGCAATATTTGAAGGTCAGGAGTGTCCTAATTGTGGTGAGAGCATGGCTACAGAGGGATTTGAAGGAAGGATTTATGTTTTTAATGCTGAGAAGTCAGAAGCTGCTCAGAAGATGGGATTAAGTAAAAAAGGAGAGTTTGCTATTAAAACAAAATGAATCATAAAATAGTAAAAGAGTTAGATAATCAATTGTTAGATAGAAAAGAGTATTTAATTGAGATTGAGTCTATTGGTAATCCTAAGTTTGATGATGTTAAGTCTTTAGTTAAGGGTGATGAAGATTTGATTGTTATTAAGAAATTAAAAGGAAATTATGGACAAGGTAATTTTGTTGCTGATATTGTTGTTTATAATTCTGCTGAATCTAAAAAGAGAATTGAAAAGGTTCCTCAGAAAGTTAGAAAGAAAATGGCTGAGGAAGAAAAACAAAAAGCAGAACAAGAAAAGAAGGCTAAAGAAGAGGCTGCTAAGGCTGAAGAAGCTAAACAAGAAGAGAATAAAGAAGCTTCTGCTGAAGAAGCTAAAGAAGATAAACCTGAGGTTAAAGAAGATAAACCTGAGGTTAAAGAAGAAAATAAAGAAGAGGCTAAGACTGAATAATGGCAATTAAGATAAAACAAAAAGGTAAGAAGAAGCAAAAAAATAAAGCTAGTTCTAAAAAGTATACTAAATATAAGATAGAGGGTGATAAAGTTATAAGAGATAAGTATTGTCCAAGATGTGGTCCTGGAATTTTTCTAAGTCAAGGACAAGGTAGATTGTATTGTGGTAAGTGTCATTTTACTGAGTTTAATACTAATAAAGAAGAAAAGAAAGAATCAAAAGAAGAAAAGAAAGAGTGATTATAATTTATTTTAATTTATTATTTATACATACATAAATGAATATTATTTCCTGTTACTGAATCTTCAAAACAATGATAACATATTTTTGTAGCACCTAATTCATTTATTATTTTTTCAGCTTTTTCTAATTCTGATTTAGATGAAACAAAGTAGGGTTTCCAACCATTCTTAATTTGTTCTCTTAAATCTGCAAGTTCTTGTTTATCATCCCTGTCTAAACTAGCAATGTCATCATTACTTTTAGTATCTGCTTTATTTTCTAGTGTGGTATTCATTTAAAAAAATAGTTTCCTCTTATTGTTAATTTGTTATGATTATAAACCCTAGGGAGGCTTGAAGAGCGATCCAAAATAGTATGCTCAACCTGCCTCTCCTGGGGAAAAAGAGGTGATAATTATACTAATAATTAATAGTATTTAAAGCTTTCGGTTATGTTGTAACTGCTCAATGACAGCAGTGTTAATACTCTTCAATACTGACTAGGTGTTGTTTTTCTAAGTGAAACAAGGGATTGAAAGATTTATTAAGAGTTAGGATTTTAGATTTATATGGAAGAAGAAGGTGGTGTAGAAGAGCAAGGAAAGGATAAGATTAATCAAGGTCAGTTTTATGAATTAATTACTGGAAAGGATGTTAGTTGGCAGAGTATTATTTATGATTTAATTAAGTCAGAGCAGTTAAATCCTTGGGATATTGATGTAGGTGTTTTAGCTGATAGATATGTTTTAGTTATTCAAGAGATGGAAGAAGAGAGTTTTTTTGTTTCTTCTAAGGTTTTGTTAGCTTGTTCTTTATTAGTTAGGTTAAAGTCTGAGATTTTAACTAATGAGTATATTCCAGGATTAGATGCTGAGTTGTTTGGAAGGCAAGAAGAGAAGAAGTATGAATTAGAAAGGATTGAGTTGGATGAGGATGAGATTCCTGTTTTAGTTCCTA
>CAYYLH010000012.1:0-14070 GCA_964472575.1 Candidatus Woesearchaeota archaeon
AAAAGAGTAAGAGTAGTTTGAAGAATTAATTATCTGCTTATTTGAATTGACTGAGGTGTATTGCTTAATGAAATAAAGTCCTACCAACATGAAAAGATGGTCCTACCAACATGAAAAGATGGTCCTACCAAGAATCGAACTTGGGCTTTATCCAGTTTAAGATTAGATTAATCAGATTAACTACTCTAATCACGTCAAGGATATGTTCTACCACTAGACTATAGGACCTTGTTAGTAGTTATGAGATTTATTATATAAAGTTGGTGTTAACACTCTTGATTATTTAGTTATTTTATCATTCTGATTATTGATAATATTTATATATGCAGTTTCTCTCATAAACTTATGTATTTTAATAGTGGTAAAAAGGGGCAGGTTACACTATTTATTATTGTTGCAATTGTGATTGTTGGAGCAGTAGTTGGTTATTTTGTTTTAAGAGATTCTGATATTGGAGGACTAAGTCAGGATATGCAACCTGCTTATGATTATTATGTTTCTTGTTTAGAAAGACATGCTTCTCAAGGTGTTGCTTTATTAGGAGAACAAGGAGGATATATTGAATTACCTGAATTTGAATCTGGTAGTAGTTATAGGCCTTATTCTTCTCAATTAGATTTTTTAGGACAGCCTGTTGCGTATTGGATGTATATGTCTGGAAATAGTATTTTAAGAGAACAACTTCCTACAAAGAGTGGAATGGAAGAGCAGTTAGAACAGTATGTAGAAGATAGATTAGATTATTGTGATTTTTCTGATTTTAATGAACAAGGGTATGGTGTTTTTATTGAAGATGGTGGTGTTGATGTGAGTATAAAAGATAATCAGGTAGAGATAGTAGCTAGTAATCCTGTTTATTTGAGTTTTGATTCTCAATCAGCTAGTGTTAATCAACATAATATTGAGATTGATAGTAAGTTAGGAAGTTATTATGAATTAGCTAAGGATATCTATGAGTATGAAAAAGAGAGTGTGTTTTTAGAGAATTATGCTTTAGATGTTTTATTTTTAAACGCTCCTGTTAATGATGTATTACAGACTTGTGATCCTTATGTATTAGATGAACAAGGAGTTAAGAATAATATTAGTTTGGCTTTGTCTGGAAATATTGGTGCATTGAAATTAAAAGGAAGTTATTATGATTTAGCTAAAGAAGAGAATAAGTATTTTGTTACAGATATTGGGCAGAGTGTTGATGAAAATATTAATTTTATGTATTCTCCTTCTTGGCCTGCTAGAATAGAGATTTATGGAGATAGGGTTGTAAGGCCTGTTGGATTGCAACAAGGTTTAGGTATTTTAGGATTTTGTTATGTTCCTCTACACTATGTGTATGATGTTGATTTTCCTGTTCTTATTCAAATATGGAATAATGATGAGGTATTTCAGTTTGCTACCTCTGTTGTAATAGATAAGACCCAAGCAAGAAAAGCAATTCCTTCTTCAGAAGGAACTTTTGTTGAGTCACCTGTTTGTCAGTATAAGAATCAGGATGTAGAGGTTTATACTTATGATTATGATTTAAATCCTGTTGATGCTAGTTTGAAGTTTAAGGTTTTTAATACAGAGTGTTATATTGGGCAGACACAGGGAGGACTTTATAATGGTGGTTTTCCAAGTGCTGTGAATGGATTTATTATTGCTCAGTCAAAGGGATTTGCAGATGCTAAGTATATGATATCTACTAATCAGGAAGATGTTGCTAATATTTTAATGAAGAAGTTATATAATGTTAGTATTGAAGTAGTAGGAGATGGACAACAAGTTAGTAATGCGATTGTTATATTTAGTGGTGAGCATTCTCAGACAGTTGCTTATCCTGAAATGAAGTCAGTTGAGTTAGCAGAAGGAGATTATAATGTTAGTGTTTATATTTATAGAGATTCTAATTTAGTGTTGTTTGGAACTAGTAAGACAGAGTGTGTTGATGTGCCTGTTTCTGGTGTTGGTGGTGTATTTGGATTAGAAGAAGAAAAGTGTTTTAATATTGATATTCCTTCACAAGAATTGAGTCAGGTTGTTATGGGTGGTGGGAATTCTGAAGAGTTTATATCTGAGTTTGATTTAAGAGATTCAAATAAGATAGTTGTTCGTGCTCAGATGTTTAAAACTCCTGGAAGTATTGATGAGGTACAGGATAATTATATTAAACTAGAGGAGGCTGTTACAGATATATATTTAGAATGAAATTAAATAGATTATTGGTTTTAGGAATTCTACTAATTGGGATTTTAGGATTTGTTTCTGGACAGTTTGCTAATACTAATCAGCCTTATTTTGGTAATACAGCAGGGTATGGTAATAATTATCAAGCATATGAACCTAGTTTTAATTCTTATTATTCTTCTGAGCAGTTGAATACTTATTGGCCTGTATTAGAATCTATGAAAAATGACCAGTGTGAAGCTACATCTGATTTTGTTGTTAGTATTCCTCCTTTAGGTTGTGAGCCTGCTGTTGTTAGAAGTGATTTATTAGAAGAGCAGAATGTTCCTGTGTTTTGTAAGTTGGATGCTATTAAGATTAATCCTTTGATTAAGGTTTCTTCAATTAAGAGTATTTCATTTAAAGGAGAGTATCCAGAAGATATTGCTGGAATTAGTTTTCATCCTGCTCGTGCAGCTGTAAATACTTATGATACTTTATTAGGTAATCCTTTATTGAATAATATTGGTTATGCTGTTATTGTTTTAAAGCAAAGGCAGAATGAGGATGAGATGGCTGATACAGTTAAAGGTAATTTGACAGCGACTATTTATTATGATGCTGAACAAGCTTTTGGTGTTGGTGATTCTGAGTTTTATGTACCTATTTTAGATGGTGATGATTGGAAAGCTAACTATCCTAGTTATGGTTTTTGGCAGGGTCGTGGATTTATTAGAGTTACAGATATAAATAATGGAAGAGCAAGGATTGCTTTGTATACTGATGAAGATACTGTGTTTAGAACTTTTGATTTGCAAGAGGGACAGACTTCTTCTACTATGTATTTTCCTGGATTTTATTGTAGGGCTGGTTTAAATGTTAGATTGAATGATGTTGTTGGTGTTGATGATGAGGCTTTGATTAGTGTTGATGGTCAGGAATTATGGGTTAGAGAGGGTAGTAAGTTTTTAAATTCAAGGTGTAGGGTTAGAGAGATTTCTCCTGGTGTTGGTGGAACTGGAAGTGTTAGTGTTTATTGTCCTGGAGGTAGTTTTGATTTGGTTTTACAGAAGTCAGGTGCTTTGTTTAGTGTTGATAGTGTTGAAAAAGAGGTTAAGGTTGGAGATTTGATGTATACTACTCCTAGTGATGTTAAGATTACAGGTCAGGCTGGTAAAGAATTGAAAAAAGGAAAGTACTCTTTTTATCTTGGTTATGTTGGTGAGACACCTAGTAATTTAAAAGAAGGAGGAAGTAGTTTTAGTGTTGTTATAGTTAGTTCAGATAAGATTAAACAAGAAGATACTACTTCTGTTTTTAATAAAGTTACAGAGTTATTAGGGACAGGAGAGGATATTAAATTTGCTGATTTTGTTGAAAAGTTGAATAATCAAGTAAGATTGTCTAATAAGGATGGAAGTTTATTATTAATTAATCATAATGGAGAAACATTTTATAGTGAGGAGGGTTCACCTATAATTACTTATCAAGGACTATCTAATAGGATTGAGAATCAAGAGTTGAATTCTTTTTCTGGGAATTATTTTGAAACTGCTCAGTCTACTTTAGATGAGTTATTAGAGAATTATCCAAGAGAAGAAAGGAATTTAGAGAAATATGGTGAACAAGCTTTATGGGAAGCCATTGAGTATTCAAGAATGTTAAATCAGTCTAAAATACGAGCTGATTTATTAGAAAGATTTATTGAGTTATATCCTAATTCTGAATTAATTAACAAGGCTAAGTATGAATTAAATAATCAGTTATATTATGATTATGATAAAGCTAATCAGGTTGTGTATGTTAATAATCAGTATCACTATGTTGGATTGAGTAAATTAAAGAGTGTTGATAAGGATGATAGAAATATTGATTTAAGAATTGGAGGTAGTACAATTAGAAAGGTTGGTGTTGGTGATAGGTTTGATTTAACAGGAAGTGAAGAGATTGGAAATGAGGAATATATTTCTATTAAAGATATAATGAATGATAGAGTGTTGTTATATTATTATAGAGTTAAGAATAATGGGGAGTATTATTCTGCTTCTACAAAGACATTGTATATTAATAGGTCTTTGAGTTTAGGAGAAGAAAAAGCAATTTTAGAGATTAAGAGTATTAATATTAAACAAGCTGCTTATGTTTCTTTAAGAGCTGATGTTGATAATACTAAGACAGGGGCTAATTTTAGTTTTAGTATTGGAATTGAAAAGAGAAATATTAAGTTAAATCCTGAGAAGACAAAAGAGAAGATTGAGAATTTAAATAAGAGTATTGAGAGATGGGAAGATATTGTAGATTCTTTAGGTAGTTTGCTTAAGGTTTGGAAAGGAGGGTGTTTTGCTATGTCAGGTGTTTTAATGTTAAAGAATTTTGTTGCTGGTATTGATGGAGAGGCAATAGCTAGGCAAGAGGTTATGAAATCTTATAGAGCTAGATGTGAGAAGTTAGTAAGTGAAGGGAAGTATAGTTCTAATAGTCAGTGTTATTCTGCTCTTGAAACAGAGATTGAAGATGATGTTGAAAAGTATAATCAGGTTTTAGATAGTGTTAATACAGAAATACAAGCTATTGAGTCTAAGAATATTGAAGGAGATTCTTTTGATAGTTCTATTAATAGTAAGGCATCTAAGCAGGCTTTAGAGAGTAAGATGAGTAGTTATATTAATAGTGATAAGATTAATGTTTCTACTCCTTCTAATGAAGAGAAAGAGGTATTAGTAAGTGAGTTGAGTTATTCTCAGTTAAGAGATTATTATAGATTAAAGAGATTAGAAGAAGCTGGTGTTAGTGAGGAGGTATTAGAGACTGCTAAGGATAGTTATTATCAAGATGTTAGATTTAGTATTCAGAGTAGTGAAGATAAAGCAGCTATTGCTAGCATTAGTACTCCTAATGATTTAGATGTAGTTGTATTAGATAGTAATCAAGATACAATTAGATGGACTGGAAAGAGTTTAACTAAAGGACAATTAGAAGGTTATGGGGTTAGTGAGGAGGATTTGAATAGTATTGAAGTTAAAGAGGGAGATAGTATTCCTGTTCAAATGGTTTATAGTGGTAGAAAGTCTCATTTAGTGCTTTTAACTAATGCTAATGGAAAGATGAGTGTGGTTAAGACTTATGAGTTTAGTAATACTGGTGGTTGGAAGGTTGGAGATGAAGCAGAGTTAGAAGTTCAGAAGAATAGTGTAGGTTTTATTAATTTAGCTCAAGATTGTAATAATAAATATACAAATCCTCAGGTTAAGTATTATGAATCTGGTAGTAATGCTAAGTTGCCTGCTATTGTTCCGTTTGATGTTCAAAGAGGATGGTATGCTAAGGTGCCTAATTCTGTTGGAAGTGTTTTAACGAGTTCTCAAAAGAGTTATACAGATGCTGGGATGGTTTCTTATTATTATATTTGTAATGTTGGAAGTGATGGTGTTCAAGGAGGAAGTGATGATATTTGTCAAGGATTTGATATTAATACACAAGAGAGTGTTAATCAGTTTTGTGGATTATCTAGTTCAGAGGTTAATACTCTAAGGAGTAGAGCAAGAGAGGCAATTAGACAGGCTGCTCAGCAGTATGGTAACAAACAAGTTAGAATTTTAGGACAGTCAATGTCTGCAGCTGTTACTGCAGGAGAGAATTTATATGAGTGTGAAGATTTTATGTCTCCTAGTGATTGTAGATGGTTATTTAATGCGTGTGACCCTGTTATTTGTCCTAGTTCTAGGTGTGATTTTGGTGGAACTTGGAAAGTGCCTAATGTTGTTCAGTCTGGAATTATTGGTAGTATTGTTTTGTGTTTACCTAATCTTAAAGAAGGGATTGCTGTTCCTGTTTGTTTAACAGGGATTCATGCTGGATTAGAGAATTTTGTTTCTATTATGAGGTCTCATAGAGATTGTTTACAAGAGAGTTTAGATTCTGGTAGATTAGTTGGAATGTGTGATCAGATTTATTCTGTGTATATTTGTGATTTCTTTTGGAGACAGATTTCACCTTTACTAGATACTTTATTACCTAAGGCTGTTGAGTTATTATATCCTGGTAATCAAGGAGTAAGGGGTGGTGGAGAGTATTTAACTGTTCAAGCTGCTTGGGATTCATTACAACAGAATGTAGATTATTTTAAGAATGAGTATGCTCAGACAGCATTTAGAGCGTTTAATGCAAGAAGTGTTTCAGAGGTTGGTGGAGAGTTTTGTAAGGCTTTTATTGGGACTTCTCTTCCTACAAGTGCTGACTTTTTAGATAGTTTATTAGCTCCTGAAAGTCCTGAGCAATTTTATGCACACTTTTCAGAGATTGAGTTTTCAGATGCAAGTGTTCCACCTACATCTCAGTATAAGGTTTATTTTCATATATATGCTGGAGAAGATATGGGTTCTCAGTATTTAGTTTATCTAAAGAGTCCTCCTTCTACTGGATATTATGCTGCTAATCCTACTGTGACTGTTGATAGAGGTTATATACCTAAGGGTGATGAAGCTGATAAGAGTTTAGACTTTACAGCTCCTTCTGGATATAAAGAGTTATGTGTAAGTATTAATGGTAGAGAAGAGTGTGGATTTAAACAAGTTAGTACTTCTGCTGCTTTAGATTATTTACAAAAGAAGTATACAGAAGACCAGGCTAAACAAGATGATATAAAGACAGAGAAGGAGTGTGTTTCTGGTAGTCGTTCTATTTATGCTTTAGCTACACCTAATGTTAGACAGGGTGTTGAAGAGTCAATTAGTCCTGCTGCTAATTTGAAAGGTATTGTTAGGGTTTGTGCTACTGAGAATCCTGGTATGGGTGTTGATGAGGATAGATGGAATAATGTTGGTTATTGTGGTGATGAATCTATTAGATGTTGGTTAGATACAGATAGTGTTAAGGATGATGTTATGCAGATAGCTAGGTTTGAGAATACAACTCAGGAAGCTCAGAATATTTTAGGTGGTTTAGATAGTCCTAGGTTGAGTGATAGGGATTCTGCTGCTAAGTTAGATAAGTTGAGACAAGATATAAGGGATGAAAAGGCTAAGTTAGGTAAGAGAGATGATAAGGGGTTGGATGCAGATTTGATTAAAAGGTTAGATGAGTTTATTAGTTCACAAGGATTTAGTAATGTCGATATTGCTGAAGCTCTTTATTTAAAGATTTCATTGTATTTGGAGGCTGCTTTGGTTAATTCTAATCAGAAGGGTGATGAGGCTGTTCAGGAGTTGGTTAGACAGAGTATTCAGGAAGCAGATAAAGAATGTACTCCTGAGACTGTTGATGAGGATTGTGGTTCTGGTTTTGTTTGTGACGATGGTTTTTGTCAGTTTCACATTGATATGGAGAGTGAGGTGGCTGTTGAGGGGGAGGAAGTTGGTGGTGATGGTGAGGCTGGTGAAGAAGGGTTTGATTGGAATGAATTTCAGGGAACAACAAAAGAGTATAATGATTATCTATCTAGTATTACTTCAGTGAGAGATGATTGTTCTGTTCATTTACAGGACCGAGATGCTAAGATATTTATTAAGATGTCTGAGGAGTGTGATGATGATTTTAGTAGTAATTGGGATAGTTTAAGATACTATTCTGATAATAAAGAACAAGGAAGAATTAAAAAAGAAGATATTGAAAAATATTCAGGAAATGATGAAACTTATTATGGGTATTTCTTAGATAAAAAGAAGGTTCCTAACTCTGATAGTGGTGTCTTAGTTTTAGTATATAAGGGGGATTCTTTTTCTAGAGTTTGGGAAGGTTTGTGATTAATTCTATAACTTCAAATTATAAATAAAAATGAGGAGAGAAGGATTCGAACCCTCGTAGGTAAAAACCACCAGGTCCTAAGCTTGGCCTTCTGATAGAAAGAATCTATGCAGAATCTGGCCCGTTTGACCGCTCCGGCATCTCCTCATTAAAATAGTTAATTTTGTTTAGTATAAAAAGCTAATGTTTTAGTGTGATTTACTATAATTAAGTTTATTAAGCTGATTTTTAGATTTAATTTATGAAACAGATTAGTATTTTGATTGTGTGTAAAGATGAAGAAGTTAAAGAGCAGATAAAGACTTTTTTAAAACCTATAGATGGAAGTAAGATATCAATTAGTTTGAGAGAGAATTTGAAAAAGGAGTATTTTGATGGAAAGGAAGTTGTTGTTAGTGTTGGTGGGGATGGAACTTTTCTAAGTTGTGCTCATTATATTGATTCTCAGTTATTATTAGGTGTTAATTCTAATCCTAAGCAGTCAGAAGGTGCTTTGACTTCTACAATGGTGTGGGATTTACAAGAGAAGTTAAATGAGATTATTAGTGATTTTGATTTTTTAGAAATTAGAGAGTATGTAAGAGAAAGAGTAAGGGTGTGTAAAAAAGATAAGTGTGTGATTACAGAGTATGCTTTAAATGAGAGTTATATTGGTAATATTAATCCACATCATCCTTCTAATTATGAAATTATTTATAATAATTTTAAAGAATCGCAAAGAAGTTCTGGTGTTTTAGTTACAACTGGAACAGGTTCAACTGCTTGGTATTATGCAATGGGTGGAAGGAGATTTTCAAGAGAAAAGCAACAATTAAGATTTAAAATAAGAGAGTTGTTTAAGTCAAGATTATATAGACCTACTCTAGAAAAAGGTAAGATTAATACTAGTGAAGTATTAGAAGTAGTTAATAAAACACATCACTCTATTTTAGCTATTGATTCTATTATTACATATAATTTAGATTATAATGATAGGGTTTTGATAGATATTGGAAATCCTTTAAGTGTTATAGTTTAGTTTTTTAAATAGTTGGATATATTTTAGATTGTTAGGTAGTGTGAGGGTATGATTATTTTGATTACTAGAGTTATTTCTTTTTCTTTTTTGTTCCTGTTTCTTTTAACTTGATTTTATCTTCTAAACCAAGTTTATCTAAAAGTTCTTTATATCTATTTCTTATTGTTACTTCTGTGATTCCTGCTACATCTGCTACTTCTCTTTGTGTTTTTTTCTCATCATTTAGTAAGGCTGCTACGTATAAGGCAGCAGCTGCAATTCCTGCTGGTCCTCTTCCTGAGGTTAGTTCTTGAACTTCTGCTTTTTTTAGTATTTTTAGTGCTTCGTTTTGAGCTTTTGGTGATAAGTCTAAAACAGATGCAAATCTTAAGATATAATCTTTAGGAGATGAGGGTTTTACTTTGATTCCTATTTTTCTTATAATAAATCTGTATGTTCTTCCTATTTCTTTTCTTTCTACTTCTGAAGCTGCTGAGATTTCATCTAGTGTTCTTGGGATTTCATAAGACCTACAAGCTGCATAGATACAAGCTGCTATTACTGATTCCATTGAACGCCCACGAACCATTCCTCTTTGTAATACAAATTGATAGATTCTTGAAGATTCGTCTTTTACTACTGATGGTAGTTCTAGATAAGAAGCTACTCTTCTTAGTTCTGCCATTGCTAGTCTTAGATTTCTTTCAATAGATGTAGATACTCGTTCTTGCCATTTTTTTAGTCTTAAGAATTTTCTTGTTTGTTGAGATGAGTTTAATCTATATATGTCTGAGATTTCACCTATATTGGTTGTTAGTCCTTTGTCGAACTTTTGCATAGAAATAGGTGCTCCTCCTCTTGATTTTTTATCTGATTTGTCGAATTTTCTTAATTCATGGGTTGTGTCAACCATTTTATCTTCTACTAGAAGTCCACAGTCACCACAGATTACTTCACCTTTAGATTCATCATAAACTAGATTAGAACTATTACATTCTGGGCATCTTTTTACATAATTCATTATCTTAGAATCTCCTTATAGTAAGATTTATAAATGTTTTGGCTTTATAAATGTTTTGGTTTAGGATTGGTAGATTAGATAATTAAAACTTTTAGAAAAGAGGAGATTATTCAACTAGTATGCCTTGAACTATTGCTTCTTGAGAAGGTCTATTAGTTATTTTAACATTTCCTAGGTCTGTTTCTACTATTGCTCCTTTTACAAGAACATTTTGTCTTGCTAAGAATCTATTTGAAGGTGTTTCTATTACATTTTTAATTTCTGCTTTTTTTGCTTTTCCTTTTATGATTACATTAATGTTTTTTTGAGATAGAGATACTATTTTTTTATTTCCACCTGCAGTTCTTATTTTTTTAGTCTTTTTTTCTCCTAGTTTTACAACTCGTGTTTGCCTAGGTTTTTCACTAAGTTTCTTTTTTCTTGCTTTTATATATCTTCCACCTGTTAGTTTCTTACCTGTTCTCATATAGATTTGAAAAAAAGTTGGTTTAAATATCTTTCTGATTGTGGATTTTTGATTAATGTATGGAGATTTGCAATCTTTAGATTGCTTTAAGTAAAAGCTATGATTGAAAAGTCATTTAGGTAATGTAAGAATCAGAAGTAGTTGAGGATGTAATTATTTAAGTTTAGTAATATAAATAATATTGGTTGCTAGGATTTGAATTGTGATTAATTAATTTTGAGTTTTATTTTCTTTTTTAATCAGTTGTTCTACTTATCTTTTTTTCAGTTTGAGTTATTTTTCAATTTTTGTTTAAATTTATTGTAATTTTATATTATAAAAATGTTTAAATAGTGTAGAATAACTAATACTATTAATCTATTACAGGTTGTCCTACAAAAGATGGTGCATATTAGATATATAAAAAGAGATGGTAAAAAGTTTGGTCCTTATTATTATGAATCTTATCGTGAAGATGGAAAGGTTAAGAAGAAATATATTGGTGATGAAGATGCTTATCAGAAGTGGTTGAAGAAATCTAAGAAGAATTCTGAAAAAAAGTGTAGAACAACATGGTTGAATTCTAGTTCATTGAGTATTTTTATTTTTTTATTTTTAATTTTAGGAGGAATTATTTTTTTAGGTATTAATTCTAATTTAGATTTGAATGAAAGTATTAAAGTTGCTCCTGGTTTGTTTGAAACTCAGAATTTAAGGTTGCCTAGTGTTGGAAGTTTTGTTTCTAGTGTTAGTGATAGGGTTAGTAGTGGTGTAAGAAGTATTTTTACTGGTCGTGTTGTAGATGATTCTGCTTCTGATTCTGATAGTTCAAGTGATTCAAGTTCTTCTGATAGTTCAGATTCTTCTAGTGATGATTCAAGTTCTGATTCAGGTAGTGATGAGAGCAGTTCTTCTAGTGATGATTCTTCTAGTGATAGTGTAAGTGATAGTAGTGATGTAGATGCAGATAGTAGTCAAGAAGAGGGAGAAGAGGTAGACGTAGAAGAGGTGGGCGCAGGTGGAAGCAGTAGTGGTGAGGAAGAGGAAGAGCTTGTAGATGATTCAGATATAACTAGTGATGATGAGGTTGTTATTGATGAAACAAGTGATGAAGAAGTTGTAGGAGATAGTGAAGATGATGGTTCAAGTGATGTAGAGGAAGTAGATAATCAGACAAGTGATGAACAAGAGCAAGAAAAACAAGTAGATGAGGAGTTAAATCAGACAGAAGAAGAGGAAGAAGAAGAGGAAAATGAGACTATAGTGGAAGATGAGGCTGAGGGTGAGGATGAGAGTGATGTTGTGGGTGGGGATGAGGGGAGTAGTGGGGGCGGGGTTGGTGGGGTGGTTGATGCTAACCAAACTAATGTAAGTGAGGAAGAGAATAATACTATTGAATTAAATCAGACTAATGAAACTATAATTAATCAGACTAATGAAACTATAATTAATCAAACAGAATTAAATCAAACAAACTTAACAGATGTTGATTTAAATGAAACTAATTTAACTTTGATTAATGAGACAGAGTTGAATGAGACAAATGTATTAAATGAGACAAATGTCACAACAAATGTAACAATACAGACTAAGCAGTATAAAGCTGTAATAGGAAGACCTGTTAAATGGGTAAGGCATATTAAAAAGTCAAATAGAACAAAAATAGAATTAGAACTAGAATTACCAAAACAAGCTAAGGATATTAGGGTTAAGACTAATGAAAAAGCTAAGCAAGCACTAGAAGAAGTAGATAGGTATGATGATTTGGTTGAAAAAGGAGATAAGAAAGACATAAAGACTGGAGTATTAACTGGAAATGTTGTTAAAGATTTGAATAAACAAAAAGGAATTTTCACTAGATTATATGAGTGGCTTTCAAAAGTTACATTTACAGGAATGGTGGTTGATGAGATAGAAGATGTTGAAGATAGGGTTGTTGATAGTGGTAGTGAGAAGAAAGTAAATCTGTCTGATGTTGAAGATGATGAGATTGTTGTTGAGTATTATACAGATGCACCTTATGCAGAAGAAATAGAGACAAGTAATGGAAAGCAGATTAAGATTATTGGGCCTGATGATGTTCATTATGAGGATATTTTAGCTTATACTGAGTTGGATAATTTAGTTAGTGTTAATGAGAGTGATAAGATTAGATTGTATTGGGTTGGTAGTGATGGGATTGAAAAAAGAGAATCTGTTGATTTAGATGTTTATGATTTAGATGAGGATGGAAGTATTGATTATGTAGAGTGGATTGTTCCTCATTTATCTGTACAAGAGTATGAATTAATTATTGAGATTACTTCTGCTGAACATTTAGATAGTAATAGAAGTTTTATTGCAGATGTTTATGATTATGTTAGTGTTAGGGATGATAATTTTACACTAATTCCTTCTGAAGATTATTTAAGGGTTAGATTTGAAAGTAATTTGACTTCTGATAGGGATATTAGTATTTATGCTAAAGGTAATAATTCTATTGTTGAGGTTTATGAAGAGAATGGAGAGGAAGTGATTGCAATATTTGAAAACATTACTAGTGATAAAAAGTATAAGATTTATTTAACAGGATTAGTTGAAAGTCAGGATGTTTTTGATTTGAAAGTTATTGGAGATGTTGAGTTTGATTATGTTGTTGATCCAGAAGTAGATGGTCCAAATATAAGTTTTGCTGATAATAGTGATTCTGGAACAGAAACAGATGAGAATATATTTGTAAATGTAACTTCATCAGATGATGGAGGAGATCATTATACTTTTGTTGATTTTGCTAAGGATGTTGTTTTATGGTTAAGAATGGATGATACTAATTCTTCAATGGGAACTTTAGGTGCTTTGATTTATGATAATTCTAGTTATGGAAATAATGGAACTGCTATTGGTGGTGCTGTTCAGACTGCTTATGGTAAGTGGGGCAAGGGTTATGAATTTGATGGGACAGGGGATTATATAAGAAGCCCAATTTCTCAGTTAAATGTTTTTACAATTTCTGTTTGGGTTAAAACTGATGGATTAACAAATGCAAATGATGGTATTTTTCAAGCACAAAATACTGGAGATACTCCTGGTTCAACAAAGGTTGTGGGGGCATGGGTTCAGAGAACAGATTCAAAAGTGTGGGGAAGGTTGATTACTTCTTCTGGAACTTACAATTTACCTACTGATGCTACTGCACCTATTCTTTCAAGTAATTGGACTCACCTTGTTTATAGGACTAATGGTAGTGAATATACTTTATTTCAAAACGGGACTCAGAAATCAAAAGTTTCTTATTCTGGAACTGTTAGTGCTATTGATAGAATTTTTATAGGTAGTCAGGGATCAGAAGCTTTCAATGGAAGAATAGATGATGTATTAATCTTTAATAGAAGCTTATCAGAGAATGAAATACAATCACTATACAATGCAACTGCTAATCAGTATTATCATAACTTTACAGGATTAGCAGATGGAACTTATAATTTTACAGGATATGCTGTTGATTTAGAAGGAAAGGTTAATTCTACATTAAGAAGTGTTGTTATAAGTAGTGGAGAGGCAGGGGCTATTACAATTCCTGAATCACTATCTAGTGCTGGATGGGTTTTGAATTTTTCTAATGGAACAGAGATTACAGATGAGATGGTTTTAGAAGTTGGAACTGATATTTATTTTTATGATGCTAATGCTGATTTAAGATTAATGCTTACTTCTGCTGGTGCTGTTGATTTAACAGGAATT
>CAYYLH010000013.1:0-14041 GCA_964472575.1 Candidatus Woesearchaeota archaeon
GAGCAGAGTATCCAGGATATCCTAATTGTTATGCTGAGAAAAAATTTGTTCCTGGACAAGAAATTTTTATAGAATTAGATATTTGTTGTATGCCAACTAGGGCTACAGGATTACAACCTTCTGGAAATCTACATATAATAGAGCCTACAAAAATTAATTTTACATGGAATTTTGGAAATAGGGGAAATATTCCTGCTGAATATGATTCTGCATATAAGTTTTGGGAAAAGGTTTCTGGAGCAGGTATAAATCAGGATAATGCTGTATCGCCTATTATTAAAACTGTAGAAAGTTTAAGTGGGTGGAAGGTAACTTCTTGTAATGGAAATCCTACAGCAGGTCAGTGTTGTGTTTCTTCTAGTACTAATCCAAATACTAATAATGGTCCTTGTCCTGCTCCTACTAATTTAAATGGGGTATATAATAAAGCAGAATCAAAAATAGTTACTACTTGGGACTCTGTTAGGTTTGATTCTGAGGGAGATGTTTGTCATGATGTATGGAGAGCTAAATCTTTAGCAGAAGGAGAGAGTTTGGATAATCCTTCTTGGGCTTCTGAAGAGATTAATCCTGCTGAATCAGGACAAGAAGCTGTTGCTAAATTAGTTACTGTTTGGGAGGTTAGGTCTTGTGATATTATAGGTGCATGTAGTAGATGGGTTCAAAGTGTAACTCCTAGTTGTAATGAAATTTCTGAGAATTGTCCAACTATTAAGTCTTGTTATGATAGTTCTGGAAATAGTGTGCCTATTCCTAGTGGTTTTTTTGAAGATGAGCCAATTGGAAATATTAATGTAGGTGATAGGGAGATTCCATTGAGAATTAGTTATTTATTTTTAATCTTCGGATTATTATTTATGGCTATTTTGAGTTTTGTATTGTATAAGGAGTATAAGGCTCAGAGGGTTAGTGAGTTTATGGTTTGATTTATTCTGATTGTGGATTGGTAGAAAGGTTTAACTTGATTTTAATCTTGCTTCATATCTTAAGCCCGAGTTTCTAAGTTGTGTATATAGTTGTCTTGCTGTTTTTTGGTTGAAGTTTGTTGCTTCTGAAGATGGTCCTATGTCTTTTGAGTTTGGAGTGGTTGGGTGGGGTGGTTGTATTTCTGGGGTTTGTGTTTTTGTTTCTAGTTTGGATGGTGTTTCATATTTTGCTGTTAGATTTAGCAGAACTTCATTACCATCTTTTAATTTTAATACTGTTTTTATAGTATGTCTTTCATTATTATTTGGAAGATATTTGGTAATATCTATGTTAAAGTAACTACCTTGGTAACTTGATTTATCTTCCCAACCACTTTTGGTTATATTTGTTATTCTTTCTATCTCCTTAGATATACTTTCTTGTTCCTGTCCATTTATATAGATCCTTACATTGCTTACATTTACAGGAAGAATATAGCCAATATGTAATAAAACATTTTTATTATGATCCAAGTTTATTGAAGGATTTTGAGAAGCATATAGTTTTTCTATTTCTTGAAGACTAGGTTTTATTTTTTTTTGTGTAATTTTTACAAATTTTCTCTGGTAGTCTTCAGGGGGTATAAATTCTTTGTTTACTTTTCCGAGCCATCTATTACTTTTTCTTTGTAGGGGATTCTCAGGCGCTATTTCATTTAATCCCCATAATCCAATTCCTGCTAAAAGAGTTACAAGAGTTCCCTTTACAATTAAATTTTCTTTTCTTTCTTCCATTTTGATTAAAATATACAATAAAAACAACTATTTAAACCTTATGTTTTGTTGTCTCTTGCGAGTGATTAATACTAAAAAAATATTTTTAACAAAAAATAAAATTTTAAGGAACATCAATACTGTCCGTATGGGCTTCAATTATATTCGAAGTATCTTTATATCCATCCCCGTTTTCTATAAATCCTTTTAATTGCCATTCTCCTCCATCTATATATCTTGGCATGTCTATTTCAATTGTAGCAGTTTTCTTTTTAATATCTCTTACACTCTGTCTAAAAATTTCTTTTTCATTTCCTTGCTGTTTTAGTATTAAAACTGCATACGAATCTTTTTCAGGGTCTTTTACATTGTATCTTATCGTAATTTTTGGATACCCACTCAGAAAGTGATGCCTTTCTTGTATGGATTTTTCTCCAAATCTTTGATAATTACTTTTATTAAATCCAAGATCAATGCCTATTCTTGTATCTAAAGGTATTGATTTTTTTCCATTACCTTCTCTATCTTGATAAAATAACTCTAGGTTACATTGATTAGAATTATCCAGTCTTTTTCTTTCATTATATTTTTCACCAAAATTATAAACCCCCAATCCTAAAAGTGTTGAGAACAATAATCCTCCAATTAATTTAAAAATTTTTCTTTTTTTTGGTTTACATTCTCCTTCTGGTAGAGGTGTCATCCTCCATTCATTATTTGTGCTATCTTCTAAATTTTCACTCATATTAACTCTTAAAATATACAACAAAAACAACTATATAAACTTTATGTTTTGTTGTCTCTTAATAGTAATTAATATAGAGTGAATAGTTAGCACTTTTTAGTTACTATAATTTTTTATTAAGTAATGTAAGAATAAGAAATAATTGAGAGATAATCATCATAATTATCATCTGGAGTTTAGATTAATTAAAAAGAAGTCTTCAATCTTTGGATTGTAGTTAGACAATGTTTGTTGAGGTTTATAATTATTTTAATTTTATTGCAATTTATAATTATTCTGTCTGTATAGTGTTAATTAAAATGTTGGGTTTAGTTTGAAAGGATGTTAAATAGTAGAATCTTAATGAATGAAAACTTTATATAATACTTAATTCTTAGATAGACATGGAAAAAAAGATAGCTTTGTTCTTAGGTTTGGGTTTGATTGTGGTGTTGGTGGGAAGTATTTTAGCTATTTCAGGAGGAATAACTGGAAATGTAATTCGTAAGAGTGGTTTTTATGATAGTAGTATAACAGGACAGGTAGTAAGTGAGGTGAAAAGAATACCACAAGAATATACTTTAAAATTTACAATTAAGCCAGGAGCATTAGGGATTATAGATAGTGTTTATGTATATGATGATTCTGGAATTTTAAAACAAGAAGTAGATTTGCATTGTGCTAATGATTTATGTTATGATGAGGTAGATGCAGAGGTTTATATTGATGATACTTATTTAGGTGATTATTATATTTTAATCACAAAACCAAATTCAACAAGTGTATTAAGACAAGACTTTTATGTATATGAGTCTGTGGTTGATAGTGGTGTTAGTAGTGAGGAAGATAGTAATGAGATAATTGAAAGAGTAGAACAAGATTGTATTAGTGATTTTAATTGTGGTAATTGGTCTGAGTGTGAAGTAGATTATAATTTAGATGACTTACTAAATGGTGTTGAGAATATTAAAGGAACTAAAACAAGGACTTGTGAAGATAGAAATGATTGTGTAGGAGATAGAATTGAGATAAGAGAGTGTGTTGCTACTATTCCTGTTTATGCTAAGAAGATTGAGTGGTGTCAAGAGAGTTATATTGAGTTATATGAAAGAGATACAGATAAATTAATATCTAGAATTAAAGATAATAGGGATAGTAGTTTGCCTAGTCTAGATATTGCTTTTGTATATGAAAAAGGTGTGTGTAGATATTGTTCTAATGGTGTAAAAGATGGAGATGAGACAGGTGTAGATTGTGGTGGAAGTTGTCCAGAGTGTGTTGATGAAGAGTATGATACTAACTTTTTTCAAAAGATGATGTGGCAGTTGGATTTTGATTGATTTTTATTTTTATCGACGATAAATTAGCAGAAAGGTTTATAAACTAAGTATGCCTTTTTTATACATTAAGAGAAAATTTCTCTTGAAAATTAAATAGATTAAATTATAAAATTTAAAGAAAAGTGGTGAAAACTCTATAAATATGGCTGGAAAAAATACAGATTATTCTGCAAAAGATATTAAGATATTAGAAGGATTAGAGGCAGTGAGGAAAAGACCAGGGATGTACATAGGTAGTACTGATAAGTATGGTTTACATCATATGGTTTATGAAGTAGTTGATAATTCTGTTGATGAGTGTTTAGCTGGAATATGTAATACAATTAAGATTACTATAAATAAGGATGGTAGTGTTACTATCGAAGATAATGGAAGAGGTATGCCTGTTGATATGCATCCTGTGTATAAAAAGCCTGCAATGGAGATTATAGTTACTAAGTTGCATGCAGGTGGTAAGTTTGATAATAAGGCTTATCAAGTATCTGGTGGTCTACATGGTGTTGGTATTTCTGTTGTAGCTGCTTTATCTAAAAAGATGGTTGTAACTGTTAAAAAAGATGGAATTGTGTATGAACAATCATATAAGATTGGAATTCCTGAATATGGTGTTAAGAAGATTGGAAAGTGTGCTAAGTCTGAATCAGGAACTAAAGTTACATTTATGCCTGATAATAGTATTTTTTCTATGATTGATTTTGATTATAATACTCTAGCTACAAGATTTAGAGAGATTTGTTTTTTAAATGCAGGATTAAGAATTATTTTTAAGGATGAGAGAAAAGAAAAGACTAAGAAAGATGATTTTCATTTTGCAGGAGGATTACAAGAGTTTGTAAAGTGGTTAAATAAAACAAGAAGCTCATTACATAAGCCTATTTATTTTAAAAAGCAACAAGAAGATGTAGGTGTTGAGATTGGTATTCAGTATACAGATGGTTATAATGATAATATTCAGGGATTTGTAAATACTATTAATACTATTGAAGGTGGAACTCATGTAGCTGGATTTAAAACAGCTTTAACAAGAGTGATTAATGATTATGCTACTAAGCAGAAGATATTGAAAAAAGGAGAGAGGTTACAAGGTGATGATGTTAGAGAGGGATTAACAGCTGTTGTATCTATTAAGATAAAAGAGCCGCAGTTTGAAGGACAGACTAAAACTAAGTTAGGTAATTCAGAGGTTAAGGGAATTGTTGATTCAATAGCTACTACTGCTTTGGCTGAGTTTTTTGAAGAAAATCCATGTATAGCTAAGAAGATAACTCAAAAAGGAATTGCATCTTTAAAAGCTAGATTAGCTGCTAAAAAAGCTAAGGATTTAGTAAGAAGAAAGAATGCTTTAGGTGGGGGTGGTTTGCCTGGTAAGTTGAGTGATTGTTCTTCTAAAAAGAATGAAAAAACAGAGTTATATATTGTAGAGGGGCAGTCTGCTGGTGGAACTGCTAAGGGTGCTAGAGATAAAGAGTTTCAAGCTATACTTCCTTTGAAAGGTAAGATTTTAAATGTTGAAAAGTCAAATCCTAATAAGGCATTAGGTTCTGAAGAGATAGCTAATCTAATTACTGCTATTGGAACTGGTGTTAAGGATAGTTTTGATGTTTCTAAACTAAGATATAATAAGGTTATAATTATGACTGATGCAGATGTAGATGGACAGCATATTAAGACTTTATTGTTAACATTTTTTTATAGATATCTACCTAGCCTAGTAGAGGAAGGACATGTTTTTGTTGCTGTATCGCCTTTATATAAGATTAGAAAAGGAAAGAGAGATATTTATGTTTATTCTGATGAAGAGTTGAAAAAGGCTAAGTCTAAACTATCAGGTAAGTTAGAGGTTGGAAGATTTAAAGGTTTAGGTGAGATGAATGATGAGCAGTTATGGGATACAACTATGAATCCTAAGACAAGAATCTTAAAACAGGTTTCTATTGAAGATGGTGTTGAAGCTGATGAGACATTTTCAATGTTAATGGGTGATGCTGTTGCACCTAGAAGACAGTTTATAGAAGAAAATTCAAAGGAGGCTGAATTGGATTTATAATACGACTTTTCTTAGAAAGAAAAGTTGTATGCATCAAAAGAATTTAGATAGTAAGAATATAACATGGCAAAAAAGAAAACAACAAAGAGTAAGAAAGTGAAAAATAAGAATGAAAAGAAAGAAATGGTTAAGGTGTATTTCTGTCCTAAGTGTAATTCTACTAATGTGTTTCATCCATTTAGATTAGGTAATTTATTTGGAGTTCTTCCTAAGTGGGAGTGTAAGGATTGTAATTATCAAGCAGGATTATTTCCAATCTTAAATGTTGAAAAAGCTAAATTAGTTGAGATGGTGAGGGCAAGATGAAGATATTTATTTGTTGTAGTAAACATAATTATGATAAAGTGGAGGATATAAAGCAAAAATTAGAAAAAGCAGGACATATTATTACATTACCAAATAGTTTTGATGAACCAATGAAAGAGGAAGGTATGAAAAAACTTGGTGCTAAAGAACATGCAGATTGGAAATCTGAAATGTTAAGAGAACAAGAAGCAAAAATTAAAGATAATGATGCTTTAGTTATCCTAAATTATGAAAAAAAAGGTCAGGCAAATTATATTGGTGGAGCCACATTTTTAGAGATGTTTAAGGCTTGGGAATTAAATAAACCAATCTTTTTAATTAATCCAATACCTAATAATATTTTAGAAGATGAAATTAATGGTTTTAGTCCAATAATATTAAATGGAGATTTAAGTTTAATAAAATGAAACAAAAAATAATTTTAGCAACATCTTCTGTTCATAGGCAGAAAGTATTTAGAGATGCTGGTTTTGAGTTTGAAGCTAGGTCTAGTGATATTGATGAAAGGTTTGAAGGAAGACCTTCAAATCCAGCAGAATTAGTAAGAAAATTATCTGAGTTAAAGGCAAAAAAAGTAGCTGAAGATTATAGTGCTGGAGTAATTATTGGTTTTGATTCAGTAGGTTATTTTAATGGGAATATTTTTGAAAAACCAATATCAGAAGAAGATGCTTTTGAAAGATTAAAAAAATTATCTGGGAATGATTATTCATTTTTTACAGGCATTTATATGATTAACAAGGATAATAATAAGGAAGCTTCAAGAGTAGTTGAAACGAAAGCAACAATGAGGGTGCTTGAAGATGAAGAAATTTTAGATTATTTAAGAGCAGATAAAGATAAGGTTTATCAAACTTATGCTCAGGGATTTGACCTTATTAATGGGAGAAGTTCAACATTTATAAAAAGTATAAATGGAAGTTATTTAAATATTTTACAAGGTATTCCTTTGGAAACTATTGTAGAGATGTTGCAGGGAGTTGAATAAAATGACACCAGAAGAAACAAAAAACAGATTTGAAGAGAATAAAAATAAAGCAGAAGCTAAAGAGTTAGTTAATGCAGAGATATCTGGAGAGATGAGAAAGGCATATATTGATTATGCTATGTCTGTAATTGTATCTAGAGCCTTGCCTGCTGCTGAAGATGGTTTAAAACCTGTTCATAGAAGGATTTTATGGGCTATGCATTTAATGGGATTACAAGCTGGTAAACAAACTAAGAAGTCAGCTAGAATTGTTGGTGATGTTTTAGGTAAGTTCCACCCTCATGGTGATACTTCTGTTTATGATGCAATGGTTAGAATGGCTCAGAATTTTTCATTAAGATATCCATTAGTAATTGGACAGGGTAATTTTGGTTCTATGGATGGAGATCCACCAGCTGCTTATAGATATTGTGTTTCAGGTGATTCATTAGTTATAACAAATAAAGGATTACAAAGAATAGATAATATTTCTAATAAAGAGGATATTGATATTCAGGTTTTAAGTAAGGATAAAAAAATTAATAATGCTTTTAAATGGTTTGATTCTGGAGAACATGAAACAATAAAAATTAAAACAGGAAAAGGATATGAATTAATTGGAAGTAAGAATCATCCAATTCTTACTATTTCTATTGATAATCAGGGAAAACCTATATTTAAATGGAAATTGTTAGAACAGATTAAGAAAGGAGATATAACTGTTATAGATAGAAGAGAGGATGATTTTTGGCCTAGTGAAGATATAGATTTAAGTAATTATTATCCTATTATTAAAAATAGGCATCAACATAAAAGAATCCTTCCTAAATATTTAACAAAAGAATTAGCATTGTTATTAGGTTTGTTAGTTTCAGAAGGAAATATTAATAAAAATAAAATAGAGTTTTGTAATGTTGATAAGGGTCTTGTAGAGTTATTTAAAGAAAATTGGGCTGTAGTTTTTCCTGATTCTCCTCTTCATGAATTTAAAAGAAAACCTAGTTCTTATGGAAAAGAAGAGTATTATAGATTAGAATGTCATTGTAGATATACTTTAGAGTTTTTAAGAAATATTGGTTTAGATGCAGTAAAATCTAATAAAAAAGAAATACCTTTTTTAGTATTACAATCTCCTAAAGATGTTGTTGCTGAATTTTTAAGAGCTTATTTTGAAGGAGATGGCTCTGTTACTTTTGCTAAAAAGATGGCTGAAATTAGTTGTTGTTCAGTAAGTGAAAAATTAATAAAACAGATTCAGGTTTTATTATTAAGATTTGGTATTGATAGTTCTAAAAGATATGATAAGTGGAAATTGATAAATAAACTTCATATACATTCTCATTTGAATAGATTAAGATTTTATAAAAATATAAATTTTATTTCTGAGAATAAAAAGAAGAAATTAGAATTCATTTTATTAAACTATAAAAATAAATCTTCTAAAACTGATTTTGTTCCATTTATATCTGATTTTATTAGAAAATTAGATAGTACTTCTTCTGGATTTATTGCTAAAAATAACTTTGATAGAATATTGAATATGGAAAAGAATTCTCAAAAGGTTTGTTCTATATTAAAACAAAAAACAGGAGTGGATTATTCTTTACTATTTGACTATTTTATTAATTATAATTATTTATTTGAACCGATTGTTTCTATTGAGGATGCAGGAATAAGAAAGGTTTATTCATTAAAGGTAGAGAGTGATTGTCACACTTTTATTTCTAATGGTTTTATTAGTCATAATACAGAAGCTAAAATGGCTAAGATTTCTGAAGAGGTTTTAAAAGATATTGAAAAGAAAACAGTTCCTATGCTAGATAATTTTGATAATACTGCTGAAGAACCAGAGGTCATGCCTGGTGTTGTTCCTAATTTATTATTAAATGGTGGTTCTGGTATTGCTGTTGGTATGGCTACTAATCTTCCACCTCATAATCTTACTAATGTTTGTGATACTATGTTAAAGTATGTAGATAATCCAGAGATAGAGATAGATAAACTAATAGAAACTATCCAAGCTCCTGATTTTCCTACTGGTGGTTGTGTATCAGGTGATATAGATAAAATCTATAAAGAAGGAAAAGGAAGATTAATCTTACAAGGTAAGTATAAATTTGAAGTTCCTAAAAAGAAATCTGGAAAGCCTAAGATTGTTATTACAGAGATTCCATATCAAGTTAATAAGGCTTCTTTAGTAGAAGAGATAGCTAATCTTGCTAAGAATAAGAAGTTGCCTGATTTAAATGATTTAAGAGATGAGTCTGCTAAAGGAAAAGTAAGGATTGTTGTTGAACTAAAGAAAAACTCTAAGCCTGAATTTAGTATGAATAGGATAATTAAGTTTACTAAGTTTAGAACAAGGTTTGATGCTAATATGCTTGCATTAGTTAATGGACAGCCTAAGACATTAGATTTGAAAAAGATTATACAGGTTTATGTAAATCATAGAAGAAAGGTAATTAGAAAGAGAACTGAGTTTGATTTAAATAAAGCAGAGAGTAGATTGCATATTGTTGAAGGATTATTAGTTGCACAAAAAGATATAGATGAAGTTATTAAGACTATTAAAAAATCTAAAGTAACAAAAGATGCTAATGAAAATTTACAAAAACAGTTTAAACTAAGTGAGAAGCAAGCACAAGCTATTTTAGATATGAAGTTATCTTCTTTAACTTCTTTAGAACTAGATAAGTTGAAGAATGAAGAAAAAGAATTAAAAGAATTAATTAAGAAATTGAGGACTATTTTAGGTGATGAAAAAGAGATTTATAGTATTATTAAGCAGGATTTAAAAGATTTGAAAAAGAATTATGGTGATGATAGAAGAAGTGAGATACTATCAAGAGTTAAGAAGTTAGAAGAAAAAGATTTAGTTAATAAAAAAGATGTAGTAGTTACTATAACTGATAAGGGTTATATTAAAAGGATTGATTTAAAAAACTATAAAGAGCAGAATCGTGGTGGTAAGGGTGTGATTGGAACTGAGTTAGCTACTGGTGATTTTGTTAAAGAGTTATTAACATGTTCTACTCATGATTATTTATTATTTTTTACAGATGTGGGTAAGGTTCACTGGTTAAAAGCTTATGAAGTTCCTGAGATTGCTAAGTATGGAAAAGGAAAGAGTATTGTTAATCTGCTTTCTTTGAAAGATGAGAGAATATCTAGTGTTATTGCTGTTAAGAATTTTGATGATTATTTAATGATGGCTACTAAGGATGGTGTTGTAAAGAAGATTAAGTTATCAGAGTTTGATTCTCCTAGAAAGGGTGGAATTAAAGCGATTAATATTAAAGAAGATGTTTTGATTGATGTTAAGATTATTAAAGATAAACAAGAGGTATTGTTAGTTAGTAAAAAAGGACAGGCTATTAGATTTAATTCAGGAGATGTTCGTGCTATTGGTAGAAGTGCTTATGGTGTTACAGGTATTAAGCTTGCTAAGGGTGATGAGGTTGTATCTTTAGAAGTGTTGCCTTTGGATAATGCAGATGATTTTGGTATTTTAACTATAACTGAGAAAGGGTATGGTAAAAGGACTAAGATAGATGATTATAGGGTTACTAATAGGGCTGGAAAGGGTGTGATTAATATTAAGGTTGGAGTTAAGAATGGAGAGGTTGTTAAGTCCCAGTCTGTTAAAAAGGATGATACTATTATTGTTACAACTTCTAAAGGTATTGTGATTAGAACTTCTGTTTCTAAGATAAGAACAATGTCAAGAGCTACTAAGGGTGTTAGAATTATTAAGTTGCATACTGGTGATAAGGTTAGTGACTTAGTTCGTGTGCCTATTGTAGAAGATTAGTACGACTTTTCTTAGAAAGAAAAGTTGTACGCATCAAAAGAACTATAATAATTATAAAAGAACTATAATGGGAAAGCAGGCTTGCAAAAGAAACAAAATAAGAGAAAACTATAATAATTATAAAAGAAACATAATAGTAAAGTTGTACGTATCAAAAGAACTATAATAATAATAATAATAATAATAAAAAGAGAAAACTAGATTACTTTTTCTGATTAACTTTAGGAATATCATACACTTTAGCTTTTTCACCTTTTTTTATAGGTTTAATAGAAGCTGCAACATTAAATACTACTTCTATTGCATAAGCTACTATTAGATAAATTAAAATGTCAAGTAGTAATCCACTCCATCTTATTGGGAGTGAGGTATCATCTACAGCTGTGTTTATTGAAAAGAATGTAAATGGAAAGCCTACTTCTATTGTTAGTTCTTCTGTTGCATTAAAGAAAGCACCAAAATCTAAAAAGAAAATAGAGATTAGAATTCCTGCTAAAAATACAAATCCAAATATTTCATTATATCTTGATGTAGGTTTTAGTTCTTTTGGAAAGGCTCTAAATAAATCTGCAATTTTGAATTTTTCAGGTTGATTATATTTTATTTGATTGTTTGTCTTTTTTTGTTGATTATTATTTGATTGTGTTGGTGTTTGATTATTTGATTTATTATTTGTTGTTTTAGGTTTTATATTTGGAGTTTTAGAATTATTTGTTTTAGATTGATTTCTAGTTTTAGACTTAGGAATTATATCTGGCACTTCTTTTTTCATGATTATACTATGATTTGGATATTTTTAAAGTTTAGTGATTTATATTATTTAGATGAAAGAGTTATTCTGACATCTAGTTCCAAGCAATTATCTTAATTAGAAAAGGATTATAATTATTTAGATTTAGAATATCTCATTAAAAAGATTTGAATTAAGCTTAATTAAAAAGAGGTTATATAATATAATTTAAGTAATCTCTGCAAAACCAATAAGTCTCCAGTGAGAATTAATATTTCTAGCTAAACCTATTGAACTACCTTTTAATGGAACTACTGGAATTTTTAAAGAAAGTTCTGCTTCATTCTTTTTCTTATCTATCTTTTTAACTGTTCCTACTGTAGTAGTTGTATTAAGTGATAGCATTAACATTTCAGGTGTTTTTAGTTCTGAAATAGGTTCGTGTTTTTCTGTTCCTAAAATCTTTTCAAATAGATTATATTTTATCTTAATTATTGTTGTAATCTCTGGAAGTGTGTCTGGAGTAGAAGCTATTGAACCTGATATAGAGTCAGCTTTGGTTAAAAAAGGGTCTAGTTCTGTTTCTATTGCTAGACTTCCTCCTGGTGTAGCTGTTTTAATTGGATACTCTCCTTTATGCATTGATGTAATCTTTGTTTTAATTGTTTTATACACAGTTTGATTAGCTTTTTTGCTTTGATGTCCTGGTTTGATTTCTATTTCATCTCCTATTTTTAAAGTGCCTGATTTTAAAGCCCCTCCTAGAATTCCTCCGTGTAATTTTTGTATTTCTGTTCCTGGTTTATTAATATCAAAACTTCTTGCAATTAAAATATTGGTTTATCATCTTTTTCTTTTTTCTTAATTGGAATTTTTAAAATCTCTTCTAATACTTTATCTAGATTAATATCTTGTTGAGCTGATATTGGAATTATAGGAGAGTTTTCAGCTATTGTTCCTTTTACAAATTCTTTTATTTTTTTATAATTTTTAACAGCTGTTTCTTTTTCTACTAAATCTATTTTATTTTGAACTATTATTATATTTTTAATATCTTTAGCTTGTAGTGCTACTAAGTGTTCTTGTGTTTGTGGTTTAATTCCTTCATCTGCTGATACAACTAAGATAGCTGCATCCATTATAGCTGCTCCTGATAACATTGTAGCCATAAGCATTTCATGTCCTGGTGCATCTACAAAAGTGATATATCTTTTTGCACTTGCTTTAGAATCTCTAGAAGTAGTTAGTTTTCCATTATCATCTCTAATTATAGCATCTGAATAGCCTAGTTTGATTGTAATTCCTCTTTTTAGTTCTTCAGAGTGTGTATCTGCCCATTTTCCTGATAGTTTATACAATAGTGTGGTTTTTCCATGGTCTATATGTCCTACTATTCCTATATTAATTGTTTCTAGATTTTCTATGTTTTCCATACTAGAATGAGAATAGAGTGATTTAAAAGTCTTTAGTCTTAAAATTAAGATAATAAAGGAATAATAATATTTATATATCTAATAATTATAATATTTATATGAGAAAAGAGGTTGTGTTAGGTTTAGTTTTATTACTAGTTTGTATTAATTTTGTATCTGGTTTAAATGATGCTTTGTGTGCTAGAATGGAGGTTACTTCTATTGAACCAAGTAGTGTGGAGGCTGATGAGGATTTTACAGTAGGAATTCAAATAGAGAATTGTGGAACAGAGCTTCCTGAAAATGTCACTTTTGAGATTACAAGACATAGTGAGGATATTTATATTAAAGAACCACTAGTGACAGAAGTAGGTAAGATTGGGTATTCTAATAGTAAAAGATTTCTTCTTTATCATATGAGAACCTTGCCAAGTGCTAAACCTGGACAACATGTTTTTGAAACAAAATTAACTTATGGAAGGGATGGATTTAATATTGAAAAAGAAGATAATTTTTCTGTAACAGTTAGTTCTGAAATATCTGATATAGCTATTTCTAGTGTTAAGACAAACCCTGTTATTGTTAATTCAGGAGATATAGTTACTCTAATTATTGAAGTAGAGAATGCAGGAAAAGGAGATGCAAAAGATGTAAGGGTTGAGTTAGAAGGATTAGATTTTAAAGGTGTTAAACAAGTGTATTTAGGAAAGATTGAATCTGATGAAAGTGTTCCTGCTAGATTTATTTTAGAAGCTGATAAAAAAGGAATGCAAGAGTTTAGTGCTGTTATTAGTTATAAGGAGAATGAACAAGAGATGCAAGAGACATTTCCTTTAGAGGTTCAGGTTTTTTCATCTGGATATTTTTGGTATTGGGTTTTAGGAGTTATAATAGTATTAGCAGGAGTAATCTATTATATTTATAGTGTGAGAAAAGACCAGCAGAATAAAAATTTAGTGTCTGGTGGATATAATGAAAAGGAATGAGATTAATACTGCTTTTTTTCTAGCTAAGAAGAATATTTT
>CAYYLH010000014.1:0-6743 GCA_964472575.1 Candidatus Woesearchaeota archaeon
CTTTCCCAATTTCATAAAACTCTGAAGGACTTATTCTTCTTGCTTCTTCTTCATCATTTGCAATAACAACTGCCGAATCATAAGTATCATAATCCTTATTTACATCTTGGCTTATTTTATAAATTTTCATTTTTCCTCTTCCTTTTTTTAGCATGTTTTGATTTTGAATGTCCTCAGAGCTTAATCTCTGTTTATCTAAAGATTGCGACTCTTTAGCAGGGTGGCTTTCCTGAGGACTATAATTATCTCCGAAAATTTTATTAAATTTCTCTTTTACCTTTCCTAACATTACTTCAACCAATTCCTCAACTTCTGTTAAATCAGTCATCCATCTATCCCTATCTCCTGTTATTTGTTTATCAACATCTTTCGCCCTAATCTTCCAAATATTTTTAATTTCTTCTTCAATTTTAGTTTTCATTTTCTAACTCCAACTCCTATGTTTTTCTTCAATTGTTTCCAAGCCATCATATTCATCAATTTCCCATTCTACATTGTCTGGAATTTTAACTACTTTTAATTCTGCAAACCGACCATTTGCTTCTTTTCCTAATTCTTCAACAACTTTAACTAAATTTGGGTCATCTCTTTCAATTTCTCTATCACTGATTGAAATCTTTTCAAAAGATTCATTATATGTTTTAAATTTTCCATCCTTATCTCTTCTTTCTTTTGGTAGGTAATCTTTTGGATTTGGAACTGTAAAGAAAAATACCATAATTTCTTTATTTGCTTCTTCTTCTGAAAGAGGAATGTATTTATCTTGTCCTATTTCTACCTTAAAGAAATAACATTCTTTACCAGTTAATTCAGCATATCTCTTTATTCCCTTAGGAGATAAGCTGAATCCTCCAAAGCATCTGTTGATTACAATTTTTTGTGTCATTTTAATAATATATCTAGTTGTCAATACTTTATAAATGTTTCGTTAAGTCTGTAGGTAGATCAAATAACTTTTTTATAAACATATGATATTCTGGCTTTTTATCTACATAATATCTTGAGATAAACTCCACTCCAGATTCAGACATATTAGGATATACTGCATGCATAAACTCATGTACTAGAGTAATATTATAATCCTTTAAGTTTTCTATATTTGGTTTATTTATTTTAATTAGTCTCTCGTCAGGACAGCAATATCCTTTAACGTTATTATCAAAATCATGTTTATCTAGTCTATTTGTAATTAAAACATTCCATTCTTCGCCCAGTTTAATAATATCTTCTATTTTCATCTAAATTGTAAGTAGCCAATGTTTATAAATGTTTTTATTTTTTTCTAAAAATCGCCCTTTAAGTTATAAAAAGGGGCTATCTCTGGCCCTTTAAATAGGAAAAAACGGTCTAACTAGTAAAAAAACCTCTAAAATTAAGGAAATTTACGAAGGATGACAAAAGTTATAAAAAAATATAGCCTTAGAATGGAAGTAAAAATCGCCTTTAAACATATATAAGTTTAAACTTTTAAAAAAAATAATGAAATTCTTAAGAGAGTTCACAAATAAACTCACAAAAGAATTCACAAAATAAAAAAGTAGAAAAAAAATTAGAAAATATCAACAGCATCTTTTTTACTATCAAGATTTTCGTTATAAACAAAACTTCTCTTCTCAGTTAAGTCATCACTAATTATAAAATAAGTATCTTTTCTAACATCTAAACGATATTCAGATTTATTCTCAATTCCTTTTACCTTCCTTAAAAGTTTTGTCCGGGTTACTAAATTTTCAAAATCAATCTTCTTTACTAACCAACATTTAATTAACCCCTCCATTGTTTTATTCCAATATCCTGCTTCCGCAGTAGAACAGACAAGATAATCATCTAAGTGATAAATTCTATTAAAAAATCTTTTTAATTTATCAATTTGTCTATTCCTCGAGTGAGGATTAAAGAAAATAGATATTTCATCAATATAAATTATCGAATGTTTTACTTTTAAATCTAGGATGTCTTCTTTATTTAAGAGTATCTTCAACCCCTTCTCTTTTAAATAAGGATGTAGGCTCTCTTCAACTCCAAAAACATATATTTCAAACTCTTTAAGAAGCTTTACTTTATTAGAATTAGATTTGTGTTGTTTATCTAAAATTTTTATTTTATTATTTAATTCTTCTCTTAGATCAATTAACTCTTGTAGTGCAAGAGAAGTCTTTGCTTCATTCTGGTTAGCCACAATCCCAACCGAACGATGTTTTTTTAATATTCTTCTTAACATTATCAACCTCTTAGGGTTCTAAATTATTTAAATAGTTATTATCCCTTTCGAATTACTTCAATCTGTATTTGAAATAATCTTTTCTGCCAGTCGGGGAAATATTTATTCTTTGCAAATCTCCACATTCAAATAAGATTCTTGTGGATCGGGAGACATTAGCACTACTTATTCCAATCTCTTGTTGGATTTGTTTATTTGTTTTCCACTCTCTATCTTTGAGGCAGTCTAAAACTTCTTGTTGTCCCATTTTATTGTACATTTAAGAACATTAGTTTATGTTCTAGTTGTTCTTGATTATCATATGCTAGAATTATAAATTCTGCAACATCTTTTAACTTTAGAAATTCAACCGCAACTTCTTCTTGACTAGAAAAATTTCTTTTTAGAAGAGGATTTCTTCCTTCTGTCCTGTACCATATTGCATATTTAGTCATTTCCATACCTCTCTATTAATTTTTTGTTTAAATCATTGAGTCTACCAAGTTCTTCGTTGGTTAATTTGTAATTGTTTATACTTTCTCCAACTATCTTAATTTCCCAATTATATCCCCGGGAATTTTTAATTAGTTTAATACTCTCATGAGGTTTTTGTTCAATTTCTTCATTCATTTTTTTCCTCCAATTCTCTAACTTCTTTTATACATTCTTCAATTAGTTTATTTATTAATATTATTTCTTGTTCTGTTGGTATCTTTTTCATCGCAATCCATTTATAACTAATTTGTCTGTTTAGATTAGTTTCATAAACAAAGGTAGTTATTCCTGCATTATATAATTTTTCACTTGTTTTCATTTTAAATCCTCTTCAATTTGTTTAATTCTTTCCTGACAAATATCAAATGCTCCATAATGTCTAATCATCTTCAAAAATTGTAGTTCTTCTCTTTTTAATTTTTCTCTAGTTATAGACATTGCCTCGTCTATTGCTTCCTCTAATTCTGATAGTGTATAATGAGGTTTATATCTTTCGTCACTTTGATTAAATTTCTCTGCAGAAATTCCATCCTCCTCGTCATCAAAACTTTTAATTATCCCTTTCTTGATTTCTTCTTCAGTTTTTGTTTTCATTTTTTTCCTCCTTTAATGCCAAATCCAGTTCAACCATTGCTTCCCATTTATCTAATGCACCCTTCATTTTTAGTTTATGAAGTTCTTTGTAGTTTTTAATTCTCTCTTTAATTAGTTCTTCAACGGTCATTTTTTCTCTCCCATCTTTTTACCTAAATCATTCATGGCTTTATTAAAGATTTTATCCATATCTTCTTTTACTTTCTGGAAATTCTTTGCTGCTTCTTCTAGTCTTTTATCTTGATTGACCATTTCTGTACCTCTGTTTTGAATTTAGTTTATTAACCTCTTCGGAGTCCATTCCGTTTTGAACATAGAGCCTATGATAGTGTCTACACTCTCTTGTCAAACAAACATTTTCCCTTAAAACGATTCCTCTATGGTGTTTAAAAGAGCAATAAGGCAAATAAGGATCATTGTTTTTATCATAATAGATTTTATTCTCTAGAGGATATACCTTACTTTCTAGTCCATCAGGTTTATGTTTTCTACTCATACTCTTCCTCATCATTAAATTTATTTACTTCTCGAATATTAAGTTCTTCAACTAAAACAGTATAGAGCTCATTCAACTCTCTCTCGCTTAGTTTCCTAATGTTCTCGATTAATATTTGTTTTATTTCGTCTTTGTTCATTTTATTATTCTTTTTTTACACTCTGAACATCTCTCACATAAATCTAAGAGATTATAACTTAAATCAATATCTCCAATATTCTCACATTCATATTTAGTCCATTCTTTAGGATTATATCCTCTTTTAAGCATCTCTTGTCTAACTTCTTGAGCATATTCATTTATTCCTTTGGTGGTTACCTGTTTCTTATCCAGATGTCCTTTGATTGATTTTCCCGCCTTTAAACTACCTATCAATTGGAATAATTCTTTCCATTGTCCTAATAGGTGGTTTCTACACAGTAAAGAGGGTTTAATCATCCAAATTCTTGTCATTTTATTTCTTCTTGAAAAGCAATTCTTAAAGCATCACTCAACCAAGAGTAGAGTCTATTAGCATCATTCTTAAAGAAGATGTGCTTTAAATAGAAATTCTTTAATTTTTCCATTTCTTCAATCTGTTCTTCAGAGATTCTATCTTTCTCACAATCATACAGATAATCTGCATATGCTCCATCATCAAGCTGTTCTTCATTCATTTTTTTCCTCTATTAAAAAATTTATTGCTTCTTCTTCCGTTTCAAATAAGATTTCTTGACATTCAGGGCATCTAAAATTATTAAATTCAGCATTAGATAATAAACTATCACTATCATATGCTTCAACACATCTCTTTCCCCACGAGTCCTCAACAACATTTTCTTTATAAAGACTACTACTACAAGTCGATGTTACATCAAAATCTAAATTATCTATCTCCATCTTACATTTAGGGCAAATCATTTTAAGACACTCCTTAATTTATCTTTAAATTCTTCTAAAGTTAATTCATAATCAACCCCTTCAAGAGTAATTTCGATTAAAGGATTTTTATGGTCGTGTTCTTTATGACTTTCTTCAATCTCTTTAAAATCTTTATCTTTAGGGTTAAAACTACCCCAATAGTTAGAGGTTACAACTCCAAAATTAAGTCCTTTTAAGAACAAATTGATATTCTCTGTTTTATCTTGATTTGTACTTCTATTTGTTTGTCTTTTAAACTCTATCATTTTAAGATATGCTCTAGTTCGTCCATTTTAAATCCTCTATTTTTCTCCTAATCTGTTCTAAGAACAGTTTCCTAGCTTTTAGAGGTAATTCTTCTTTATAAGTCTTGTTCATATAACAAATAACTTATTAGAATAAGCCCCTTTGTTTAATTTATAGAGGGTTTTACTTCCTTGTGTCTGAAAAGCTCCTCTATTAAGACAAGCCTTTAAAGGATGTAACACTCCATATCTGCCTCTGGAATAACCTAAATCAGACATTCGAGGTTTTACTTTAATTGTTTCCCCCACTAAGTAGGGATTTATTTGTTTTCTGTTTTTTTTCATTTTATCACCTATTTTATTTTTTGTGAGCCACAAGTTAAACTTATGACTTTTTAAAACAACTCTAAGAGTCATTTTTCCTCTCCATTTGAATAAGGGTTAAGATCCTTTCGTGTTCTTCCTCATTCTTTTTTAATTTCTCCATCAAAACATCTAGTGTGTTCTTCTCGAAGTATTTTTTAAGAGCCATTCTTACTGTTTCGCTCTGCTTAAACTGTGGGAGCCTCTCCAATCTATCCGCACTCCAATCATCAAGGTTTATTAATTTTCTTTTCATTTTGTTATATATAATATATATCTTATTTATTTAAATAGTCGTTTACATTAAAGAGTTACACCTTTTTTAACAACTCCTTAAACTCTTTCTCCGAGAGAATAAACTTTCCAAACACATTAGCATAGTAATTAATCCTCCCTTGACTGTTTTGCGGAAATTTCTTAAGATATTCTTTAGTTTCTTTTAAATATTGCTTCTCCTCTGGGGTTTTAGGTTCTGGATTCATAATCTCTCTTGCTTCTCTTAAACTCTTTAATTCTTCTTCTTTCTGTTTAATTTCTTTATTTAACCCATCTTTATATTTAAAAAGAAGTTCTTTCTTTAAGCTATTATTGACAAAATCAGTAAATTTTATATTTAATTTCTCCATTAATTCATCGTAAATAAAAGGGATCCTCACAGATTTTGTTGTTTTCTTTTCTTCCATAGAGAATTTAGTTATATAAACTATTTAAATCTTTCGTTTCTATATTAATTTTGTAATACACTGTATTATTTCCTATGGAAAATAAATAAAATAAAATAAAAAAAGAAATCTTGTATTATTACATCGTAATACAAGAATTATTATTATTATTATTATTATTATTATAGATTTTCAGATAATACACTGTATTACAAGATTTTGCCTTTTTAAGCCTTAAAAACACCAAAAGTGCGTAATACACTGTATTACGCGTTTTTAGAAGAATTCTTTAACTTCAATTTTCTCTTATATTCCCTCTCATATTTCCTTTTTTTATCCATAAATTCAGGATCTAACTTTCTTTTTTGGTATCTTTGTCTTTCTTTCTCTCTTAATTTTGCTCTGTTTTGTCTGTGCCATTCCTTAATTTTTTCTTTATTCCTTAAATAATACCTCTTAGATGATTCTCTAGAGCTCTTTTTACACCTCTCTACGTTCTTCTCCCGGTAGTTTCTACAAATAGATTTAATATAAGATTGTCTAAAATTGGGAGTCCTTCTTAATATTCTTAAGGGCAAAGTCATTTTTTCAAACTCATTTAGTTCTAAGTATATCAAGTTTTCTTTTACTTCTTGCTCTGTGTACTGTCTAAAATTAATCATTTTGAGCAATATCCCTCACCTCTTCAAAACTTAAACCTAAAATCTCCGATATTTCCAACCAGTTTAAACCATGCTCTTCCAATCTTTCTATTTTTTCCTTTACTTCCATTATTCTTCTTCTCCCTT
>CAYYLH010000014.1:6843-13631 GCA_964472575.1 Candidatus Woesearchaeota archaeon
TGCTCTTCCAATCTTTCTATTTTTTCCTTTACTTCCATTATTCTTCTTCTCCCTTCCAACTGTGTTCTGTTTTAAGTCCAGACGACTTTTAAAAAAAATTAAATTAAATTTTATTTTCTTTAGCTTTGTAAATTCCTTCTAACTTTTCACTCTCTTTAAGTCGCTGAATAGTCTTCCCGTTTCGGATAATTTCCCCGTTTGGCATCAAAACAGCTTCAACAAAAACCAATTTAACGGTTTTATCTTCTTCTGTTGCTTGTTCTATTTCCATTTTTATTCTTTTCCTTTGTATTTACAACAATCTTTAAAGCGTCGTTGCCTGCTTCTCTTCTGTGAGTATAATCCCTCTATAAAAATAAATTGAGGGTTAAATATTAAACTAATAGTTTTGTATAATAAACCCTTCGTTTAAATCATCTTCAAATTTAATAAGGGTTGTTTGGTCGTTTATTTCTTCCTCTACTTCCTGTTTAAAATTGTCCTCTTCTAACTCTAAGTCGTTAAACTCTGCTTTTTCTGCTGTTTCTCTTGCTTTTTTAAACTCTTTAAGTTTATTTTTCTGTTCTTCCGTTCCGTAGTCCCTTAAATATTCTTCAAGGTTCTTATATTCTGAAAACTCACAACATAAAGAGATAACATCCAACTTTAAAGGGTTCTCTTCGTCGTGCAAATCATCTAAATACTCAAACAACGCCCTTAAACCTTTATAAGTAAAGTTTCCGTTAGGATTTTCTAGAGTAGATACTCTTTTATAATCCTCAAAACGACTTATAAATAAGCTTTCGTCGTATTCTTCAACTATCATTTTTTAAACCTCCTTTCACTTTTATATTTAATTTCAAACCATAAATCCATCCTTTCAGAACGGCTTAACTTCTTCATTTCTTTATAATTGGAATAATCAACCCCACAATTTACGCAATGAATACAAATAAAGGTATTTTCTGCTGAATGAGTTAAACCAATATTTTCTTTATTCTGCGCATCCCCACAACATAAACACTTCATTCTAAAGCCACCCCACAACAAGGACATATTTTATAAGGTATTTTCTCTGTATCCCAGAGAGTTCTGGAAAACTCCCCACCTGTTTTAATACATACAATCATATTACCTTTAAAGTGGTGTTTATAGCCATTTAGAGCCGATTTGAGAGCATTTCTCTTAAAAGTCGAAGTATTAGTTAACTTAAGGAAATTGTTTAAACTCTCCTCTCCTAGATCTTTGTTGATTTCTATGTTTTGATGTTTTTTTAATCTCATAGTGATATATGTTTTATATATTATTTAAATATGTGTTACTCCTTTTTAATTTTCCGCACAGAGAGCCTTCAGCAATACCTAATACAACCAATAATAAACATAATACTATTAGGAATAATAAGAGATATTTATTTAGTTCTATAACTTTTATATATCTATAAAAAACTAACATTTTAATTTATACCTCTTTTGTTTATATTTTTTTCTTAAAAATTCTTTTAATTCAGGAATAGAAAAACCCAATAAACTTAACCCTAATATTATTAAAAACACACTACCACAAGGTAAAGGTAAAGTAATTATACCTAAAAATACAAGAGAATAAGCTAATATTTTAGCTTTTCTCCTCGTAATAAGCACAAATCCTTTACTCTCTAAATTCTTTATATGTTGCTCTCTTTTAAGATAATCTGCATATTCTAAAGGGTCTTTTTTTCTTTTTTTAATAAGACTTCTTATCATTTTAATATATTTCTACCTCGTTTTTATTATGGGTTAACTGAGAACTGTCATTCTTTACAGTATGGGTTAACTGAGGTTTTTGCTTATTTTCTTTATCAGTTAACTGAGGTTTTTTCTGTGTTAACTGAGAACCTTCTTTATTTTTTTTCTGTGTTAACCCATATTTCTTAGCCTGTGATTTTCTATTTATTTCTCTTGTCCTTTCCCTTCTACTATCTTTGTATAGCTTAACTAAAAGATTCATAAGCCGCCGCAGGCAATCATTAAACCCACTATCACTATATGTTCTTTTAATTAAACTTTCTATATGTTTATACTTCTCTGTATCCATAGTATTATATGTTAACTGAGATTTATAAATCTTTTGTTCAGTTGGATCTTGTTGTCTTTCCATATATAACTTAGTTATATATTACTTATAAATGTTTCTATTGTAGAAGATATATATTATATTACAATAATATTTATAAAGGAATAGGTAAAGAGTTAGTTTATAAATCTTTTGTTATCACTTTCACGGAGTAGTTTTTGGTATATATGGTATGTCATAACCACTTCAGATTTATATTATTTTTTAAAGTTCCACTGGAAATAGGGGCGTTCACGGAGCCTCATAGATTGAGAAAAGAAATCTGAAAAATTTTTTTATAAAATTTTAAGATCTAGGTTTGAGAAAACGTTCCGGGATATGGTGATAATAGCCTTTAAATGGCATAAAGAAGCTCATAGGAGTCATATTTTGTATAGAATAGTATATTATGTCTCCAGAAGCATAACAATTCACTATAGTCCACCTATTAAAGAAACTGAACATATCTAGTTTTACTTTCTGGCCTAAGTAGTATTTTGTTTTCATTTTGATTTAAGGACTATTGTCTTCCTAAACTTTATTTTTTTAAATATCCTATGGAAGGGATAATATGTAAGTATTCTTATCACGAAGTAGATTCCAATCTCCCTCCATTCTTGAAATATTAAGAAAGCGGTTATAATACCTAATACCTCCCAGAGGGTTCCTTTTAGGGCGGTTCTTAAGTAAATCTCCATTAGTACCTCCTAATTCTCCACTTCTTACCTGGATTAAGCTTTTTATCTATTTGATTAATCAGCTTTTTAAGTGATTTATCTTCTAATCTATACATCGTTCTTGTATCTCCTGAATATTCTGTGACATCGGCAACATATCCTAAAGTTGTATTAGTTCCACCAAATTCATCAGTTACTTGTTTTATTTTACGACTAATTTTAAATTTATATTCTACTAATTTGATTAATTCTATATTCATTTAAATTCTCCTTTAACTTTAAACATCTCCCTGAATATTTTACTAACTAAATTTATGTCCCACCCATTTCCTGCAAGTTTATATCTTTGTGAGTTTGATATACCGTCAAGGTTTATCTCATCTTCAAGAAAGCCCATCAACCTGAAGCATTCAGTGGGTGTGAGTTTTCTTATCCATATGTCTTTAAGATAGCCCTTTTTTGTTGCATCTTTAATAAAAACCATCCCAGTGGATCTTAATGACGGACTAAGGCCTTTGGAGTTATATATCCTATTGCCCGAATGTCCAGGGTTATTAATTTGGATAATTTTGGCCCCCTCTCCTTTGTTTGTGGTAATTGTTGGACCGATATCTCCACCATAAACATTTCCATTCATTCCTTTCCCTGAAGGATTAACGTTCCCTAAGACATAATTACCTTTCCAGTTAGCATATTGTCTTGCTGTCTGTGTTCCTGCAACTTCTGGGTTTATTTTTGAAAAACCTTTTTTTCTGTCGTTAGAAGAGATTAATCTTTTAATGTGCGCTTCGGATAAGTAATATTTCTCGCCTACTTCAGATTCTAATATGTCCTTAAGAAATATTGTAAGTTCTTCTTTTTCTGGAAAATTAAACTTCATAGTGTCCATTCCTTTTAAAAAACAAACAAAAAACACTCTTTCTCTATTTTGTGGGATTCCATAGTCTTTTGAATTTAAAACTTTCCACTTCACCACATACCCAATTCTATCTAATTCATTTAAGATTTTCTGGAAAGTTTCTTGATGTTTTTTGAAGGTTATTCCTTTTACATTTTCTAACAACATCATCTTTGGTTTTTTCACTTCTGCAATTCTTATAATTTCGTGAAAGAGTGTTCCTCTTGTGTCTAATTCTCCAAGCCCTTTCCCCGCAACTGAAAATGCTTGACACGGGAAACCACCAGTTAATAAATCAAAATCTGGAAGTTCGTTTGGATTTATCTTTGTGCAATCTCCATAGTTTTTTCCTTTATGATTTTGTTCGTAACATTGAATAGCATATTTATCTATCTCTGAATATCCAACTACTTCGTGTTCTATCCCAATTTTTTTAAGGGCAAAACTTGCCCCCCCATATCCTGCAAACATTTCAAATAATTTAATCATTTTTGTGTCCATCCATAATTTAAAATAAATTCGCTAACAAAACCTTGTAAGAATCTTTTACTATTACGAGGTATACTCATTAATTCATATCTTGCTTCCACATTTTTTCTTAAATAATCATATAACCATTTTTCAAAATCTTCTTGTTCCTCAGCCGTCCATGAATTCTTTAAATACCATTCCCTCTCTTTAAAATCAACATCTTCAAATTTAACATTCGCCCTTTTACACATTTCTCTTAATACTTCTTCTAAATATTTATTAAACTTCATTCTAAATCCTCCTCTTCAAGAACTTCACCGGATGGAATACAATATCTATGGAAATGACTAAAGTCAATACAAATAACTTCTTCTCCTAATTCAAAATCCCTTCCACATTCATCGCAAAAGATTATTTCCTCATTACATTCTGAACAAAATAATTTTTTCATTCTAAGCCCCCAATTATTTTATCTTCTAAATCTTGTAATGTAAGAACTGTTTCGATGTCGAGCCATATTCCATCTTCATCTTTAAAAATTCCATCTCTAAATCCTTGCTTAATCATACAAATAACCAACTCATCAAAAAAGTTATAATCATATTCTTCTACCTTTCCAGGAAACCCTTGCACTCTCATATAATCTTGTTCTAAATCAATTCCACTCACTCCACATTCACAAAAATCCATAGTATGTCTTCTATTTGAATTACTAAATACAGTCTGTTTACAAGTTCTACACTTCCACTTTAAATACATTTTAACTCTCCCATTTTTCTTTGCCCCATGCATATTTTTCATTAAATGACCACCAAACATCTCCATAGTGGGAAACATCTTTATAATGTGGTTGCATATCCATCGGGTCTAAGTTAGGAAAATAACACCAATCTAAGGCAATCCATTTATTATGTTCTTCTGAATAATAAGTTACATATGCGTGCCCATCAACACTTCCACTCCATGGATTAACTGCCCATCCAACAGTAACTCTTATCTTCCAAGCAGGAATATTATTTTTTCTTAAAATATCATAAAGTAAAATTGCAAAGTCTTCACAATCTCCTTCATTAACTAAAAGGGATTCATAACTCATATTCCAATATTCTACTAATCCAGATGTTTTTTTATCAGAGGCATATTTTTTATTTTCTATAATCCAAGTTAATGCATCTAAGGCGATTTCATCATCTGTTCCTTCAAAAGTAGGTAATTCGAAGTTATGATAATTTCCAACGAAACATCTAACATCAAAAGTTCTTTTAACATCCAATAATTGTTTATAATATTTCTTTTTAATTTTAGGATATTTATTATTGTAATACTCTTCCTTCGGATTTGGATATTCACACTCTTTTAATTTTATTTTGAGTTCTTCTATTTCCTTTTCTTGCTCTGATATTGTATTTTTCTTTTTATCCCATTCAACTTTTAGGATTGCTTTTGCCAATTCTTTTAATAGATTCATCATTTTCTAATGTTTTCAGAGTTTATAAATTTTTTGGTATAGTATGCTTCCTTGATTCTTTCTCTTGTTTGAGGAACTGTAAGAACTTTGGAGTAATCAATTTCTTCTATCTGATGAATTAACCCTTGTGAAGTTATACTATATATTGGTTTTCCATGATTCTTTAGGTATTCCATCTCTCCAGCAACTCCCTTTCCCCAGAATCCATCTTCAAAAGGTAGAAATATTCCGGACTCCATATTAGGTAAAATTACATCGAAGAAATATCTCATTCCATTCCCAGTGTTCTTCTTCCAAAAAGGATAGTTCTCTTGATTGTAAGGCATGTTTGGATTATAAACTTTTCTTAAAGGCATAGCTTCTTCAATTTTATTTATTAAATCAGACTCTAGTTCTGTATTGTATGTATTTACTGGATGCCCAAAGTAGATGGAATTATACCCTATATCTTGAATTGCTTCGAAAGACCTCTTTAAGATTTCTGGAATATCTGAAACATATTTTTTAATCTCTTTACTCATTTTTTATGTCTATCTCCTTTAAACCAATCAAACATGTCTCTACGAAGTTTAGCCATACGCCCATCTGGATGTGTAAATACAATTCCTTCAACAAAACCTTCTTTATCTCCTTGCATCCTAGAATAGAGAGGCATTAATTCTTTAAACCACTCACTGATTGTATAAAAATCTTTAGGATATTTTCCCCAAGACTTGTATCTAAGATGTTTTCTGCAGAAAGTTTCAAAAGGAATCCATAAATGTATGTCCAAATTATAAGGGTTTCCATTTACCTTGGGTCCAATTAGCTCTCCGAAATGTTGTCCATCTCCTAAATTTTCTAAATAACCTCTTTCTTTAGCATTTAAAATTCCTTCAGTAATCCATTTTTTTCCTTTATTAATAAAAGGAATCCTTTCTGTCCGATTATAGATCTCGACAACTTGACCCTCAATGATAACAATACTAACATTAGTTCCATGTAATTTCTCAATAGCCATCACACCATCATCTTCAAACACCCACTCATATCCTTCAGTAATTTCATCTGTAACTACATATTCTCCATCAATCTCTTTTCTAACAAAAGGGCTATATAACTTAGGCATATCCACTATTTTAATCTCTCTAAAGTTCATTTTCTATCTCCTTATAATTTACTTTAACTCTATTATCTTCTTTATCTTCTATTGCTTGCTTTA
>CAYYLH010000015.1:0-13340 GCA_964472575.1 Candidatus Woesearchaeota archaeon
ATTATGATTTTGCTAAGTTAATTTAGGGGGGTGACATATGTCTTGAACCTATACACCCCAAAATTCTGGGTGTTCTTCTGATTTTTTCCAGTGGTTATGTATCCCATGAGTTACTTCTAATGAATATTGCATTATTCCTCTTCCATCTTCTACAATTCCTGGAGAGTATATTTTTGGTTCTGAATCTGGGTTGTTAACTCTTACAATCATATTTGCATCGTAACCTAGTGTCATTCCTGGTCTTTGTTTTGGAGTCTCTATTCTTGCTCCATAATCATGACATGCAATAATTGCTTTGTGTGTTGCTTCTGCAAGATTATCTGCTTCAATAGGTATTATAGGAAGTTTACCATCTCCTCTTTTATCTAATTGTAAATCAATTGACATATTAATTAAAAATTTGATTTGTTTATAAATACTATTATACTTTAAAGTATTGTTTTTAATATATATAAGTAATGAGTAGGTTTTGATGATTGAAATATTTATAAACTCTAAAATCGTAACAAATCAAAAGAGATGATGGAAACATGGTATTTAGAGAAGTGTTGGAAATTGATGAGACAAATCACAAAGAAGTGTTGAATCAAGATTGTGCTGTGTTAAATTTTTTTAATGATTTTGAAATGGATTGTTTAATGTGTTTGCCTGTTATTAATGCTCTTGCTGAGGAATTTTCTAGTATTATGTTTGGAAGAGTTAATATTGATGATTTTGAAGAGTTTGCTGAGAGGCATGAGGTTGAAAAGGTTCCTTGTACTATTATATTAAGAAGAGGAGAGATTGTTGAAAAGATAACTGGACAGATTGATGAAGATTTTTTAAGACAGAGGTTAGGTGAGTATGTCTTTTCTTAGAAAGAAAATAAAGACGCAAGTAGAATTAAAAATTCTACACTTGACAGGATAAAAGAACTACAATAGTCTAATTCAAGGATTTTTCTTTTAATAACATTTTTAAACTAAATTTATGTGGTTTTGTTATGGCTCCTTGATGTAATATCAGAAGTCAAAAGCACTGGCTCCTTGACGAAGCAGCACATTTGTTTATCTTCTGTGTTGAATGTTAGAGAGTCAAAAGCACTGGCTCCGTAGCTCAGCCTGGTAGAGCACTGGACTTTTAAAGTAAGTCTTTATGACTTTCATTTCTCCTTCTTTTAGGAGAAGAAGATATCCAGGTGTCGCGGGTTCAAGTCCCGTCGGGGCCATTTATATTAAAATGGTAAGAATAGACTGTGTTGCAAGAGATGTTCCATTACCTACTCTTAATGGAGAGATAAGGAATATTCTTTATAGAGGGATGGAACCTAAAAAACAAAGCAATGTTAGAGGTCTTGATAATGAAGATTATATTAATTCTTTTTTATCATATAGACAAGCTTTAGGTAGTATTCCTGTTAGACCTGATGGAAGAAGAAAAGATACTACTCCAGCATGTTAACCAAAAGGTTTAAAAGGCTATTTTTTCTCTTTTTTAGTATCTAAAAGTTGTTAAAGGCATCTCTGCGAATTGACACTAACTAATAAAAATGCACAAACTTCAACCAAAACACACAAAAATCAGTAAAGAAGAAGTAGATAAATTACTTTCAAAATTAAATATATCTTTAACTCAACTACCAAAGATTTCTAAAAAAGATGAAGCTCTTGAAGGAATGGAGATAGAAAAAGGAGATGTTCTGAAGGTAGAAAGAAAAGGAGATGTTGATGAAGAATACTTTAGGGTTGTTGTATAATGGCTGAACACACACTAGTAAAAGAATACTTGAAGAACCACTCACTTGTAGAATCAAATATAACTTCTTATAATAATTTTATTGAAAACAGAATGCAAGAAATTGTTGATGAACTTTCTGATAATATTCCTAATGAGGATTTTGAAATTAAGTTAGGAAAGATTACAGTAGGAAAACCAAATATAGTAGAAGCAGATGGTTCTAGTAAACTAATTACACCTACTGAAGCAAGACTAAGAAGTATGACTTATTCTGCTCCTGTTAAAATGGAGATAACTGTTAAGTATGAAGGACAGGTAGAGAATGCAGAGGTTCAGTTAGGAAGATTGCCTGTTATTGTAAAGAGTAATGCTTGTAATCTAAATGGAATGGATGAAAAGGAATTAATAGAAAATTATATTGACCCTAAAGACCCTGGTGGTTATTTTATTGTTAATGGTAATGAAAGAGTTATTGTTATGGCTGAAGATTTAGCTTCTAATCAAACATTTATTGAAAAACAAAAGACAAAAAAGAATCTAATGTTGAGATTATTTTCACAAAGAGGAGCTTATAAGATTCCTATATCTATTATAGAAAATAAAGAAGGAATTTTAGATGTATCATTTTCAAGATTTAGAGATATTCCTATTATTGTATTATTAAAAGCATTAGGAATGAACTCTGATGCTGATATTGCAAAAACAATTGGAAAGCAGACAGATACTTTAATTGTTAATTTATATGAATTTACAGATGTTAAGACAGAAGAAGATGCTTTAATGTATATTGCTGAAAAAACTTCTTTACATGGAACTAAAAAAGAGATGTTAGACAGAGTAAAGCAGAGGATGGATTCTTATTGTTTACCTCATATTGGAACTGATAAGGCTTCAAGAGTTGAAAAAGCTAGAACTTTATGTAAATTTATTAAACAGTATTTTGTAGCTAAAGAACATCCTGAAGATTCTTTAACAGATAAAGACCATTTTTCTAATAAAAGAGTTAGACTTTCTGGTGATTTATTAGCTGATTTGTTTAGAGTTAATTTAAACATTTTATTAAGAGAGATACAACACTCATTACAAAAGACTGTAAAGAGAAATAGATTTTATTCTATTAAGTCTATTGCTAAGTCTACTTTATTTTCTCATAGAATGGAATCAGCTATTGCTACTGGTTCTTGGATAGGAGAGAGAAGTGGTGTAACTCAGAATATGGATAAGACTAACTATCTAGCTATTTTATCTCAATTACAGAGAGTGTCTTCTACACTTCCTGGAGAGATGGAGAATTTTGCAGCTAGAACTTTACATCCAACTCATTATGGAAGATTCTGTCCTGTTGAAACTCCTGAAGGTACTGAGATTGGTTTAAGAAAGAATTTAGCAATGCTTTCTAAGATTTCTACTAGGGTTGCAATGGATGAGAAAAAGATATTACAAGTATTAGACTCTCATGGAATGGTTGAAGAGTTAGATGAAGAAGGAGATGATGTATTCTACAATGGAAGATTTATTGGACATATTAAAGATTCTAAAGAGTTTATTTCTAAAGTTAAACAGAGTAGAAGAAATCAAGAAATACCTTTGGAATTAAATATTAAATATGATGAATTCTTAAATACAGTATTTATCTCTACTGAGATTGGAAGAGTATTAAGACCTGTTATAATTGTTGAGAATGGAAAACCAAGGCTAACAAAAGAGCATATTGAATTAGTTAAAAAAGGGTCATTAAAATGGGATGAACTAATCCAAAAAGGATATATTGAATATATCGACGCTGCTGAAGAAGATGATTGTTTGATTGCATTAAGAGAGAGTGATTTAACAGAAGAATATACACACTTAGAATTAGATGAAATTGATTGTTTAGGAATTGTTACTTCTTTAGTTCCTTATGGAAATCATGACCAGTCATCTAGATTAATGAGAGGAAGTAAGACACAAAAGCAGTCATTAGGAATTTATGCTGCTAATTTTCCTGTTAGAATTGATACTGATGTTAGTATTTTACACTATCCACAAAAACCAATAGTAAGAAGTTTTGTTTATGATACTTTAGATATCTATCCTGCTGGACAGAATATTATTGTAGCTATTATGCCTTTTGAAGGTTATAATATTGAAGACGCTATTATATTGAATAAAGCTTCTGTTGATAGAGGGTTTGGAAGAAGTACTTATTTTAGACCATATACAAGTGTTGAATTGAATTATGCAGGTGGTTTAAGGGATGAGATTATGGTTCCTGAGAAAGATGTATCTGGTTATAGAACAGAAGAGAGTTATAAAGATTTAGAAGATGATGGTATTGCTTATCCTGAAGCTAGTGTTAGTGAAAATCAAGTAGTTATTGGAAAGGTTTCACCTCCTAAATTCTTATCAGAAGCTAAAGAGATTTCAATTCAAACAAGAAAGGAGAATTCTTCTGCTATTAGACAAGAAGAAAAAGGAATTGTTGATGGTGTTTTTGTAACTCAAGATAAGGAAGGTAATAAGATTGTTCATGTTAGAACTAGGGATTCTAGATTGCCTGAATTAGGTGATAAGTTCTCTACACCTCATGGACAGAAAGGTGTTGTAGGTATGATTGCTGATGATGCTGATATTCCATTTACATCTAAAGGTATTAAGCCTGATTTAATTTTCAATCCACATGGTATTCCATCAAGAATGACTGTTGGATATTTATTAGAATTGCTTGCTGGTAAGGTAGCTGCTTTATCTGGTAAGATTGGAGATGCTTCTGCTTTCTCTGGAACAGAGTTAGGTGATTTAGAAGGTAATTTAAAGAAGTTAGGATTTAGATATGATGGTAAAGAGACTTTGTATAATGGTATAACTGGTAAGAAGATGCCTGTTAAGATTTATATTGGTAATATGTATTATTTGAAATTAAAATATATGGTATCTAATAAGATGCATGCTAGGGCTAGTGGTAAGATTGCATTGTTAACTAGACAGCCTATTGAAGGTAGGGCTGCTGGTGGTGGTTTAAGATTAGGAGAAATGGAACAGCAAGCACTAGTTGCACATGGTGCATCGTTATTATTAAAAGAAAGATATGACTCTGATAAGGTAGTATTACCTATTTGTTCTAAGTGTGGAGCTATTGGTGTTGATGATAGATTACATAATAAGACTGAGTGTCCTGTGTGTAATTCTAATCAAGTAGAACCTGTTGAAGTGTCTTATGCTTTCAAATTATTATTAGAAGAGTTACAAGGATTACATATTTTAAGTAAATTTAACTTGAAGAATAAATACGAATAATACGACTTTCTTTTATAAAGAAAGTTGTATGCATCAAAGAAACAAATTGGTGCAAAAGAAATAAAAACAAAGAAAAATGGAAGGAAAACCAGTAAAAAAGCAATTGAAGGAAATACAATTTAGTTTAATCTCTCCTGAAGAGATTAAAAAGGTATCAGTAGCTAAGATTGTAACACCTGAATTATATGATATTGATGGATATCCTGTTGATGGTGGATTAATGGATTTAAGATTAGGAGCTATTGACCCTGGTGTTAGGTGTAGAACTTGTGGTGGAAGATTAAAAGAGTGTTTAGGACATCCTGGTGTGATTGAATTAGCTAGACCTGTAATTCATATTAAGTATATTCCTTTAATGGATATTATTTTAAGAAGTACTTGTGAAGCTTGTGGTAAGGTATTACTAGAAGAAGAAGATATGAAAAAGGATATGAAAAAGAGAATTAAAAAAGCTAAAGATAGAAAGAAGTGTCCTCATTGTAGTATTGTTCAAGAAAAAGTTAAATTAGATAAGCCTTCTACTTTTAAAGCTGGTAAGACAAGATTATTTCCAGGAGATATTAGAGAGAGATTAGCTAAGGTTAGTGATGAAGAGTTAAAAAAATTAGGAATTAATGGAAAGACTATGAGGCCTGAATGGGCTGTATTGACTGCCTTGTTAGTTCCTCCTGTAACTGTTAGACCTAGTATTACTTTAGAATCAGGAGAGAGAAGTGAAGATGATTTAACTCATAAACTATCTGATATTATTAGAGCTAATCAGAGATTATGGGAGAATTTGAATGCAGGTGCTCCTGAAGTTATTATTGAGGATTTATGGGATTTATTACAATACCATGTTACTACATTTTTTGATAATTCTATATCTAAGATTCCACCTGCAAGACATAGAAGTGGACAACCTTTAAAGACTATAACTGAAAGAATTAAGGGTAAAGAGGGTAGAATTAGAAAGAATCTAGCTGGTAAGAGAGTTAATTTCTCTGCTAGAAGTGTTATCTCTCCTGACCCTTATTTAAAGATTAATGAAGTAGGTGTTCCTTATGAGATTGCTAAGATTATTACTGTAAGTGAAAGAGTGAATAGTATGAATTTAGAAAGATTAAAGAAATTAATTTTATCTACTAGTTATCCAGGTGCTAATTATATTGTTAGACCAGATGGTAAGAAGAAGAGAATTACAGATGATTTAAGAGAAGATTTAGCAGAAGAGATTGAGATTGGATATAGTGTTGAAAGACACTTAATAGATGGAGATATTGTATTATTTAATAGACATCCTTCTTTACATAGGTCTAGTCTAATGGCTCACTTTGTTAAGGTGTTGCCTTATAGAACATTTAGATTACATCCTGCTGTTTGTCCTCCTTATAATGCTGATTTTGATGGTGATGAGATGAATGTTCATGGTCCTCAGACTGAAGAAGCAAGAGCTGAAGCAGAGGTATTATTAAATGTTGAATCTAATTTAATCTCTCCTAGAAATAATACTAATCTCTTGGGTTGTATTGCTGACCCTGTTACTGGAAACTTTATGCTAGGTGAGCAAGAGGTAGATAAGGATGAAGCTAGTCAGTTATTATATAGTTCTGGTGTTGAAGAGTTTAAACTTAAGAAAGAAAATACAGGTAAGGAAGTATTTTTACAGACAATGCCTAAGGATTTACAAAATATTAGATTAGGGGATATTGATTCTACTACATTTGGTGTTGAAGAAGGAGAGTTATTAAAAAGAGTAGATAAAGAAGTAGGTAGAAAGAATGCTTTAGAGATCTTAAGAAGAGTGTTTGCATTAGGAACTACATTTTTATCTAGAAATGGTTTTACTATTTCTATTGATGACTTAGATGTTCCTGAAAAGGTTAAGAATAAAACAGAGGAAATTATTAAGGATGGAGAGAAAAAGACACAAGAGGTTATTGAACAGTTTTATAATGATTCTTTAGAAGCTATTCCTGGTAAGAGTATTGAAGAGACAAGAGAGATTAAGATTTTACAGATACTAAATAATATTAGAACTAGTATTGGTAGGGTTGTTAAGGATGAGTTGCCTAAGGATAATCTAGTTGCTAAGATGATTAATTCTGGTGTAGGTGGTAATATCTTAAATATTACTCAGATTGCGTGTAGTGTTGGACAGCAAGCTTTGAATGGAATGAGAATTGATTTTGGTTATACTAATAGAACTTTGAGTTGTTTTAAGAAAGGAGATTTATCTCCTAAAGCTAAAGGATTTATTTACAATTCTTTTATTAAAGGATTAAAACCTGAAGAGTTCTTCTTTGGAGCTATTACAGGAAGAGATGGGCTTATGGATACTGCTTTAAGAACTCCTAAGTCTGGTTATTTATATAGAAGATTAGCTAATGCATTACAAGATATGAGAGTTGAGTATGATGGAACTGTTAGAGATGGTAGTAAGAATGTTGTTCAATTTATTTATGGTGGAGATGGTGTTGATATTACTAGGGCTCATATGAATGCTAAGGTTAATCCTGGAGAAGCTATTGGTATTCTAACTGCTCAGTCTTTTGGTGAGCCTTCTACTCAGATGGCATTGAATGTATTCCACTCTGCTGGTGTAGCTGAAATGCAGATTACTCAGGGTCTACCTAGATTAATTGAGATTTTAGATGCTAGAAAGAAGCCTTCTACTCCTGCTATGGAAATTTATTTAGATAGTAAACATAATAATGAAAAAGATTCTAAGATTTTAGCTGAAAAGATTAAAGAAGTTAAACTAAAAGATGTAATGTCTGAGATTGGAATTAATTTTGGAGATAAAAAGATTGAGATTGAAGTAGATGAAGATTCATTAAAGAGTGCTCATGTTAAGATTGATAAGGTTATCGACGTTATTTCTGATAAAGGACATAAGGTTAAGAAGAGGGGTAATGGATTGATAATTGAAATGGGAGATAAATCATTTAAAGAGATTTACAAATTAAAAGAAAAGATTAAAGATACAATTCTATCAGGTATCAAAGATATTGAACAGATTTTAGTTGTTAAGAGGGATAGAGATTATGTTATCTTAACTGCTGGAACTAATTTGAAGAAGATTTTAGAGTTTGATGGTGTTGATTCTTCTAAAACAATTTCTAATGACTTGCATGAGGTTTGTAAGGTGTTGGGTGTTGAAGCAGCTAGAAAAGTTATTATGAATGAGATTCAAAAGGTTATAACTTCTCAAGGTTTAGATATTGATAGAAGACATTTAATGTTAATTTCAGATGCTATGACTGCTTCTGGAGTTGTTAAAGGTATAACTAGAATGGGAATTATTTCTGATAAGAGTTCTATTTTAGCAAGAGCTAGTTTTGAAACTCCTATTAAGCAGTTTATTAAGGCTACTAGAACAGGGAAGAGAGATAAGTTAGCTAGTGTTATTGAGAATATAATTATTAATCAGCCTGTTCCTGTTGGAACTGGATTACCTGGATTACTAGTTAAGGTTACAGGTCCTTTAGCTGAGCAGAAAGATTCTAAAAAGAAAGATAAAAAGGAATAGATTTAAATAAGAAGTTCTAAACAATTATAATATGAGTTTAAAAGATGTTAGAGATGGGATTGAAAAAGGAAGTGTTTGTTTTGGTTTTAAACAGACTTTGAAGAATTTCAAACCTAAGAAAAAAATGAAAGTGTTTGTTGCTAAAGATGTTAGACAGGATATTCTAGATAGATTAAATGAATTAGGCATGGAACCAGATTTTTTAAAGAGTAAACAAGAGATTGCTAAGGAATTAAATCTAGATTTTCAGTGTGAGACTTTTCTTTTAAAATGAATAATACAATAGATATGCAGGTGATGAGGTATATTAATTTGTTTGAAAAGGTTTGTAGGGTTTCTACTACTAGTTGTTTTGTTTATAATAATACTATTATTTTTGCTGTTCCTTCTTCTCAGGTTTTTAGAGCTGTTGGTAAGAATGGTGTTAATATGAAGAAGCTGTCTGAGATTTTAAGAAAGAAGATTAAGGTTGTTAAAAAGCCTGAGGGTATTGAGAGTATTGAAGAGTTTGTTAAGGAGATTGTTGACCCTGTTGATTTTAATAAGATTGAGGTTAAGGATGGGGTTGTTATTCTTACAGCTGGTAGACAGTATAAGGCTGCTTTGATTGGAAGGAATAGGGTTAGAGAGCAAGAGTTAGAAGATATTTTAAAAAAGACTTTTAGTAATATTAGTAAGTTGAAGATTCTTTAGTTGATTTTTTTAATTTAAATCTTATACTAAGATTTAAAAATCAGTAGCTAAACTACTTCATATTAAACTTTATACTAAAGTTTAAAAATCAAATAAATTTTCAATTTAAACCTTGATGGACAAGGTTTAAAAACCCTATTTTGAATATAATAATACTATGGGATTGATGAATGCAAGAAAGTTGAAAAAGAAGAGAAAGAAAGAAAAGATGAATAATAAAGTCTATAAAAAGAAAGAGCTAGGTATTACTCTAAAGTTTGACCCATTAGGAAGAAGTTCTCAAGCTAAAGGAATTGTAATTGAAAAGGTTCAAAAAGAAGCTAAGCAGCCTAACTCTGCTATGAGAAAGTGTTGCAGGGTTCAGTTGATTAAAAATGGTAAACAAGTTACATGTTTTATTCCTGGTAATCTTGCTCAGAAGTTTGTAGATGAACATGATGAAGTTTTAATTGAAAGAATTGGTGGAAAGCAAGGAAGGACTAAAGGTGATTTGTCAGGTGTTAGATTTCAAGTTATTAAAGTAAATGATCAACCATTGCATAGATTATGGCAAGGTAAGATTGAGAAGGGTAGAAGATGAGATTTAAATTATTTGATTTATATGATATGGATGAGGTTGGTATTGAAGACCCTGGATTAAAAAGAGTTGTTAATTTAGATGCTAAGCTTATTCCTAAGTCACATGGAAGAGATACTAAAGAGTTTGGAAAGATTAAGGTTAATGTTGTTGAGAGATTAATTAGATTATTACAAGTTCCAGGTAGTAGAGGAAAGAAACATAAGATTATGACTCCTTGGGCATCTGGTAAGTATGAAAAGAAGGCAAGAATTGTATTAGAAGCTTTAAAGATTATTGAAGAGAAAAAGAAAATGAATCCTGTTCAGGTTTTGGTTAAAGCAATTGAAAATGGATGTCCTAAGGATGAAGTTACTTCTATTGAATATGGTGGTGCTAGATATCCTCAAGCTGTTGATACTAGTCCAATTAGAAGATTAAATCTTGTATTAAGATATTTTGTTCATGGTTCTTATGATAAAGCTTTTAGAAGTAAAACTAGTATTGAGAGTGCTTTAGCTAATGAAATAATATTAGCTGCTGATAAATCTCCTGAGAGTTTTGCAATAAAAAAGAAGACTGAATTAGAAAAACAGGCTGATGCAGCAAGATAAATTAAATTTTTTAGATAAGATTTAAAAATCAAAAAATATAATATTAAATTATAAATATAAAAAGAAAAAATGGCAGAAGTAAATCAAGATTTTCAAGCTGACATTTAACAAATAATAAAATGGTAGATGATACAACACAAAAGGTAAAGAAATTGCAAAGAAATCCTGAAAAGATTAGAAATATAGCTATTGCTGCACATATTGATCATGGTAAAACAACCTTTTCAGATAACTTACTTGCTGGTGCTGGTATGATGTCAGAAGATTTAGCAGGAAAAGCAAGAACTTTAGATTTTCACGAGGATGAAGCATCAAGAGGTATTACTATTGACTCTGCTTCTGTATCAATGGTTCATAAGTTTCAAGATGAAGACTATCTAATTAATTTGATTGATACACCAGGACATGTTGATTTTGGTGGAGATGTTACTAGAGCTATGAGGGCTGTTGATGGTGCGGTTGTATTATGTTGTGCTTCTGAAGGTATTATGCCTCAGACTGAAACAGTATTAAGACAAGCTTTAAAAGAAAGAGTTAAGCCTGTTTTATTTATTAATAAGGTGGATAGATTGATTAGAGAGGTTAAGCTTACTCCTGAACAGATGCAAGAGAGATTTGTTAAGATTATTAATGAAGTAAATAAGTTGATTGTTAAGATTGCAGAGGAAGGATATAAACAAAAATGGCAAGTAAGTGTTAATGATGGAAGTGTTGCTTTTGGTTCTGCATTTCATAATTGGGCTTTAAGTGTTCCTTATATGAAGGAGAAAGGAATTTCTTTTAAAGAGGTTATAGAAGCTTATCAAAATGATGATGAATCTTATAAAGCACTAGCTAAAAAAGCTCCTTTACATGAGGTTGTATTAAATATGGTAATTAGAAACCATCCTAATCCTAAGGATGCTCAAGCATATAGAATTCCTAAGATTTGGCATGGTGAAGATGATTCTGAGATTGGAAAGGATTTAATTAATTGTAATGAAAATGGCAGTCCTGTTTTTGTTCCTATTAAGATTGTAATGGATAAACATGCTGGTGAAGTAGCTGCTGGTAGATTATTTTCAGGAACTATTAAGACTGGTGATGAGGTTTATTTAAATCTAGCTAAGACTAAAGCAAGAGCTCAACAAGTATCTATTTACAAGGGTGCTCAGAGAATTCAGATGGATGAAGTTGTAGCTGGAAATATTGTTGGTATTGTTGGATTAAAAAATGTTATAGCTGGTGAGACTGTATCTAAAGAAGAGATGGTTCCATTTGAAGCTATTAAACACTTATTCGACCCTGTAGTTACTAAATCTATATCTGCTAAAAAGACAGCTGACTTACCTAAGTTAATTGAAATTTTAAGACAAGTATCTAAAGAAGACCCTTCTATTCAAGTAGAGATTAATGAAGAGACAGGAGAGTCTTTAATTTCTGGTATGGGTGAATTACACTTAGAAATTATTGAAAATAGAATTAGGTCTGAAAAAGGATTAGAAGTAGAGACATCTCCTCCTATTGTTGTATTTAGAGAGAGTGTTGTTAAGGCATCTCCATCTACAGAAGGAAGAAGTCCTAATAAGCATAATTCATTCTTTTTAACTGTTGAACCTTTAGAAGATAATATTGTTAAAGCAATTGAAAATGGAGATTTACCAGAAGGAAGAGTTAAGAAAAAGGATAAATCACTATTTGAAACTCTAACTAGTTTAGGTGTAAGTAATGATGAAGCAAGACAGTATAGAGATATTTTTATGGGTAATGTATTTTTAGATAGAACTAAAGGTATTGTACAGATTGGAGAGGTTATTGAATTAATATTAGATTCTTTTGAACAGGTTATGAAACAAGGTCCTTTAGCAAGAGAGCCTTGTATTAAATTAAAGGTTTCTGTGGTTGATATGAAATTACATGAAGATGCTATTCATAGAGGTCCTGCTCAGGTTTATCCTGCTATTAGAGAGTCTATTCAAGAGGCATTTAAGAGTGCATCTCCTACTTTATTCGAACCTGTTCAGATTCATCAGATTGAAGCTCCTAATGAGTTTATGGGAGGTATTACTTCTTTAGTTTCTACTAAGAGAGGTAATTTGGTTGATGTTTCTCAAGAAGGTGCTAGTGTAACTATTAAAGCAGAGATTCCTGTTCCTGAGATGATTGGGTGGAGTTCTGAATTAAGAAGTGCTACAGAAGGAAGAGGTATATCTAGTTTAGTTGATCAGAATTTTAAAAAGATGCCTAATGAATTTCAGGCTAAAACTATTCAACAAATTAGAGATAGAAAGGGATTAGCTGAAAATCAGTAATCATAAGATTTATAAGTCAATATTAGCTTTCATACTTATCCCATAAGGGATGATACTAACTAAATTAAAATAAGAAAAATAATGGCAAAAGAAAAACCAACAATGAATGTTGTATTCGTTGGTCATGTAGACCACGGAAAATCAACGACTATCGGTCAGTTGTTTTTCCAGTCTGGTATGATCAAGGATCAAGAGATAGCAAAGCTTAGGGAAGAAGCAGCAAAGAATGGTAAACAAGGATTTGAATTTGCTTACTTTATGGATAACATAAAGGAAGAGAGAGAAAGAGGAGTTACTATTGACTTAGCTTATAAGAAGATATTAACTCAAAAATTCGAGATTACTATTATCGATGCACCTGGTCACAAGGACTTTGTTAAGAATATGATTACTGGTGCTTCACAAGCTGATGCAGCTTTTTTAGTTGTAGCAGCAGATGGTGGAGTTCAGCCACAGACAAAAGAGCATGTATGGTTGTTAAGAACTATGGGTGTTAAGAATTTGGCTGTGATTGTTAACAAGATGGATGTTGTTGACTATGCTGAAGACAAGTATAACAAAGTTAAGGAAGATGTTTCTGCTATACTAAAGCAGGCAGGTTTTCCAGCTGATGACACTGTATTTATTGCAGCTTCTGGACTTAAAGGTGACAATGTTGGAAAGAAGTCTGAGAACATGTCTTG
>CAYYLH010000016.1:0-8939 GCA_964472575.1 Candidatus Woesearchaeota archaeon
CATTTAAAGACTGTCTATGTTCTAAAGGGTCTAAAAATTTATGGTTTAAAATAAGTTAAAAAGCAAAAGGTATTTAAGGGAGGTCTTTTAAAAACCCTATTGCAAAAAACCTTTCTTAATGAATTATTTGAGATATAACAAGAACCGACTTTTATTAGAATGGTTACCATCTTTTATGTAAAAAAAATGTTAATGAATTTCTTATTGCTAAAAAGATGGAATTAACAATTAATCAGGTTAGAAATATTTTATATAAGCTTTCAGGAGAAGGGCTTGTTAGTTTTATTAGAAAGAAAGATAAAAGAAAAGGATGGTATATTTATTTTTGGACTTTAGATACTGAAAAGTGTTTGGTTAAATTACAAGAGATTTTAAAAAATAAGATTGAAGGATTAAATGAGCAGTTAAATAGTAGGAATAATAAGAGGTATTATATTTGTAAATCTTGTGATATTGAGGTTGGTGAAGAAAAAGCTTTAGCAGAAGATTTTACATGTGAAGAGTGTGCAGATGTTTATGAATTATCTAATAATCAACCACATATTAAAGAGATAGAGGCTTTGATTCAAAAGAAAGAAAGAGATTTGAAATCTGTTGAAACAGAATTAGAAGAGGTAAGAGAAAAGAAAGACAAAAAGAGAAAGAGAAAGATAAGAAAAGAAGAAAGAGAAAAGAAAGCTGAAAGAAAAGCAAAAAGAAAGAAGAGACAGGTAGCTAAAAAGAAGGGTAAGAAGAAAACAAAAAAGAAAAAGAAGAAAAAGACAGGTAAGATGAAGAAGTTGCTTGGAAAGATTAAAAAGAAATCAAAGAAGAAGAGTAAAAAGAAAAAACCTAGGACAAAGAAGAGTAAAAAGAAGACAACAAAGAAGAGTAAAAAGACTAGAAAGAAGAAGTCTTCAAGGAAAAAGAAGTAATTATTTAAATCAGGTTTTGTTTAATTTTTTATGAGAAGAGGATTTTTGAACAGCTATACAGGATGGATTATTATTGTTAATGTAGCTGTGTTTTTAGTGTTTTTAGTTTTAGCTGGATTTTATGGAGAGGGCAAGGTAGTGGAATGGATTGCATTACAGCCTGCTAATATTTTTCAAGGGAAATTTGTATGGACTTTTATCACTAGTATGTTTATGCATGCAGGTATTGGACATTTGTTTGTGAATATGGTTTCATTATTATTTATTGGAGGGTTTGTTGAGAAGTTGATTGGAAAGAAGAGGTATTTAGGATTATATCTTGTTTCTGGTTTATTTGCAGGTATTTTATTTGTTGTTTTAGCTGGATTTTTTGGAGGGAGTGAGATAGGTAGTTTGATATTTGGAAGTCCTATGGCTTTTGCTGTTGGTGCTTCTGGTGCTATTTTTGGTATTGGTGGTTTATTAGCTGTTTTAACTCCTAGATTAAAAGTGTTATTATTCTTTGTTATTCCTATGCCTATGTGGATAGCTATGATATTCTTATTAGGGGTTTTATGGGTTTTATCTTTTTCACTAGGGATTCCTGTTGGTAATACTGCTCATTTAGGTGGTTTAATTGTAGGTGTTGGTTATGGTTTTTATTTAAAAAATAAATATCCTAGAAAGGCTGCTATGATTTCTAGACAGTTTAGTTAGATTTATTAATTTAGATTTATAATTAATTATATGAAAAAGAGTGTAAATTGGCTTAATGTTATTATTGTTATGTTGATGATATTATTAAGTTTATATTTGATTAAATTATTGTTTTTTTCATAATGAAGGTTATTAAGTGGAAGCTGGTCAATAGAAAGTATTATAATATCTCTTTTGATATTTAATTTAGGGATGGTATGGAGATTAAATCAAAAGTTTGAAGGACATGTTATTTGGCATAAATTTAGTGATAAATATCTTTAATCAAATGAAAATAAAAAAATACTATAAAGAAGCATGGGAATTTTTTAAAGATAGTAAGAACTATTTAATTATGGCTGTTAGTGTGTTTGTTTTATTTGGTTTAGTTGGATTTTTATTTCCTATATTTTTTGAACAAGCTATATTTGATTTTATTAAGGAGTTGAGTTTAAGATTAGAAGATTATACTACTCTAGAATTGATTTGGTTCATCTTTTTCAACAATATTAGAAGTAGTTTTTTTGCTATGGTTCTTGGTTTAGGTTTGGGTTTATTTCCTTTATTTGCAGCTATTAGTAATGGTTATTTGATTGGTTTTGTAGCTAGATATAGTGTAGAGGCTTCTGGTTGGTTGATTTTATGGAGGTTGTTACCTCATGGTATTTTTGAATTACCTGCTATTATTTTATCTATTGGAATTGGATTTAGATTAGGTATTGAGATTTTTAAATCAAAAAGAAAACAAATGAAAGAGTTGTTTTTTAAGAGTTTAAGATTTTTCTTTTTTGTTATTTTTCCTTTATTAGTTATAGCTGCTATTATTGAAGGTCTATTGATTGGTTTGGTTGGTTGATTTTTATATAAAACTAGATAGTGATTTTTGTTTTCCATAGTTATTTAGTAGATATGAACGAGATTGATATTCATTTATTGAGATTCTTGCTCTATCCTTGATGAACTGGAATGCTTGTTGGATTGTTTGAGGTTTTTCTGGTTGAGATGTTTGGAACATTTTTCTTAGAGATTCTCTTATTATTCCTACTCCTAAGGGTGCATAGTATTCTGGCCATTCTTCATGCATTACTAGTATTGTTGCTTGTTTTTTTATTTTTTCTAGGTATTCTAGACAAGCTAGTCTGTCTGTGTAGTAAGCACCTACTACATTTGATGCATAGGTTTTTCTTCCAAAGATAGATTCATAATCTTGTGAAAAATAATCTTTATCTTCACCTCCCCAGAGATTGCCTTTTACAGAGACTTCTATTACTTCAAATGAGAATGAGTTAGGAAGTAATAAGACTTCAAAGTGGTTTCCATTATAAGTATGATGAAATAGTTCTATGTGTGTTAGTTCTTGATAGTGTTTTATTTTTTCTAAGAGTTGTTTTCCTAGTGTGTCATCTACTGCTGTTATTGACCATCTAGTTGGAACCATTTTTCTATTTGATTTTATTCCTAGTAAGCCTGCTGATAGTAATTTTTGTAAGTGTGATGTTTTGATTTTTGATTTATATAGTTCTTTTAAAGCTGTTGTTGATTTTACATCATAGTCTGAAACTAAGTAATCTACTTTTTGATGGACTTTTGGATTTTCTTCTAGTTTTACTGATTTTAGTGGTGCTGGATTTGTCATAATTGAGAATATTTTAGATGGATGGAATTGGAATGTTGGTTTTTTAGTTAGATGGATTTCTGTTGATACTGGTTTATGGGAGAGAGCTAGTTCTTGTGTTAGTTGTTTGATTTTATTAGTTGTTTTTATATTTGTGATAGAACGTGCATAGATTAGAGAGCCTCGTAATTCTAGTATTTTATCTATTGGTAGATTGTTTTTAATCCATAGTTCAGGAGAAGACATTTGTTGTGTATCTCCTTTTTCATTAGGAGAGAGGATTCCTGAGAATACATTAGGATAGTTAGCTCGTCCTACAAAGATTTCAGGAGGAGTAGAGCCTGAGAAGTGTGTTTTGATTTTAGGCATTTTAGATGCAAATCTTGCTTGTATTTTACATGGCCTTCCACATAAGCCTTTACCTTTACATTTTATACAAAGAGGTTCCATTAGTGTATATAGATTAGAAGTATAAATTAATTTGTATGGTTTTTTGATAGAATAGTAATTAGATAAAACATAATTCTATAATTAATTACTAGATTACTCTTTTAAATCGCTTATTCCTAAAAGTAAGAACATTAAGCCAAGCATGATAAAGAACCATACTAAACCGCCTTTAAGGAATTCTAGTGCTGCTGTTCCAAAACCTACATAGTTGTATACCCAAGCTAGTATAGGTAGGATTAGCAAGATTAATCCTAGTAATATTTCTAACCACTTATTCATGTTAGTATTAGTTAGTTTTGATTTAAAAATGTTTATATAGTTTTATAGATGTTTTAGTTTAGTATGTTAACTAAGAATGAATTAGATAAGATTAAGAGTTATTTAGAAGAGAGCCAGAATCCATTGTTCTTTTTTGATAATGATGTAGATGGTTTGTGTAGTTATTTGATTTTAGCTAGGGCTATTAATACTGGAAAAGGAGTAGCTGTTAAGTCTTTTCCTGATTTGAATAAGAGTTATTTAAGAAAAGTAGATGAGTTAAATCCTGATGTTGTTTTTATTCTAGATAAACCAAGAGTTAGTAAGGAGTTTATTCAGGGTGTATTAGAAAAAGGAATTAGGATTGTGTGGATTGACCATCATGATGTGCAAGTAGAGAAAGAGGTTTTAGATAGTGTTGAGTATTTTAATTCATATCCTAGTGCAGAACCAACTACTTATTTATGTTATAGGGTTTTTGATAATAAAAAAGATATGTGGTTAGGAATGATTGGATGTATTGGAGATGTTTATATGCCTGATTTTGCTCAGGAGTTTGAAAAAGAGAATCCAGAATTATTTAGTTCTAAATTAAGTGCTTTTGATGCAATGTTTATGACAGAGGTTGGAAAGGCAGTTAGAGTATTGAATTTTGGTCTAAAAGATACAACTACTAATGTGGTTAGAATGATGAAGTATTTGTTAAAAGCTAATGGATTGTATGATGTTTTTGAAGAGAATTCTAAGACAAAGAGTTTTCATAAAAGATATAATGAGATTAATAAGATTTATCAGAGATTGTTAAGTAAGACTAAAGAAGAAGGAGAGAATTTAGTGTGGTTTTCTTATTCAGGTGATATGAGTATTAGCTCTGAAATAGCTAATGAGTTGTATTTTAAGAATAAAAAGAAGTTTATTGTTGTTGCTTATAAGAGATATGATAAGGTTAATATTTCTATTCGTGGAAAGAAGGCTAAAAAGGTTTTAGAAGCAGTGATGGATAAGATGCCAGAGGTTAGTGGGGGTGGGCATGAGGAGGCTTGTGGTGCTTCGGTTCCATTAGACAGGTTGGATGAGTTTAAGCAGTTGATTGAAGAAGAAGTATTATAGTTAATCTTTTAAATGGTGATTTTCTTGATTTTATATGAGTAATGTATTAGCTATACCAATACCTATAATGTAATTGTGTAGTTGATACTTTGTTTTATTTTTATATTAGATTTTTTAATTGTTGAGTAAATTATAGTTATATTAAAATGAAGTTGTTAAAATAAAATGGATAAAGAAAAAATAGCAAGAAAAAATATTTTAAGAAAGAGTGAAGAAGTAGATGGAACTAGTGTTAAAGGATATGATTTTGATAAGGGTGTTGATTTTAGTAAGATAATTGATAGCTTTGCTAGTACTGGATTTCAGGCTACTCATTTGTCTAAGGCTATAGAAATTATTAATAAAATGAGAAAGAATAAAGCATTTATTTATTTAGGATATACCTCTAATATGGTTTCTTCTGGATTAAGAGATGTATTTAGATATTTAGTAAAACATAAGATGATAGATGTGATTGTTACAACTACTGGAGGTATTGAAGAGGACTTTATTAAGTGTTTAGGAGATTTTAAGATTGGAGATTTTAGTGTTGATGGGAGTAATATGCGGGATAAAGGTATTAATAGAATTGGAAATATTTTTGTTCCAAATTCAAGATATTGTGAATTTGAAGATTTTCTTCAACCAATATTTAATGAAATTCTTGAGAAGCAAAAAGAGACAGGTAAGATAATTAGTGTAAAAGAGTTAATTTGGAAGTTAGGAGAAAAAATAGCTAATGAGGAGAGTATTTATTATTGGGCTTGGAAAAATAAGATTCCAGTTTTTTGTCCTGCTATTACAGATGGGGCTATTGGTGACCAGGTTTATTTTTTTAAATCTAAAAACCTTGATTTTAAAATAGATGTTAGTGATGATATTGTTGAAATGAATAATTCTACTATTGGAAAAAAGAAAACAGGAATTATTATTCTTGGTTCTGGGGTTGTTAAACACCATATTTGTAATGCTAATATGTTTAGAGATGGTGCAGACTATGCAGTTTATATTAATAATGCTCAAGAGTTTGATGGTAGTGATGCAGGAGCATTACCTTCAGAGGCTGTTACTTGGGGAAAGATTAGAAAAGAGGCTGAAAAAATTAAAGTTTATGGAGATGCTACGATTTTATTTCCATTAATTGTTGCTAAGTGTTTTTATGATAAAAAGATATGAACTTGTTTTAGATATGTTTGGATGTGGGATTGATTTTAGTAAAAAGAATATTAGTGATTATGTTGATAAGTTATGTAAGATAATTAAAATGAGAAAACATGGGAAGATTGTTTTGTGGAAAGATAGTCATAATAAGATTAAAAAGTTAAGAGGTGGGATTTCTGCTATGCAGTTTATTAAGACAAGTAGTATTGTAATTCATACTTTTGAAACAGGTAAGACAGGGTTTGTTAATATTTTTTCTTGTAAGGATTTTGATTTTAATCTTGCTAAGAATTTTTCTCAGGATTTTTTTAAGTGTAAGAAGATTAAGTCAGGAAGTTTAAGAAGTTAGTTGATTTTTAGTTATTTTCAATTATTATATCTGCATTTTTTATTTGAGGTTGGATGTATGTTTCAAATGCTGGATATACAAAATTTTTCCATTGATTTATTATGTCTTCTTTTTTTTGTCCTCTATGTTCTATGTCTCTTTTAATTCTTCTTTGTAACATTATGTCTTCATCTACATGAATGTATATTTTCAAATCAATTTCATCTAAGAAAAATTGATTTAAAGAGAATAATCCTTCTATGATAATTATCTCTGATGGAGAGAGGTTTTCATATCCTTTTCTTGAGGATGTTTTAAAATCATATAAAGGTTTTTTGATTGTTTTATTTTGGTGTAATTCTTTTAAGTGTTTATTTAGTAATTTTAAATCTAGTGCTTTTGGATTGTCAAAATCATAATCTTTTTCTAGTATTTCTTTTGGTTTTGTTTTGTAGTAGTCATCTAATGAGATTAAGGTTGTATTTTGATTATTTTTATTTAATTTCTCTTGGATTAATTTAGCTATGTAAGTTTTTCCAGAACCACTTCCTCCTGTAATAGCTATTAGATAGGGTTTTTGATTAGGATTGATAAATTTAGTAATATTATTTAGAAATTCTTTTAGATTTGTTTTTATCACCATTCTATTGATTTTACTTCTTTTGGCATGTACATAAACTCATTATGTAATTCAAAGACTCTTATATTGTCTGGAGTTTTTACAAAATATCTTAGTTGATAGTCTTCATCTTCTTTTTTATCATTTATTAATTCAACAGCCATTTCTTTTGTTTTTCCATGGTCTATTAGTAATAAGTGTGCATCTACTTCATACTCTTTTCCATCTATCTTTACTTTATCACCTTTTTTTACATCTGCTAGTGGTTTTGATTTTTTTAGTTTCATGGTTTTTTTAGTGTGATTGGGTTTAAAAATCTTAGTATGATTTTCCGATATATGCCCAGTAATTAGCATCTTTATTACAGATTATACATTTTGATTTTTTTGTAGGTTGACTATCTGGAATGTTTAGTACTTTTGCTCCATTTAAGTCTGATTTTAACTGGTCTTCGCATTTTATAGAATTACATAAGGGTGTTAGGACTATTTTTTTCTTTTTAATTAAATCCTTTACTTTACCTATTTTATCTGATTCTTCAATGTTATTATATAGGTTTTCTTTAGCTTTTTTAAATAGATTGTCTTGGATTTCTTCTAGTATTTCTTTTAATCTTTTTTCTATATCTGAAAATTTTACTGTTATTTTTTCACTAGTGTCTCTTCTTACAATTATTACTTGTTTTTTCTCTATGTCTTTTGGACCTATTTCTAACCTTAAAGGGATTCCTTTTAATTCCCATTCATTGAATTTGAAACCTGGTTTATACTCTTCTCTTGAATCAATAATTGGGTTAAATTTCTTTAATTTTTTTCCAATCTCTTCTGCTTTTTTTAGTATTTTTTCTTCTTTACCTTTGATAAGGATTGGAACAATTACTATTTGGTTTGGGGCCATTTTAGGAGGGATTACTAGCCCTTTATCATCAGAGTGTATTGCAAACATAACTCCTAACATTCTTGTAGATATTGCCCAGGTATTTTGCCAAGCATACTTTTCTTGTTCTTGTTTATCTAGAAATTTTATATTATATGCTTTTGCAAAGTTTTGACCATCATGATGAAAGTCAGGACCTTGAATTGCTTTTCCACTTGGCATTAGATATTCTATTGAATAGGTATATTCTGCACCTGCAAATTTTTCTTTATCTGATTTTTTTCCGACTAGTCCTGGTAAGGCCATGTGATTCTCTAAAATATCTTTATACATATTGATTATTTTGTCTTTTTCTTTTTCAGCTTGTTTTTTTGTTGCGAAGACTGTATGGCCTTCATTAAAAATAAACTCTCTTGTTCTTAAAAATGGTGTAGGGTGTTTAAATTCCCATCTAACTACATTACTCCATTGATTATATTTTAAAGGAAGGTCTCTCCATGAACGTATCCATTTTGAATAAGAATCATACATAATTGCTTCTGATGTTGGACGAACTGCTAGTTTTTCACTTAGTTTTGTATCTCCTGTTTGAGTTACCCATGCTACTTCTGGTGTAAATCCTTTAACATGTTCTTGTTCTTTTTTTAGAAGTGATTCTGGGATGAATAATGGGAAGTTTACATTTTGAACATCCATCTTTTTCAATCTTTTATCTACTAAATCTCTTATTTTTTCCCATATTGCCCAGGCTGTTGGTTTAAATACAATACATCCAGAAACCTTTGTATAATCTGCTAAATCTGCTTTTAACATTATTTGAGTAAACCATTCAGAGAATTCATCTTTTTCTGCTGTTACTCCTAGTTCTTTTGCCATATTAATTAGTGGTTTTTATGTTTTATAAATTTAGTTAATTTTTTGTTTATATGAAATGGACTTGGTGATAATGGAAGT
>CAYYLH010000016.1:9039-13268 GCA_964472575.1 Candidatus Woesearchaeota archaeon
GAAGTACGGACTTGGTGACAATTGAAGTACGGACTTGGTGACAATTGAAGTACGGACTTGCGAGGAATTGAACCTCGATTATCTGGGCCGAAACCAGATGTTCTATCCATTAAACTACAAGTCCAATATTAGGAGTTAAGAATTATTTAAAAATCTATTCAACAAGCTCTTCTACTAGTGCTTGTGATTCTTCTAGATTAAATTGAAGTTTTTTAAGTTTTTCTTGAATTTCTTTATTCTCTTTAGTATTTTGTATATCTTTTGATTCTTTATCTGCTATGTCTTGTGCAAGATTAAGATGTTCTTTTATTAATTCTAAATTTTCTTTATTCATAATTTTTTACTGATTTTTAGGTTTATAAGTTTGAGGGTTTTTAGAAAGTTATTTAAAATGAATTTTGGTTGTAATGGTATGAAAAAAGAGGAAGAGGTGCATGGATTAAGACAAAGGATTTATGCTATTGAGGATTTAATAAAAAGAGATATTACAGGACCTATTGTTGCAAGTTTTGGATTTATTGTTGCTTTAATTTGGAGAGATGCAATTCAGTCTGTTATTAACGAGATTTTAGATAGAATGGGTATTAATAATAATTTGTATATTTACCAGATTATTTCAGCTGTGATTGTTACTATTATTGTTATTTTTATAATGTTGATGGTAATTAAGTTTAGAGAAAAAAAGATTGATAAAATTAATAAGATTGATAAAAAGGAAAGATAATATTTAAAGATGGTAAATAGGAAATTGTAAGATGGTGAATAGGAAATTCTGGGCAGGAACATTTACTTTGACAGGAACTGTAATTGGAGCAGGAATTTTGGGTTTGCCTTATGTTTTTGCTAAGTCTGGTTTTTTAATTGGTTTGATGTGGTTAGTAATTCTTTTAGGTGTTATGATGTTTACTAAGTTATGTTTAGGTGAGGTTTGTTTAAGAACAAGGAAAAGACATCAACTTCCTGGTTATGCTGAAAGGTATTTAGGAAAGTGGGGAAAGAGATTAATGTTTTTTGCTTTGATGTTTGGTATTTATTCTGCTTTACTTGCTTATTTAATTGGTGAAGGAGAGAGTTTATCTCAGTTATTTACAGGTAGTTTAAATTATAGTATTTATTTTGCTATTGGTTTTTGGATTATCATGACCTTATTATTAAGTAAGGGAATTAAGGAATTGAAAAGAATAGAGACATATGGTGTAATAGTTATAATTTTATTAGTGATTGGAATTGGAGTTTATTTTTTACCAAGTATTAGTTTAGATAATTTAAAACCTGTTAGTTTTTCTAATATGTTTTTGCCTTTTGGTATTGTTTTATTTTCATTACTTGGATTTACCTCTATTCCAGAGGTGAGGGTTGAGATGGATAAACAAGAGAAGAAGATTAAAAAGGCAATTATGTTAGGAAGTTTGATTCCTGCTCTATTATATATTTTGTTTTGTTTGGTCTTTGTAGGTGTGTTAGGAAGTGGTGTTCCACAGGTAGCTACTTTATCTCTTGGAAGGGTTGTGACTATTCTTGGTATTTTTACAATGTTGACTAGTTATTTTGTTTTATCTTTTTCGTTAAAGGATTCTTTTACTTATGATTTAAATGTAAGGCATATGTATTCTGGATTTTTTGTTTCAGTTTTGCCTTTGGTTTTGTATTTACTAGTTTATTTTTTTAAATTAGCAGGGTTTGTGACTATTCTTGGTTTAGCAGGGGTTATAGGGGGTGGTTTAACAGGAATTTTAAGTTTGTTAATGTTGAAGAAGGCTAAAAAGAAAGGAGATAGAAAACCAGAGTATGAGATTCCTTTGAATTGGTTTGTTATATTGCTTTTAGTTTGTATTTTTGTTTTTGGAGTTGTTTCAGTATTGGTTTTATGATTAGTAATTTAGTATAGCTTTTTTCTCAATTTTACTAGCTTGTTATAAAATTCTTGTTCTTTTAGTTTTGATTTATTTAATGGGTTTTCATTACAATTTATACAATTTTTAGATAGGTTTGATTTTTTCAAATAGTTAGTTGCTTGTTTGATTGAGATATTTTTTAGAGTTCCTATTAATTGATTGTTTTCAGCATCATTAATACAAAATCGATAGTTTCCTGATGAGTTTATTGATAAACTTCCTGATTTCCAGATACATGGAAATTTATAGAAGAATGTTTTAATTAGTTTAAAAGGAGTGGGATAAAAGACTTTTAATTCTGATAAAAAGTTTAGTTTTATATTATTTAGTATTTTATTTTTGTATTTTTTAATTTGTTTTTTATAGAATGAGTTTACAAAGTCTTTTTTTGAATTTATTAATCCTGCCCTATCTGATGTTGTTGGAAAGATTACTATATTTAGATGGTTTAATCTTTGTTGATTTGCTAGTTTTGTAAGGAATTGAATTGTTTTATCAAAATCTTTATATGTTAGTTTATGAGGAGGGGATATATGTATTCTTAGTTGTTTTATTCTTTTTTGTTTTGCATATTGCATACAGGTTTTTAGATTTTGTATTGTTTGAGTTATAATTTCTTTGCCTTTAGATTTGTTTCTTAACATTATATATCCATAGTTTTCAGGATTAGATGTAGGAAATGAGAATTTAACAATATCTACTGCTGGAAGGATTTTATTTAGATTTTCTTTATTAGTAAAACTTCCATTTGTTACTATAGAAATTTTTGGGTAGTGTTTATATTTTTTATATAGTTCTTTTTTTAGTTTTTGATATTTTTCAAATATTTCTTTTAATTTTGGATGTAGAATTGATTCTCCATATCCAGAGTTAATAATTTCTTTTATTTTATTTCCTTGTTCATAGAATTTTTTTATTCTTTTTAAAAATAAATCAAAAGTTTTCATAGTCATGTGTTTATGTTTAATCTTACAAGGGGTATTTCCTTGAGGGCAGACAATACATTTTCTATTACAATAAGAAGTTAGTTCTATATTGATTATTTGTTCCATTTGTTATATATTTGATTTTATTTTTAATTGATTATTTAGGCTTTGGTTTAATTGCTAATTTTAATTTTTTTAATTTAATAAGATAAACCCATATAGGTGTGTTGCTATTTATTATGTCTTGAAAGGTTTTTACAACTCTTAGTAATAGTCTTTGAATTCCACGCACTTTATTATCTTCTAAAGCTATAAAGTTAGGAAGGTTATTCCTCATCCATTGAATTTGTTTTTTTATGTATTCTGGATGTGCTGATTTTGAATAATAAAAACAAGGTTCTAGTGTGGCTTGTTCTTGTATTTGGTTTTCTTTTAAAGCTAGCTTTTCTATTTGTGTTCTATTAAATATTCTAATTGCTCCTACTGCTAGAATTAGGTGGTGTTTTGGTACTTTGTTTTTTATAAATTCTAGTGTTTCTTTGACTGTTTTTTTATCTTCTCCTGGTCCTCCAAACATAAAATACCATATTACATTTAGTTTTGATTTACTTAGCAGTTTTGCTGCTTTTTCAATTTGTTTTTTTGTAAAATTTTTATTTAAACCTTTTAATACTTTATTAGATGCTGATTCGGGTGTTATTGAGATTTCATTAAATCCTGCTTTTTCTAGTAATTTAATTAGTTCTGGAGTTACTTGAGAAGGATTAATACCCATTGTAGAGAGATTTGCTTTTAGTTTTCTTTTTATTATTTCTTTACAGATGTTTTTAGCATGTTCTATAGGCACATTAAAGACACTATCTGTGAATTCAAAATCCTTAATTTTAGTTTTTTTAGTTATATCGTGTATTTCTTCTGCTATTAATTTTGGTGAACGATATCTTATTTGAGCTCCTTCTATTTTATTATATACACAATAAGAACAGTTTAAACAACATCCTCTTTTTGTTTGGATATTAATTCTTGATGCAAGATTTAGATATTTTTTTACATCTATCCATTTGTAAGGCATTGCAGGAAGGATTTTATCTAGGTCTTTGACTCTTGCTACTTTATTTACCTTGATATTTCCTTTTTTGTCTTTATATATTGCTCCAGGTGTTTTATTTAGAGATTTGTTTTTAATTATATTTTCTATTAGAGTATTAAGTGCTTCTTCTCCTTCTCCATAGATACCATATTTTACATCTAGATATTCTGTAATTTTTTTTGGAGAGATGTTAACTGCTGAGCCTCCTATGATTATTTTTGCATTTGAATTATTCTTTATTGTGTTTATGATTTTTTCTTTTACTTGTTTTAAATAGAATTCAGGACTAGAGAAATCACAATTATCTATATTTCTTAT
>CAYYLH010000017.1:0-12992 GCA_964472575.1 Candidatus Woesearchaeota archaeon
AAGTTTTACAACTCCAACAATCGCCGTTTATAGTTACATCAAAGTAACCACAACTTTGTCCTGTTTCTTTATCCACAACCTCATCTATTCGGATATTATGCATTTCTTTTTGTTTTACTTCTGTCATTTCTTAACCTCCAAGATATACAAGCAATACCACTATTTAAACCTTTTCAATTTTGTTTTAGTGACAAATACCCCTCTTTAAATTTTCTCGTCGGTTAAGAAATACCAATATTTAAAGATTGTATAAAATTAAAGTAACAAATTTTTTAAGGGTTTAAATCTTTAAATTGGTTAATTAAAGACAACACCCAAAAACTTTAAAATATCCTATTAAAAAAAGGGTTATAATTTTAAGACACTTGTTTAAAAATTAAAAAGGAATAAAAAAGAGTTATAATATAAGAAGTTTATTTTTTTAAATTTTTAAAAAGAAGTTTATTTATTTGAGTAATTAATTTTATTTATTTGTCTGCGTATTATACAGACAAATAAATCATTTTTCCAGACAAATAAATAATTTATTTTTCCAATTAATTAATTGGTTTATTTAATTGACACTTTTTATTTATTTGTCCAGTTTTAAGCTAATTAATTGATTATTTGTCCAAAACCAATATCAAACTAACAAAAAAGAGTTAAATCCATAGGACTTTCCAGAAAAGAATCAGATAAATGTTCAAGCAAGTAAATTAAATTAAACAGTTGGGCTTCTCTCACAGCATTAAGGGTTTTTTTGTCCAAAAATATACAATTTACTGGGATTTTGGGGGTTTTCCCCTCTTTTTCATCAATCCTTTGGACTTTTTAACAAATAAAACATACTTTTCAACAGTAAAAGGACTCAAATGAGGCATTTCTTCAAGTATTCTTATATAATTCTCCCCATATTTCTCAAATAGGGCTTGAACTTTAAACAATTCATCAGACTTATTCTTACCCTCTGCTTGTCTTTCGCTCAATTCAAGCTGATTTAATAGCTTTTTATTTAAATGGTCTGTAAATCTCTTCTTTTTTTGCTCATAAGCATCAATAGTCTTCTTAGATGCAACAGACAGGTGCCAAAAGTTCAATTTACGAGTAGTCATAACAGGTTTATCCTTTGTTGCAAACTGAATTATTAATCTTTTTCTATAAAAATCTCCCTTTTTTTTATTATACTCCAAAAATCTGGGTTTTATTTTAGTTATCTTTGTATTTTTATCAAAACCTAACACTCTAAACTCACCATGAAACAAAATTCTTGATTGTTTGTCTATCATTTCAAGATAGGGGGTAGCAAAAAAGATAACAAGCCTTTGATTTCTAAAAGTAGAAATTAATTGTCCAAGTGCTTGGTTCATTTCACTTTGCCAGTTACGAGCATTACCTTCAACTTGGGGTTCATCAAAAACAATAACACTACCAAAGCCTATTTTTTTGTCCACATCATCAGCAGTTATTAATTGGAGCAATTCTTTCAAGGAACTTATAACATGATACTCTGGGTTAAAATCTATATCATACATCCTTGCATATTCCTCTGCCATTTTAAGAGATGCCCAGCTTTTTCCTGCACCAGTAGCACCCACAACTGCACAAAGAAAATTAGCATTACGAGTAAGAACACGATTACCAATATACCTAAGAATACTATTTTCTTTATTAGATTCAGGATTCCGATAGATAACCATTGGTTGAAAGTAGCTCATTCGTTATAAGATTCAGACCCTTCCCAGAAATTTGTTCTTTCAAACATTTGATTAATTTCTCTAAAGGTCATTTTCTTCCTCTTTAATTTTTCTTTTATATCTGAAATTTCAGCATCAACCTTTTCATTTTCATCTATATAATCTTGTAAGGCTTTATCTCCTAAAGGATAAATAATATCTATCAAAAAATCAATAGCATTACAATATGCTTCTCTAACATCAGCATGATAATATTCTGAAAACATCACACCATTAGAAGTTCTTATTGGTTTTTTCTCCCACCATCCCCCAGTAAATTCTTGACAACATATGTCTCCAATCTTTCTTAAATGCCTAAGAATTATTTGTTTAATTGACAGACCATTATCAGTTGAATATTCTGATTCTTCCTTCACATCAAAATCTACCATTTAGGTTTTCCCCCTTCTTTAATATAAAGCAAATGTCCCATATCTCCGATAATTTCTGATTTAATTTCTATTAATAATTTTACAGTTAATATTAGAAAGTTTTTGACTTTAATATAATTTTGATTATTTTGTTTTCCATATTCTAAGTATAACTTTTCATCATCAATATTTTCAATTATCTTATCTAACCTTTCTTTGTAAGTTTTTTCTTTTCCCTCTAATATTGGAACTAAATTATTAATTAACATCTTTAATTCTAAAGCAATAAATCTCATATTTTTATATCTTGTTTTAGGAATAATAATCCCTTGTAAATGTGGAGGGATTTCTAAGTATTCAGATAAACTTGAACAACCTTCAGTAGCCATTCTTTCTAAATTCTGTAAAGACTTCAACTGTTCATAAATATTTTCTAACCATTTAAGGTTAATGTTTGTTGATTCAAATTCTTCCATATAATTCTAAACCTATTTTAATTAAGTAGGCAACTAATAATAAAGCCAAACAACTCAAACCAATTCCTACAATTTCACTCATTTTTTATGATACTCCTTAAAGTAATTTGGATTTTTTTCTTTCCATCTTTTGACGCATTCTTTTTGTTTTTCTTTATCTCTATGAATTTGATTATAACAAGATTTACATAAAGTATTTTCTTTATTATAAATCTTTCTTTCCTTTTTACACTTAGAACATTTATCTATTATAGTATTCGCTTTTATATTCATTTTTATTATGTTTTCTTACTAATTTAACTATTAGTCTTGTGATTAAGAATAAAGCAAAATATATTCCCAAGAATATTAACACCTTATACATTAATTCCATAATCCTAAATATTAATACCACTTTTAAATATTGTTATTAATTAAATAATGGTAACAAAACATTTTACTACTTTAAAATTAATAGATATATTTAAATACTAATTATAATTATAACTATTATAATGAGTTTAACACAAATAGATTTTACAGAAAAAGAGGAAGAAATTATTTCTAAAGTAAGAAAAAAATTTAATTTAAATAAACCAAACGCAGTAAAAAAGATTATTGAATTTTTTTCAGAAAATAAAGAGGAAGAATTAATATGATAAAAATTCCAGCAACAGAAGATATACTTCAATCCAAAAAGAAATTAGACATTCCAGAAATTAGAGTATGGTGTCATCCTGAAAGGATAAACAAAAAAGGAGAAGATTATTATTATGTTTTTGATTCTTTTAAAGATGCAATTAAATTTATATCTAAGAGTAGAGAAGCAGAGGATGTTCCTTTGATTGCATTTAGAGGATTAGAATTAAATATATTTGAATTAAAATGAAAATTAAATTTAAAGATTTAGACAACTGGTTAAAGATAGCAGTTATAGTAGCTTGGGGAGAAGCTTTATTATATATTATCTATTTTTTAATCGGTTTCTTTAGTGCAATATAAAATGGATCTTAAAGAATTTGCAGAAGAAGTCCACATGGAAATTCATGCTGTCAGAAGAATACCTAATTATAAACCAAGCCAAATGGAAAAGAACATTTCTAAGTTAGTTTTAAATACCTTTACAAATTGTAAAGAATGTAAAGAAGTAAAAGAGAAAATAAAAAATCAACCAGAAAAAAAAGGAATTTCAAATAAATTATCTGAAATATTAGGAGGATAAAATGATAGCAATAGAATCTTTATTTATCGGAGGAGCTTTATTGGTAGTTTGTGTTGCTCTCTTGTATCTTTGGTTAAGAGCAGAAAATAAACTAATAAAGAGAGAATGAACTGGTTTAATGTAATTATCGCATTTATATTAGGATGGGTAGCAAGAAGTTTTTACCCCATAATAAAAAAGTTCGGAGAATATTTAAAACAAAATGAAAAAAATGGGAGTTATTAAATGGTAGATGTTGTTGGTGATGTAAACCAAAAAATAGCAGGAGCTTTTTCTGGAGTCTCAACTTCTTTAATTTTAAATATAGTTGGTTGGGTAATAGTTATTGTATTACTTGTTGCTGGAGGTTGGTGGGCTTATAAACATTATAAAGATAAAAAAATCTATAATAAGAGGATAACAGCATTTGAATTAATAAATGGTTACTGGCAGGCAACAGGAAGAGATGTAGGAAAAGTTGTAAAATTAGGAAAAGGGGGATTTGAGATATTATATTTAAAGAAATTAAAAACTTGGAAAATTGCTTACGGAGGAAGAGTAGGAAAATTAGATTATTATTTTTTCATAATGCCAGATGGATATTGGTATAATGGAATGTTAAATGGAGACCTAAGTTATATGGATAAAAATGGGGGATTAGTTCAAGTAACAACAACAAATCCTTCAATGAGAGGGCAATATACTTCATTAGAAAAACAAATAGATAGTCTTGGTGGAGAAAAAGAAAATTGGTGGGATAAAAATAAATCATGGGTTTTTAGTGTAGCATTTGTTTTAGTTGCTGGATTATTCTTATGGTTAATATTTAAAGAGTTCAGTTCTGCTATGGGACAGCTTTCAACCTATCATAAGCAAATGGCTGAAATATTAAAACAAGTAAATAATTTAGCTTCAAATACTGGAAGTTCAACAGGACTACAATCACCATGATAGAAATAATAATAGGATTAATAATATTTATTTTATTACTTGGTTTAGGAACTTTTATAACAATGAAAATAATTAAGAAAATAAAAAAGAAAAATGAGTATGAAAAAAATATTCCAAAAGACATCTTAAATAAATTTGAAAACATAGAAAAAGAATTTGAAAGGAGGAATTTAGAAACAAATGGTAAATGTAACCCCTATCAAGTCCTCTGGGAAACAGCAAGAGGAAAAGACGGAATTAAAACCAAACTTGGAAGAACAGAACAAAATGTTATTGGAGGAAAACTTCCTGAACAGTTTAGCAGACAGAAAGGTATTCAATCTGAATCTATTAAGGGAGATGAGAAAAATATCGGACAGCCTAAATCAACTAAACCAAACAGTTTTAGAAATATCTTCTCAAGAAGAAACAGAAACTAAAGAAAATGAGTGAAGAAATAGCAAACACCGACATTAAAAGAGAAAAAGGGTATATCTATTTCCTAAAAACTTCTCCAGAAGGTAATCTGGTTATTGCGAGAGCAGTAGCAGGTAGAAAGAAAAAGGAGAAAAAGGAATGAGAATACCTAAAAAACTTGCTTGGTTTGGAACAGTTCCAATATTTTTAATTTCTTTATTATTTTTAGTTATAGGAATAGCAGATGGAATAAAATGGATGATAATAGTTTTTTCCATAGGAGTGGTTGTATACGGAATAGCAATCGCAATATTAATATTAGATAAAAAACAAAAAGAATGGATGACAAAATAAAGAACATAGCATTTTGGATACTTATCTTAATTATAGTTGGGCTTAGTATTTATTTGATTTATTTTACTCAAACAGAAAGTTACGAATGTATTTCTAACCCTTTAGTCTATGGGGTTTCAAAAGTAAAATCAGATACAGAATTTACTTGTTCTTGTGGTTCAGTAAACACAGAATCAATAATAATAACTAAAGAAGGTATCCAAAAAGGTTTTAATTTAAATGAATAAAACACTTTGTGCAGTAAGAATAGATGTAAGAACCATAGATAATATGAAGTCCGCCATTAAAAAATACAACAAAGAAAATATTGTCTCGTTAACACAAAGCGAATTTAGAAGAATGGCTTTGGAATTATTAAGCCAATTAATTTTAAGAGATATGAAATTACCAATAAAAATAAATTGATATAACTTTTGTAAGGTTATATTTATAAACAATCCTTATTTCTATATTTTATGAAGAAGAAAATAAAACCAATAAAAATAGACAAGAAATTAATATTTTTAGAGGATTTAAATAAGAAAGTGAGTTTACCATTAAAAATAAGAAAGCCACTTCTTAAAGCAGAAGAAATTAAATTATTAAGAAAAAGAAAATGATTAGTTCTAAAAAAAGATTTGGAGGATTTGAATAATGGGTCTTTGGGATAAGATTAAAAAAGTATTTAAGCCAAAGCCATCTGTTCCAGATAGGGGAAAGAAACTTATTACACCCAAAGAGGAATCAAAAGGTTCAAAAGGAACAGTAGTAAAACAAACTGGAAAAAAAGCATCTGATTATACTACAAGACCCTCTAAACATGGAACTGCATTAAAGGGTGGTGGAGGTGGAAGAAGCTCAAGAAGAAGTGGAAGTTCAAGAGGTGGTGGAGGTGGAGGAAGTTCAAGCCCAACAAAAACTTCCCAAGCAGAATTTGATAAAGCATTAAAGGATAGAGTTGAAGGAAAAACAGAACCAAAACCAGAAAAAACAACAGCAAAAAAAATTAGAGAAGGGGGATATTTTGTAGACCCTGCAACAAATTTAGGTTATTCATACACAGATTCAGCACCAGAAGATTATGTAAGAACAGCAACAATGCAAGATATTAAAACTGGGCAAACAGCCAAAGATAAAGATTCTGGATTAATTTTTGGAAGAGAAGGAATAAAAGATTACAATAAAGAAGTAGAAAGATTAAAAAGAGTAACACCACAAGAAAAATATCTTGACCCACAAACAGGAGAAACTTTTGAAAAAGAACAAGAAGTTAGTTTTGGAGATTTAAAAGTAAAGACTACACCAATGAAAGTTTATGTTGACCCACAAACAGGAGAACCAATAGAAGACTTACAAAAATACGCAGAAGAAAATAGAATACCCTTAACCGAATCTAAAAGAAGGTTTAAAATAAGTTCTCCACAAGATTTCTTAGATAAAATAAGTGAACCAAAAACTTATGATTTATTAGGATTACAAACAATAGACAAACCAACAATTATTAAAAAAGAGGGTCAAGAAATTTTATATGGTGCTGGAGAAAAATATGGTGGGGGGGTAGTTCCAATAACTCCTTTAGATGTTACTTTAGCAATAACAGGAGGAAAGGCAGTAGCAAGTGGAATAGGTTTTGTATCTAAAGCAGGATTATCTGCAATAGGAATTGATACTGCTATGGACATAGCAGATGTTGCAGGTTATTATTCTGGAGCAAATGTAAGAATAAGAGAAGGTTTACTTTCAGCAGGACAATCTGTAAAAAGTTTTAGTAGAACTTTGCCAAGTGGACTTGGAAGAGAACAAGCATACGGTTTAGGATTTGGATTAGGGGTAGCTGGAGAATTACCAGCCCAATCCCAAACAGAATTAGCAGTTCAATTAGCTTTAATAGGAGGATATGGTGCAAGTTCAAGAGTAGTAAAGGGTGTAACAAAAGCAGGATTATTCGGAGCTGGAGCTTACCAAATTTATTCAGGAGAAACACCAGAACAAAAAGCATTAGGTTTTTTAGCCATTGGAGCAGTAACTCCAGATATTTATAAAGGATTCAAAAAAACATCTTATAGATTATCTAAAGATTATGTAAAAACAAAACCAGATGTAACTGGAATAGAATTTGCAGATGTAGATTTCGGAAAAGTATCTTATGAAATAAAGGATTCACTTTCAGGAGTAAAAACCATAGAAACTCAACCAGTTAGAGTAGAATTTATCCCAAAGAGAGATGTTTCTTTTACAGGAAAAATAGACCCCCTCAAATCACTAAGCCAAGACATAGCATTTAAAGATGATTTCAGTTTACCAAAAACAACCAAACAACAAAAATTAATTTTAGATTTAACAAAAGAAGATGGTCAAATAGTTTCTGGAAGTTTTGCTCAACAAGCATTAATAAAAGACGCAAGACCATTTAAAGATTTAGACATCCTGTCAGAAGACCCAGCAAAGTTTGCAAGTAAATTAACAGAAAGATATGGAGATATATTTGAAGTAAAACAAAAGAGAATTACAGATAGCCCATTAGGAGAATTTGATATTTATAAAGTATATGAAAAGAAGTCTGGAAAACAAATAGCAGACATAGACCCAATTACATTTGGAGAAGAAGGATTTGCAAGATACTTTGAACCTGCTACAGTAGAAGGATTAAAACTACTACCACCAGAAGTAAGATTAACAAGTAAAATATTACAACAAACAAGACCCCTTCCTACAGATAAAAGATTAAAAGTAGCAACAGACATAGCACAAATAAAAGGACAACCAGACCTATCAACAAGTCCAAGTTTATTAAGAGGTTATGGTTTATCAAAACAACAACAAAAATTAGCTTTCTTAGAAGGAGATTTCTTTGCTACACACGGTGGAACAGATTTATTAGGAAAAGGAGATATAATTAGATTAGGTGGTGTTGATGTTGGTTCTCCTAAATTATTTTATTATACCCCTTCTAAATATGAAAGTGGAATTGCATTTGCAAGGAAAAGTAGAATGGGTTTTGATGCAACAACAAAAACAGCAACAATAAAAGATTTATTGAGTGGAGAAAGATTAACATTCTTTGGAAAGAAAAAACAAGTTTTAATAGAAACTGGAAGATTAGGAGATGAATTTATCCAACCAAACATAGGAACATCTGAAATAGAAATAGCAAGAGTTTTACCCAAAGAAGGAACAGAACTAAAAATAAAAAAGAGAATTAAAACAATAATAAGTGGAGAACCAGTAGATATTGCTTTTGCTGAAAAGACTTCAAAAATTCTTCCAGACTATTCTCAAAAAGAAATAGACAAGTTAATAAAAACAATAGACATTTCAAGAAGAGCAGAATATAAAAAAGTTGAAATAAGACCTCGTCAAAGATTTACAGAAGATTTAATTAAAGAGGATTTAATTGACCAAAGAAAAGATAAACAATTAAGAAGACAATTACAACAAACAGATTTAAGATTTACTCCAATAAGAGATACACGAACAGAAATTATAAGAACTCCAAGACCCAGAAAAGTTATAAGAGATACAAACATTCCAAGAATTATTAGACCAGACATAAGAACTCCTGAAATTGTAAGGAGACCTTCAAGAAAACCAAGAAGACCAATTAGAACAAGAGTTCCAACAAGAAGAGCTCCTCCAAGAATACCAATAAGATTAACAGATATAGACATTCCTCCGAGACCAAGAATATACACAAGAAAAAAGAAAAAGAGAAAAAAGATAAAACAAGAAGATGAATTTGAAGTTTTATTAAAAAGATACGGAAAGTTTAGAGAAATTGGAACAGGATTAACAAAATCAAAAGCATTAAGAATGGGTGAAGAGCAAACAAGAAAAACATTAGCAAGAACTTTTAAAATAAGAAAGACAGGAAAAAAGAGAGATGTATTCCAAGACCTTAATTTAGGATTAACTGAACCACAAGAATTTAGAGAATTTAAAATAAAGCGTGGAAAAAAGATTGCAACACCAAAAACATTTATTCAAAGAACTCCTGCTCTGTTACAGACAAGAGAAGAAAAAAGGGCAATACAACAAGCAAGAAAGAATGCCAAAGAATTAAACAAAATAATCAACATATAACTTTTGTAAGGTTATATTTATAAAGAGTAAACAGGGTATACCAATATGGCTAAACGAACACCAAGTTATTTATCTGCTGAAAAAGTTTTATCTCCAAAAGAATATGAAGAACTAAAAGAATATAGAAAAAGAATAAAAAAAAGAAGTTTAAGAGTTGAATTAGAAAGATTAAAAAAACAATCAGACCAAAAAAGAAAATTAGCAAAATATAAGACTTCTGTGAGTGGAAAAATTGGAACAGGAATAAGAAGTAGTTTTAGTGCTATTGCTGGAGGAAGCAAAGGTCTATATGGAAAGAAGACTACTTCAAAAGGGAAAAGTAATGGGAGGGGAAGACCAAAAGGAACAGTAAAATATAGAGACCCACAAACAGGACAACCAATAGGAGTTTATGAATATAGAAAAATATTAAGGGCAAGATTAGCCATAGCAAAAGCAAGAGCAAAAAGACAAGCAGAGATTTCTCCAAGAGAACAAGCAGTTTTACAAAGAGTAAATTATCAACAAAGAATAAACCAAATGTCTCCAGAAAGAAGAACAATCCCTGATACTTATGGAAATGTCCAATTAAATAATATCTTTAAACAAATAGAAGATGCAAGCAACTTAGTAAAATGAAATCAAATGAAGAAATAATCCAAGCATACGAACAAGCATTAAAAGAAGAACAAAGTAAAAACCAACCAAACCCAAATGCTTATCAACAGATTCAATATCAAGAACAAAAACAGAATTTGGTTGAGTTTGAATTAGACTTTACACCAGAATTAGTAGAAATTGCTCGTTCATTAAGATGTGATATATTAAAAATAGAAAATGGAAATGAACAATGGATACAAAATCCAAATAAAGACAGGGTATTTCTAAATGAGTTAGGTGTAAATGATGTTTTAAGAAAAATATATCTTTTAGTAAATAAAAATAAAGTCCTCTCAAATTATACAATAGAAGAAATAAGAAAAAGAGTAAAAATGATTGGACACGAATTAAGAGCATTAATTTATAACAATTATGAAAAATATGGAATAGATAATGAATATAAAGTAAACAATTTTTCTTCTATTGTTTTAGATGTATTGGATATTATAGAAAGTGCATATCGTAGAGCATTAGGCGGGGAAACACACAAAGGATTAGCAGAACAAAGATTGGTAAGTCAAAGTGAAAATGTATCCCCCACAAATTATACTCCGCAATACAATCAAAATAAAAGTAAGGTTCATTGGTATAATCCTGCAACTTGGGGGAACTAATGCAAAAAAAAAAGTTTAGTATTGTATTAACTTTGGCAACCTTAGTTATCACACTTTCTTTGAATATTATATCAGCACTTCCACAAGACACAGGAACAGAAATTAATTTTGAATATGAAGCTCCAATAAATTATTCAAACATAGTTATAAATGAAACCTCAAATCAATCTGAATATTGGAATACAAATGTTGGAAGTCTTGATAATATTAATTCTACACAATTTGAAAATAATGAAGGAACATTAAGTATAATAAATTCTTGGCTTACAAGTATATTTTACACTCAAGATGAAGTGGATACTGAATTAGACACAAAAGCAGATAGTAGTGATTTAGGTGATTATGTTCCTTATTCTGGTGCTACACAAAGTGTTTACTTAGGTAGTAATGACTTTAGAACTCAAGGAAGAATTTATCCTGATTTGGGAATAGAAATAGATGGTAATAATTATTGGAATGATGGAGAGTTTATGGTGACTTCATCATTGGGGGCTGGCTTTATTTCTGGTTATAACTATGTTAATGCTTATGATGGGAATGGCGTAAATATATTATCTGACGATGGATTGAAACTCCATAGCTTTACTGATAATGGTTTCTTGAAAACAAGTGGAGGAGATGGAACTGTTAGTGTTGATACAACTGATTATGCTGAATCAAGTGATTTAGATTCTTATGTTCCTTATACTGGAGCTACAGGAAATATAGATTTAGGGAGTAATGATTTATATATTAATGGAAATGTTGGTATAGGTACAGATAGTCCATTAGGAAAATTACATATATCAGGGTCTGATGTAAATACAGAATACCTAGGGTTGTTTGCAGAAAATGGTATTACCCCCGGAAACTCAGATACAATGAGATACTTATTAAGACGTACGGTTTCAGTACAAGGGGATGGTGCAGCGTATTTTATGGGGCGTGATGTAACAAATGATATTGAATTTGTAATGGGTACAACGTCACAAGGGGCAGCGTGGGCAGGTTCGGTTACATCTCACGATTTCCAATTTAGAACAAATAACAATAATAAATGGATTATTAAAAATTCAGGTGGTCATTTTGAGGGGCAGTCAGACAACCAAAAACTTCTTTTTGGAGCAGGACAAGATGCTTCTATCTACTATGATGGCACAGACCTAATCATAGACCCTAAAGAAGTAGGAACAGGAGATTTAGTAGTTAAAGGAAACGTAGATTTAGAGAGTAATGATTTAACAACTACGGGTTTAGGAACTTTTGGAACTACAACAGGAACAAGAGGAGATTATAGTTTTGCAGCTGGAGAAGATGTAGAAGCAAGCGGAGATTATTCAACAGCTATGGGAATTGACACACAAGCAACAAATTCTTATTCAACATCTATGGGTCGTTCCACAAAAGCATCAGGGATAGGTTCAACAGCAATGGGTGGTTACACAATAGCAATGGGTAATTATGCAACAGCAATGGGTTATGACGCAAGAACATCAGGTTATGCTTCAACAGCAATGGGTTATGACACAAGAGCATTAGGTTCTCGTTCAATAGCTATGGGTGAAGGTATAATAGCACGTGGCGAAAATAGTGTTGGAATTGGATTAGATAGTGGAACTTGGGATATAACTCAAACAAACACTATGGCAATAATGGGTGGAAATGTAGGTATAGGAACAATAAGTCCAGGTGAAAAATTAGAAGTGAATGGAAATTCAATTATTTCAGGAGCATTATCTCTTGGTTCAAATACACAAGGAGGACTAAATGATGGAGATATAAATGCTTCAGAGATATTTTATGATACTCTTACAGCAAAGTCACCAATGTTTTTATGTTCAGATGATTGGTGTTCAGTAGAATATCCAAACAAACAAAAAAGACTACACATAAATAAAGAAAATAACTGGTCTGTAAATTATATAGTCTATGAAGGAACAAACTACACAAAAACTGAATTTTGGAATTTGGTTAAAAACACAGAATACGAAGAATTAGTCTTAAAATTAAATAAAAAAATAAATAAACTACAAAATAAGTATCTCTGTGAAAATGAAGGTTACAAATGGGATGGAAGTTGTTATGAAATAAATAAAATTTCAAAAACTTATGAAGAAGCAGTTGAGAAAACAGAAGTTTATAATACAACAACCATTGAAACAAATTATACTTGCACTAAATTAAATGAAACAGACTTAACAACTTATGAAACAACTTGCACAAATACAACAACAGAAGAAACAGATGAGTTCTTAAGTTAC
>CAYYLH010000018.1:0-12923 GCA_964472575.1 Candidatus Woesearchaeota archaeon
TGAAACAACTTGCACAAATACAACAACAGAAGAAACAGATGAGTTCTTAAGTTACAAATATGAATTTAAAGAAAATTGTAATTGGAATAAAGAATTGGGATATTATTGTAATGAAAGGAACGAGGTAACACTATGAACAAAAAAATATTAATATTTTTGCTAATGGGGATATTTTTAATTAGTCTAACAAGTGCCTATGATTCACATAAACAATCAACAAATTATGAATTAGTCGTAAGTTCAAATAATGCAACAGCTTGTGATACAACTTACATAAAGTTTCCAAATGGTTCAAAGAATATTCTTAACCAAGAAATGACAAAAGATGGGACTACTTTTTATTCAACAATAAATAGTGGAAACTTCTCAAGTTTAGGGACAACTTGTTTAGGAATTAGTTGCACAGATGGTTCAACAACAGAAGTTGGAAGTAAGTGTTTGGATGTAAGTAAAATAGGAAAAGAAATGAATACAAGCAAAGCATCATTATATATTTTTATGTTTGTATTTTCTGTATTAATATTTATTGGATTATTAATTTTAGGAATAAAGTTACCTATCTCAAATAAAAGAGACCAAATGACAGGATACATTTTAGCAGTAAGTAACTTGAAATATTTTAAAATTGTTTGTATAGGTCTGGCTTATATGGTTGGATTGTTTATTTCTTATTTTTCTTGGATGATAACTTATGCTTATTTAGACATGAATTTTGTAAGTAAAATATTTCAATTTATATTCTTCTTTTTGACTGCTTTAGTATTACCTTTATTTATTTTATTAGTTTATTTATTAATAGCAAACGCAATAAGAGATAACAAAATTAAAGATATGTTAGTAAGAGGTCTAAGAACAAGATAATGGATACAAAAAACCACAAATTTAAAATGGCAAAAGTAGATCCCCAATTTATAGAAAAAATAAAACAAACAGCATTAGAAAGAATAAAAAATGATATGGACAAACAAGTAAACAACGAACAAGCATCTGTAAGAAGATTCACAAAAGCAATGACAAGATATGACCCATTATGGAAAATCTTAAAGGAGGCACAATTTATAGAATGAAAAGCAAAAAAGGAGAATTAACATCATTTAATATTTTTACATTCATAATAACAGCATTCTTAGCAGTAGTTTTATTTGCTGGATTAATCTATACAATGGGTTTACTTAATGATGTATTTACAGAAGTAGGAGTAATAAATGAAAAAAATGCAGGAAGTGACTTATATGTAAATATGACCTTAGCATCTCAACAAATATGGGGACAAGCATACGAATCAATACAAGCATTAAGAATTGTAGCAATTACTTATATATTAAGTTTAGCTATAGGAATAATTATTGTTGGTTCATTAGAAAGAAAGCACCCATTTTTATTCTTTGTTTGGTTACTTGTATCTTTATTAGGAATAATCTTTTCTCCTTTAGTTTCAAATGCTTATGAAGAATTGTTAAATTCAGGAATATTTGGAGGAGAACTATTAAACTTTACAGCATCTAATGCTATTTTATTAAACTTACCAACAGTAGTAATGGTCATAACAGTAATTGGTGGAATATTCTTATTTATAAATTTAATCCGAACAGGAAACGAAGGAGAACTCAGATGAAAAAACAATACATATTATTTAGCATTATAGCATTACTTTTAATTGTAAATTTAGGTAACCTTAGTGCAACAACTTGGACTAAATCTACTGATTATGATAAATTAGATATGAGAAAAGTTACTTTTGAGAATTGGTGGGGATTAGGAGAAGAACAAGGAAGTTTAGAATTAAAATCTCACCAACTAAATGAAAAAGGAGAGATTGAAACTTTAGAAGTTGGAGTAGGAAAACAAGTTGTGATGTATTATGATTTTAATTTTAAAAAATTAATTAGAGATGGTTTGGGAGATGTTGAGTTTATTAATATGAAAACTGGAGAATATGTTGATAAAGATTATAAGTTTGTTTATTGGTTTGAAGAAGAAAGAGTTAGAGATGTTTGTTTGGAATATGAACAAATAGATAATTCTACAAAAACTTTAGACAGTAAAAATGAAACAACTGAACCAAGATGTTTAAAAGAGGGAACAGAAACTTATACTTTCTCTGAATGGAGAGATTATAACTCAAGAGATATTCCAACATCTGGAAGAATTGGTATTGAAGTAGAAACAAAACAAGGAGAATATATTGATGGTATTTGGAATTTAGGAAGTAAAAGATTAACAAAACATGCAGAATGGACAGCAAGTTTAGAAAATGATTTAATTAGTTACTATAAATTAGATGAAACTTCTGGAGATGTTATAGATAGTCACGGAAGTAACAACGGAACAAACAATGGAGCAACAAGAGGAGTAACTGGAAAGATTGAGAATGCTTTTGATTTTGATGGGAGTAATGATTATGTTTCAACTCCAACAGAAACAAGAGAAACAATGTCTTTCTCTTGGTGGAGAAAAGGAACAGAACCTACTGCGTGGTTGGAATTAAGTTCTCACAAAACAGGAAATGACCAAGGAAATATTGGGATAGGATTTAATGCCGATGGAATTTTCAGACTGCAATTTATTTCAACAAACGTAAATGAATTTACAGACAATGTAGAAACAGATGCTTTGGATGGTAATTGGCATCATGCTGTTGTTGTGGTAGAAAAATCTGGCTCAGATACTATTGTAACTGCATATTTAGATGGAGAATTTGTGGAAGATGTCACAATTTCAAGCGCATCTTTAAGTGATAATTTTCCAATATATTTTGGAGCAGGAGAAACAGACTACCCAACACATTTTAATGCAGAAGTGACTCTTGATGAAATAGGTATTTGGCACAGAGCATTAACAAGCTCAGAAGTTACAGATTTATATAATGATGGAGATGGTTTGGGTTATCAACAAGTAAACATGAACATAACCCTTCTAAATCCTGAAAACAACACAATAACAAACGAAGAAACAATAGATTTCTCTGCAAATGTTACAGATGTATTTTCAATAGAAATACAAAATGTTTCACTTTATATTGATGGAGTTCTTGAACAAACAAATAGTTCAGGTGTTGAAGGAGTTTATAATTTTACCGAAACTTTAGGAGAAGGAGATTACAATTGGAGCATAAAAGTATTTGGATATGATAATGAAACTTATGAAAGTGATGTTTATTATTTAACTGTTGATTTAGGAGCACCAGATTTAACTGCAAGTGTAAATGAAACAATCTTATATGCAGAGGGAGATAAGATTTTATTAAACACAACAGCAACTGATGATAATTTAGAAGATGTTTGGTATTCTTACAATGGAACAAATACAACAATAGATGGAGCAGTTTCGGGTGTTCAAAATCAAACTACAATTACAACAACTTTAGATGCTTTGGAATTAATTGTTTATGTAAATGATAGTGGAGGAAACATAGCTAATGAAGTAATAACTTTTACATTAGACAATATAGCACCAACAATAGAAATAAATTCAGGTAATGGAACTTTTGATTATGGAAACTTAGAAGAAAACCACCCAATAAACTTTACAGTTACAGATGATAATTTAGATAGTTGTTGGTATGAATACAATGGAACAAATAGTTCAGACTTAGATTGTTCAAGTGGAGTTTTAGAAAGTATTAATTTTCCTTTAGTTCAAGATTTATACAATTTAACAATTTATTCAAATGATACTATAGGAAATGTTAATTCAAGTTTGGTTGAGTGGGATTATAACATCTTTGCAAATGAAATAACCTATAATGAAAATACTTTAGGGGGAGCATTAGAAAGATTTTCAATAAATATGACTTACAACACAGATTTCTCTGGAATTACTGCTTTAATTAATTATAATAATACAAATTATACTTTGAGTTCTTCAAATGGTGCAACAAGAACATACTCTGAAGAAATATTAGTTCCAAGTGTAAGCACAGAAACAAATATAACATTTTATTGGATTTTCTTATTAACAAATTCTACAGGGACTTATTCTATTAAAACAGATGAATATAATCAAACAATTTCACCATTCTTAATAGATGATTGTTCTTCTTATTCAAAAACTTTATTAGATTTTTCAATGTATGATGAAGAAACTTTAGAAGAAACAAACGGAACAATAAATATAGATTTAGATATATATTCTTTTGGAACAGATGAATTAGTAAACTCTTACAATAAGTCATTCACACATACGGGGGATTCAAAAATCTGTTTAGATAATATAACAGACGATTATTCAATGGATTATTCAATTAGATATTTTACAAACAGTTCTTATTTCGTAAGGTATAGAAATATTCAAAATATGACAATAAACAATGAAACCCTTTCAAATAATATAAGTTTATATAATTTAAAAATATCTGAAGGATACAATTTTCAAATAGTTGTAGTTGGTAATTTATTAAGTTCCACAGGAAACGAAGGACTCTTAGTAGATGTTCAAAGACAATATTTAGAAAAAAATAAATTTATTTCAATCCAAAGTCCAGTAACAAGTTCAAATGGAGAAGCAGTAGCAAGTTTAATTCCAAATGATGAAATTTACAATTTTATAATTAGTTACAATGGACAAACTTTAGGAACTTTTAACAATTATCAAGTTCAATGTCAGAACCCAACAATTCCTCAATGTGCAATTACATTAAATTTAGCACAATCAACTACAGATTTAAATGATTTTGAGGATTATGGAGGAATAAGCCAAGTATTCTTGATGGACAGAGATACAAACACCTTATATCAAACATTTAGTTCAACAGATAGTCAAACCCATAAAGTAAATAGTGTAGTCTTAAAGCATTACGGAGAAACAAACACAACAATTTGTAACGAAACATCTACTGGAACATCTGGAACATTAACTTGTTTGATTCCTGAAGGATATAGAAATGAAACAATCATAATAAAAACTTATGTAGATAGTGACTTTGTTGGTTCAAAAGTAATAACCCAAGGAATAAACACAGAATGGTATGGCGTAGACATCTTTATTGAATTGTTAATGTTTACTTCATTAGTCTTATTATTCTTAGGACATCCATTGACAATCATAATTGGAGCAATTTTAGGAATGGTATTGCCTATTTTATTAATTTATATAGGTCAAGCATCATTTGGAGCAATATTTGGAGCAGTTTTATATTACATAATAGCAGGAGGTATAATAATATGGCTTTTATTCAGAAGAAGAGAATGATTTTAGATAAAAGAGCAGAAGGGTTGAGACCTTTTACAATTTCCATAGTATCAATTATCTTAGTAGCATTTTTCTTATTAATGTTTGTAACACAATTTTTATCAACTACAAATCCAGACGCAGAGATATTAGATTCAGAAAATAAGTTAGGAGAAAGAATAAATACTCTAAATGATTCTCTTTCAGATTTTTCAGATTTGTCCACCGATATTCAATCAAGGTTAGTAGATTCAGAACCTTCAGCAACAGATTATTTATATTTAATGTTTAAAGGAGCATTTTATATCCCAATAGCATTTATGTCTGTATTGGCAGGAGGAATAAATGTAATAACAGGTGTATTATTTCCTTCATTAGGAGGAACTGGATTAGGAAATATTTTATCAATAATCTTGGGAGTAATTACTTCAGTTTTTGTTATAACAGCAGTTTTATTAATATTAAAAGCAATAAGATTGGGGGAATCAGAGAGATAATGTATGAAGAATTAAATTCAACACTTGCAGGAGATAATTTAGGTTATTTTTTTACTTATGCAAACCAAGTAACAAATGGATATTTTGCTCTAATGACTTTAGTAGCCTTTTGGTTAGTTGTTTTTCTTGGTTCAATAACAATGCAAATGAGATTCGGACAGAGATTAAGACCAGAAACAAGCTTCTTAGCAAGTTGTTTTGTAGGTTTAGGATATGCAACTATCTTAAATCAAATCTCTGGAATATTTAATGCTTATTATTTCTTAGTATTAATAGGTATGACCATTATAGGAATTATCTGGGTTGCAAGAAGTCCAGAGTAATTATAAAGTAGTAACTATATTAGTATACGGGGTTTACTCAAATTTAAAAACTCAAACGAAGTAGTAAAGATATGTTATATTACTTGAAAGGAGGAAAAAAATTCTAATGGATATGAAAAAAGCTATGGCAAAGCTTGGATTAGACAAACGAGGAGTGTTCGGTTTAACAGCTGTGCAATCTTTCTTTGGAATAATTTTAGGTATTGCTTTACTTGCTTATGTTATTGTGATTATTATGGGAACTTTGTCTGAAGCAGATATAGTGACAAGTGGTTCACTTGCAGACAATCAAACTACAGCCATTTTAGGAAATGTATCAACTGGAGTGACTGGATTCTTTAGTTCAATTAGTCCTGTATACGCAATCTTAGCAGTATTGGTTATTATTCTGGTATTAGTTGTTTTAGTAAGAGTTGTTCAAGCTCCTGCTGGAAGCACACCACCTCAATTATAATCATACAAGGTCGGAGGTCGTTCTCTCCTCTGTAACTCATTGAGAACACTTAAATGCTGTTAGATGGTAACTGCGTAACCAAAAACCATTGAGGTTAATGCTCCTCATTAAAAAAAGCATTATATTAAATAAAATAAATAAAAAACTCTTGAAAGGAGGAAAATATGAATAAATTAATGAATGACAAACGAGGAGTGTTCGGTTTAACAGCTGTGCAATCTTTCTTTGGAATAATTTTAGGTATTGCTTTACTTGCTTATGTTATTGTGATTATTATGGGAACTCTGGGAGAGGCAGATATTTTAGACCCAGCAAGGGGTTCTGTAGATAATGAAACAGGATTCTACATGAATGGAACAACTTATACTGTAGACCAAGCATCTGTGAGTGGGTTTGGCAGTTTTACTGTTACTCAGGTATTTGATAGTGTTTTGAATGTCACTTTACTTTCTGGAAATTATACAGTTGGAAGTGCAGGAACTATTGTAAATGCAACAGCAGACGCAAACTCAACAAATGAGCATTATGTATCTTATACCTATACTTATGATTCTACTGCTAAAAATAACTTAGATTATATATTAACAAATACATCAACTGGAGTGACTGGATTCTTTAGTTCAATTAGTCCAATTTATGCAATTTTGGCTATATTAGTAATAATCTTAGTATTGACTGTATTGGTTAGAGTTGTTCAAGGAAATAGAAGTTCTATGGGCGAACCTCCACAATTATAAATTCTGTTTACCCTCACTTAATTTTCAAGAGGGTTCATAATTAAACAATGAAATATAAAAAAATAAAGAAATGTGACGAATTATCAAAAGCTTCTAAAATAGCTGATGATAGAATGAAAAAAGCATTAGAAAAATCAAAAAAGAAAAGTAAACCATTAAAATTTAGATGATTGGGATACTTGGAGTTTTAGTGATTGTTTCTATAGTTATGTATGTTTTTCACAAAATAAAAAATATGTAAGGAGGTATAAAAATGGCAAAAAAGAAAAGAAAAAAAGGAAGAAAGAGAAAGTCTGGAAGAAAAAGAAAGAAATAAAAAGAGAAGTTGGGTAGTTATTTTACACCTTAGGATAGTGCAGTAACTTAAACTACCGCTTCCCACGCAATAATAGTAACACTTTAAAGTATATAAAGGTATCGTTTTTGTTACTGTTAAATAGTTATTTGTTTCTTGTTACCATTTTTAAGTTTTCAGAAGAATATATAAACAAGTTCAAATTCAGTAGGTATGAAAATGGGGAAAAAATTTGAACTTAATACAATAATTTCCAAGTTAAAAGAGGGAAAAAAGGCAAAAGAAATTGCTAAAGAATTAAATATATCTAAATCAAATCTTTCTTATTACCTCGCTAAATTAAAAAAACAAGGAATAGTAAAATATAAAGGAAACGGAATTTGGTTAGTTCAAAAATTACCACCTACACAATCAACCCAAAAGAAAATTAGAGGTCACGCATTCATTTGGAAAATAGACTTTCTAAAAGAAATAAATTGGAAAAAACAATTATCTAATTCTAAATTATCTTACAAAGAGCAATCAAATGGAAAAGTTTTAAGAATATTTTTCTTAGGAAAAAAGGTTTGGTTAATTAAAAAAGGATTAATTATTTATGAACCTTATGATTTCTGGGGTTCTAATGCTTATGAATCAAAAGGAAAAGCAGTATTCAATTTAGACAGATACATTAAAAATCTATTATTTAAATTAAAAATAAGAGAATTGCCTTATAAATTCAATACAAGTAGAGAGCATTATGCAATAGTCAAAAATGAATTAGCCAGACAATATAACGAAAGAGGAGAAAAGATGTATATTAAATCAGGAGATGATACATGGATGTGGATAGATTTTTCTCATGGAATAAATGAATTAGAGAACAACCAAGTAGATAAAAACAAAATGGTTCAAGATTTCTGGAATGATAATTTAAAGCATAATTTTAAAGTAACTCCTACATTTGTTTTAAACTCTATAAATCAAGTAACTCAAAATCAATTAATGTTTAATCAAAACTTTGAATCTCATGTGGAAGCAATCAAAACTTTAAGTCAATCTGTAAAAGAATTAAAAAAAGAAATAAGAAATCTAAAAGATGCCAAAACTAACTAATTATCAAAGAGTATGTAAGTATTGTAATAAAATATTTAGAGCAAAAGGAAGGTGGTATCAAGTTTGTGATGAATGTAAATCTAAACAAAATAAAGGTGGAAAAAATCCAAAAAAACATAAAACAAAATGTAAATATTGTAATGAAAAATTTAGATTAAATAGAAGTCTAAAAGACCACGAAACAAAATGCCGACGAGAAAATGAAAAACTTAATAATTTACCATTATTTAATGAATAGAAATATTTAAATAGTTAATAATATAAGATATAATATGAAAATACAAATAGACATTCCAGAAACATTAAATTCAAAGCTAAAAGTGTATAAACAATTAAGAGAACAAACAACTCTCTCTGAATCAATAATACAAATACTTGAAGAAAAATTCAAAGATAATAAATTAAGATTAGAAATAATGGAGTTTATGAAAAAATGAAACAAAAAGAAATTGAAGAATCAATAAACAGAGTATTAGATAAACGAAGAGAGAAAATTTACGCAAATATAATTATTAGTCTTTTTTGGTTTATTATTCTAATTTTATTAGGTTCTACAATTTTTTATATAGGAAAATTTGCTTATACAGATTTAATAGATTCAAAAATGGATAAAAGAGCCTGCGAAATAAAATTAGAAGGAATAGTAAATAATTTAGAATCAGTAAACTGTTATGCCATAGAAGATAAGTATAAAATAAACCATGGAAGAGGAATATCTTGTATCTGTTTTTATCAAGATGGAAAAGATTACTTTGGAAAACCAAGTAAGAATAATTATTTAAAATCAAAGGAGTTTCAAATAAAATGAAAAAAGTATTTGTAATAAAAGCAAAAGACGAATTTGAATTAGTCAAACTATTAAACGAAGAACAAAACAAAAAAGATGTCTTCGCAAGTCAAACTCATCAGAAAACAGATGGTAGCTTTATCGCTTTTGTCTTTTTCAATTCTGATGCAAGGTCTAATACCCCCCCAAAAAATAAGTCATTTATGACCTCCAATCGTAGTGATTCTAAGGGGGGGTTTATTCATTCAAATGAACAATTAGAAAGATGGAAAAAGATAAGCCCAACAGAAAAGACTAAGAAATTATTAAAGAAAAAAGGTTATTCAGATGATGAAATTGATTATATAAAAACACAATATGACGCACATACAATTCTTGAAAATCTAAAAAAGGAGAATATATGAAATATAAAATAACAATAACAACCGAAGCAGAAGCACATTGTCAAAAAGACGCAGAATTGATGGCTTTTGATAAAATTGGTCTTGGATATTATAACATAGATTCAGAAGAAATAGAGGAAAAAAGAATGACACAAAAGAAATGTAAAAAATGTCAAAGAGTAATAATAGAAGATTGGTTAGAATACTTAAAGAAATATCCAAACGAACACGAATTAGAATGTCCTTATTGTGGATATGTGGAGAAAATATGCTAACTAAAACAGAATTAAGTTATTTGAAAGGATTAAAAAGATTCGGTGGAATGCCGTCTGACCAAATAGAATTTGAATTAACAAATCTAATAGCAAATCAAAATGGTCATAAAGTCCTAAAGAAAAAGATAAATGAATTAACCAACAAATTAAACAAGGCAGAAAAGAAAATAGAAAATCTAAAAGAACAATTAAATAAAAAAGATAAAAAAATATTTGATTTAAGTATACAAAAAGACCAAAAGAAATTAGAAAATCCAATAAGAAGTAATAAAGTAAATACTGCAAATGTTCATCAACTAAAAAGAATAGAAATAATAATTAATGATTCAGACAAACCCTTAAAGGCATATTCAATTTATAAATTAGCAGGAATGACCAAAGAACAATGTATGTCAGGATTAAATTATTTAATTCACCATAATATAATTAAATGTGACCGAGGAAAATATGAGTCTATCAAAAAGTAAATCAGATTTATTAAGAAAGTTCGTAGATTATAAATGCGAACAATGTGGACAAATAGACAAAAGTTTAAATTGTCACAGAATAAATCGGGGATATTTAGGGGGCAAGTATGTTCTTAGAAATATAATTTTGCTTTGTAATGAGTGCCATAAAAAAATACATTCAGGAGAATTTAAATGATATTTAAATTAACACTAAGTTTATTTTGTATACTTTTACCAATGGGACTTTTTTATAATTATGTCCAACCAAAAGGATTAATGGAATGGGGATTATTTATAGGAATGTTTATTATCTTTGCTTTAGGAATTAAATGGATTATAGATGAAGACCTTTGGGTGGTAGTAGATTAAAATGATAGAAGTAAAATATAATCCAACAGAACAAATAGAAAGAAACGGATTAAACTTAGAAGCATTAAACTTAATTAAATATTCAGGAAGAGGTCAAATAACAAGACTATGAAAATAAAAATAACCTTAGACATAGACAAAGATACAGACAAATTAGTAATTAAAAATAAATTAATAGAATGGCTAAATGAAAACTTTATTCAAGGCCGTTCAGCAGAAATAAACATAGAAGAGGTAAAAAATGAAAAACAATTTAATGTTTAAGATATGCTTCTGGGTTTTAACTCCTTTAGCGATTTTTATATTTTTATATGGATTCAATAATGTGTTTATTTGGAAATGGGGATTATGGAGTCAAGACTGGATTATAACCATAATAATTATTGGGGGATTATTGATTTGGTTACTTTATATTAGAATAAAGAAATTAGAAGAACTAAACTATAATCTACCTGATTATATAGACATTGTGGAGGAAGAAAAATGAATAATTATTTAATAATAACAATAACAATAATAATTGTATTCTTATCTGGAATTACATTTGGAGTTTTATTTAGTGAACAAATTATAGAATTTGCTAAAGGACAAGATAATATGATTTATTCTTGTCATAATCGTTTTAATTCAGCTTTTTATAATTGTCCAATGAGTAAACAACATGAAAACGCTACAGGATTATATTGTGATGGATATTTGCTTTGTGAGAATTTATGGGAGGAAGAAGATGAGTGAAGAACTTAAAACAATAAAAGATAAACAAAGATTAGATAAAATAGGAGAAGAACTTAGAGAAAAGCAAAAAAAGGGAGAAGTGGTTACTCTTAAAACAATAAAAGATTTGCAAAGAGATTTTAAATATACCCGAGACGAAGATTTTGTTAATACTCCAAAACTAAAACAAGAAGCAATTAAGTGGATTAAAAAATTAGATAAATTAAATAAAGACAACTACGAAAAACCAAGAGGATATGTAGTTAAAGATTTTTTTGGATTAAAAGATGTAGAGATAGACTGGGAAGAAAGCTCAGAAATTTATGGGATGATTAAAATTTTAAAACATTTTTTCAACATAACAGAAAAAGATTTGGAGGAAGAAGAATGAAAATAAAAGACTTTCCTAAATTAGAATCACCCTTTGAAAGAGAAGAAACAGAACAAGGATATATTTGTGTTCCTAAATTTAAAAGAGAATTTTCATGGATATTAAATCCTAATGAAGTAATTGCCAGTGAGAAATTAGATGGAACAAATGTTTCAGTTTATGTTGAAGATGGAGACATCAAAGCAGTATTTAATCGCACAAATAGAATTGATATATGGAAATCTCAAAAACACTTTTATCTTGGAGTTAAAAGAGCAATAGAAGAAAAAAAGTTTAAACCAGAAAGATACACTGATGGACAATACTTTGGAGAGCTATGTGGTGAAAAAATTAATAAAAACCCTTTAGAGTTGGATACACCCTTATGGATACCATTTGAATATTGTAAAAGAGATTTATCTTTCAGATTTTATTATGATTGGATTAAAGAAAAAGGACTAAATGAAAATTCTACAGACCAAGAACTTTACGACGCTTTTAGAGAATTATTTATTAATCTTAAAAGTTTGTGGTTTCGTAAAAGAGGAAAAGAAAAACAACCTGAAGGAATTGTATTTCATAATAGAAAAACAGGAGAGATGTGTAAATTAAGAGTTGATATGTGGGATTTCCACAAGTCAGGGAGACATAAACAAAATGAAAATAGAATTTAAAAAAATAAAAGAAGAAATAGAAAGAGAGATAAAGAAAAAAGGAAACAATTTAAAAAAGCTGGAAAAAGAAAATAATGAAGATTGTTCTGGAACACACACTTGGTATTTAAGAGAAATAGAACAAGCAAAATTCCAAACAATAATCCAATTAGAAAAAGAATTGAATAAGATTATTAAAAATTTAAAAGAAACAAAATGCCATGAAAAGAATTGTGGATTTAACGACGGCTGGCAACTTTGTTTAGAAGAAATAAATAATCAATTATCAAAAATAACTTTACATAGTCAGCAGGGAAAAGTCGGAGACACGCATGAAACATCAGACATGCAGA
>CAYYLH010000019.1:0-12365 GCA_964472575.1 Candidatus Woesearchaeota archaeon
ACAACTTTTATTTCTAATTTAGTTTTCTCTTATCATCTCAACTAATCCTCAATAGAAATATTTAAATACTCATTAATACTAATAATCTTGTCTAACTTCGGTTAGGCACCGGGAGATTTAAGCTTCGGTTTTTATCTCCCACTTATATTCTTTAATTTTATTTAAATCTTATAACTCTCTACTCTTATTACACCTGAATAATTACCATACTCAAAACCCTCAGGAACATACAAATAAACAGGCAATTCAAAACTCTCTCCAGAATCTAAACTAAGACTTGTAAAATCAGAATAAACAAACCCTTTAAAATTCTTAGAAACCCTAACAACCATAGTAATAGGAAACTCAAAACCATTAACAACACTAACCTTTTTATCAACCCTACTACCTGGAACAACTCTTCCAAAATCTAACTCTTGCTCTGCCTTAATACCAAACCTATCTCCAACCTCAAAATGAACATCTAGATAAGAAATAGCAACAGGCTTATGAAAATAATCATATAAAACCAATCCTCCTGAAACCATAATTAAAAAAATACAAATACTAATCACTATCTGATTAAATCTCTTAGATTTACTCTTTCTGTTCTTACTAACTTTTGATTTACTTCTTTTTACCATTTTTCTTAATTACTTGTTAATATCTTTTTAATTTTTATATCTTTAGTAATCTTCTTCATAGCACTAACAAAAACTAACTCATATTCAGGTTTAATCTCTATTAAACCTGGACTAATTAACTCTCCTTTATATTTTCTTAAAAGCCCATACTCTTTCTTTTTGCCATTTAATAAATAATTAAACCTAACTTTATCTTTTTTCTCAAGTTTTTTTAAAGTGTAAGAAATTTGAACTCTTGGAACTAATCCAAAATACTCAGCAAAATACCCTCCAGAAATAAGACTCTTTCCAGAAAATAAAATACTCTCTCTTGCAAAATTTCCCTTATTAAAAAGTGAATCTAAGTCATAAGATTGAATATGAATTGGCAAATCATAAATCTTTCTAAGTTGTTTCTTTATTTTCTGTGCTTCTTCAAGCTGTTGTTTTAATTTTCCAGACTTAAAAATAACAGCAACATCTAAGTCATTTGGCTCTAAAGTCTCAACTACTGCTGAACCAAATAAAACAATATCCATTACCTCAGCACTATAATTCAACTTTTGTTTCTTTTGTAAGTCTTTCTGCATCTTCTTTTATAACCTCTGCTAATTCTTTAGATATTAAAATATTATAACTATCTTGATAAAAAGGAAAATCCTTATCCAAGATGTCATATACCTCTTCAAATCTTTCTTGAGTAATTCTAAATCTCTCATTATGCGAAGAAGGAGTACTTCCTAGATTAATTAAAATATATAAATCAACCAATGCAATAATTGATTTAAAAAATAATACCACAGCAGAATTATATCTCTGCTTTTCTAAATTTTCAATTCCAGAAGAGTAATACTCTCTAGCTGTTCTTATTAATATATCTCTTTTCTCATTATTCATACTTAGTAAGAAGTATTCTAACATTTATAAACTTTTTCATACCTAGTAAGAAAATTATATAAAATAACTCTTATTTTATTACCTAGTAAGAAAAGACTATTTCCTTTTCTTATTCTTTCTAACCAACCAAATAATCACTCCTGCTAATAAAACAATAACACCTACTAACACTCCAACAATTATATACATTGTATAATCAATCTCTTTCTTAAAATGAACATCTACTAATCTATTACTACTTCCACCTTCATAATATAAGGTAATATTAGCTTGAAACTCCTCTTTATCAATCTTAGAAGCATCAAAAAACCCTGTTAATTGTGTTTTTTCCCAAGGCTCAATCTTTCTAGTAGGAGTTAAAAAACTCTCATCATAACCAGGAAAACTAACATTAGCATGTAATCCTTCAATAGCATCATTCCAAAAACTTTCAACAGGAATAATAAATCTATTTATCTTTCCTTTTTCAAAATCACTTGTCACATTTCCAATTCCAACATATAATCTTCCAATCCTAAATAAATCACTAGCATAACTTGGATTATCACCTTCATAATAAATAGTTGCATTAGCATAATAATCTCCAGAATCATATCCAGTAGAATCTATCTTCTTTTTAAAATCCTCTTTCTCTTTAGTAAGAATTAATTTACTACCTAAATCTAATCTCTCTTTTAATCCTTCTGAACCAAATGTCTCAACAATAACACTTGCTGTAACATCTTCCTTTCCAAGATTATCAACTTCTAAATTTAAATCTATTAACTCTCCTGGATTAGCATTAGCAACACTTAACTCAGATTCAACATACTTTCCAGGATAAGGAACCTTAATTACAATAACCCCTCTAATGTTTCCTGCTAATCCTAAACCTCCTTCAGGGTCTACTATCTCTCTTGCACCAATATAAATAATATTCTTTCCAGGCTTAACAACTTCTAAAGGAAGAGAAACCCTTGCTACAACACCTTCTCTTCCTGTTATACTCTTTTTATTTAGTTTAACATAATCCTTTAAATCTCCATCAGCATAAATCTCTGCTTTAGAACCATCATTAAAAACAAAATTAAAATTATAATCTTTTTTAAAACCATCATAATAATCATCATTATAAATAGCAGGACTCACTCCTGAAACAGCATTTACAAAACCAATACTACTAATAATTAATATACCTAAGCAAATAATTAATAAAAATCTATTTACCTCTTTATTTCTCATCTTTAAAATAATAAAAAATACTTTTTATATGTTGTGTTTAAAGATAACTTCTCTTAAAATAATATCTATCCCTTTCTTAATTAACCTAATTCAAAACTTAAGCAAGTTATATATACAACACTATCAAACTAAATAATTATTATACATCTATTAACTATCTTAATTTCTTTGATGTGTGTCAAGTGTTAGATACCTTATCTAGCTTGCGTTGTCTTTTTCTCTTTTTCTAAAAGAGAAATTAATACTATACCACAGCCTCAGCAGTCATAGTAATAACACTACCTCTTGAACCTGTTAAAGAATCACTAGGAACTGTTAAACAAATATCAATCTCAATTTCATCTGCTCCTGCATCCTTTCCAAACACATCACAAATATCAGCAGCAGTTGTAGAAGCATCTTCCCAAGTATTTAAAGTAAATCCAGTAGCACCAACATCACAAGCACCATCTTCCTTATTAGTTATATTATACTGATAACTAGGTGAAGTCCCTCCTAAAAAACTATCAGCATCATTTGAAAAATTAATATTTAAGGTAACATTTACATTTCCAATATGCTCAACTACAAAAGGGTCTGAAACAGGTGTCCAATTACCATCTACAACTGTTCCATTATTAGTACATAACTGAGCAGAATCAGCCCCAGAATCTACAACACCACTACCCCAATTAATATTATCAGTAGTAAAATTAATAGCAGCACTAGTCTGAACACTCAAATTAACAGTTCCAGTATCAGTAGCTCTTCCTGTTAAAATATTTTGAATTAAAGATACAGAATTATAAGTAATAAAAACACCTGTAACAGATATAATTACAGCAATTACAGCAATATAAACTAAAACCTTATCAGTTTCCATTTCCACTCTCCATTGTATTACTTACAGGCTCTTGTATATTTATATTTACTTGTCCACCTTGTTTTCCAGCTATTTCAGTATCAATAGTTTCAAACTTAGCAACACTCATATTCAATCCAATAGATACAATAGAAAAAGCAATTGCAATAATAAGTAAAGCAACTATCACCTTTTGTGTTTTTTCCATGTTAACTCTATGAACTTTTTATTTATAAATGTTTTTATTTTTTTTTAATTACTTAAAATTAGTGCTAATTTATTAATAATAATAATAATAATAATAATAATAATAATTCCGAGGATAAAATAAATCTATTAATAAATCTCAATTAAATAATATAAACTTCCTACCTTTTCAAACTATCCAAAAAATCATTAACTTCTTTTTTTACTTGCTCATAATCAGGAATAAACCTAACTAGATTTCTTAAATCTTGTTCATAAGCTTCTTTTGAAATTAATTTAATCTTGTTTAAATTAACACTTTCTTCTTTTAATTTTTTCTTGATTAAATCCTTATCAACCTCAACACCCCTTCCAATTAAAACCCATAAATCAAACAAATCTCTTGCCTGTTTTCTATTTGCAAGAGCCCTAATCTTCTCAGCAAGAATTTCTTTTTCACTTAAAGCAACTAAAACAAAACTTAAAACATCTGAAAAAATCTGTTTTATTACCTTAGCTTTCTTATAAAAAACCTTATTCTTATTAAAATCAATCTTTAGATTATTTGCAGAATTTAAATTTCCATTAAATAAAGGTCCTTTAAATTTAATTTCAAATCTAATATTTCCTTCAAATTCTTTTTCAATTAAATCAAAATAATCTATACCTACTAAATCAAAGGATTTCAAACAATTACTAACAATTTCTTTTAATTTAGAAATACTAAAATCAGAACTAAAATCTAAATCTTCAGAAGCCCTTTCAAGACCATAACAAATCCTTAAACAAGTTCCACCCTTAAAAACTACCTTATCTCCATATTTAGAAATAGCCTCTAAAAAAATATATTGTAAATATTCTTTTTCCAAATAATATAAACTAATTCCCCTCTTTTGTCTCAATTCAACTAACTCTTCTTTAGATATCATTCTAAGTTTGTATAAAGTAGCCACTCTTTATTTAAATTTCTTCTTGTCTTAATATTTGGGTCTAAAAAACCAACCCCTTTTCCAATTTTTTTTAATAATTTCTTTTTATTCTTCTCACTTAGTTTATCATTTAAAATAAATCCCAATCTTCTCAAAACCATTTTACTTTTAATTCTCAAAGCATAATTAATTAATTTATTTATATCTAAAACACTATAAAAGCCTAATAATAAATGAGAAATTTCTTTAATTCCTCCTGAATATTTTGGAAAAAGTAAAGAATCAATAAAAACTTTTTCTCTTTCACCTATAACCACTTCGCCTTCTTTTTTATATCCAAAAAATCTTTTCTTAGAAAGACAAACATATTCAAATCTTTCACTTTTTTTATATTTTGTAGAAACAAAAGTTATTTTTTTAGGTAAGTTATCACTAAATCCATAATAATTAAGTGCAGATAAAAAACTCACATAAGAAGGACTATTAAAATAATTTCCAATAACAAAATCACTTACACCCCTAAGACAATAAATTCCAGAAGAAATCTTCTCAATAACCTTTTTTCCTTTCAAGGATTTAACTAAATTATATATTTTTGTTTTATCAAATTCTAAAAGCAAAGCTAAATCATTCAACTTAAAAACATCAAGATTATTCTTTTTCAAAGTTTCAATTGCCAAATTCTCTGTTTTACTTAATTGCATTTTTATTAACTTTTAGTAATTTATCTACTAATATTAAATAAATCTACTATTTAAATCTTTGGAAACAATTGATTATTTATAAAACATTCTATTCACAATAGAAACCTTATATCTAAAACTAAAAAGTCAATAATCCTTACCAATCATCATAATAATTAACATTTACCTTAATTAACATCCTACTAATAAGATAATTATAAATCATTAATTAATCAAAAACAATAACACATTAATTAATCCCATACAAATAAAATTATTCTGCCTTACAATAAAATAATAAGATAACTATAAACAGCGTATACACATTACCTAACCACAATCTTTAGATTATGTATTTCTTTCTAATTAATCTTCTTAGATAAATTACTCTTTTTATTTAACACTAATAACCCCATCTAATCTCACATTAAACTCTTAAATTCCTCTTTTAATCTTCTTTTCAATCTATAACTATCTGCTTTATCTAAATAAGCATTCCAAGAATTAAAACTCTGCATTAATTTATCAAAATCTATTTTTTCAGAATTATACTGCTGAATTTTCTTCTTTATATTCTTCTTTGCTTTTTTTAAAGTTCTTTTTCTAACTAAAGTATAATCTTTAAAAACTACATATCCTAAAAAATCAATCCCTAATCTAGCAGGAAATATCCTTACCTTTTTAGGATGTAATTCTAATTTAAGAGTTTTTAAAAATTCTTCAATAGCTTTTCTATAATCTTGAAGAATTTTTTTATCCTTATCCAAAATTATAAAATCATCCATATATCTAATATAATATTTTGCCTTTAATCTATGCTTTACAAAATAATCTAATTCATTAAGATAAATATTAGCAAATAATTGAGAAGTCAAATTCCCAATAGGAATTCCTTCTCCAGAATCAATAATCCTATCTAATAATCTTAATAATTTTTCATCTTGTATCTTTCTTTTAATAATTCTTTTTAAAATAAGATGATTTACACTAAAAAAATATTTTTTAATATCTCCTTTAAAAACATAAAAATCTTCTTTTCTTAAAAAACTCCTTAATCTATCCAATGCCTTGTGAGTTCCTTTTCCTTTTCTACAAGCATAACTATCATAAATAAAACTTTTCTCAAAAATCTCTCCAATAAGATTGCATACTGCATGTTGTACAACCCTATCCCTAAAAGGAAGTGCAGAAATAATCCTTTTTTTAGGTTCAAAAATAATAAATTTTCTATAATCCCCTAGGAAATATGACTCCTCTAATAATTCCTTATTCAGTTTAAATAAATTTTTTTCAAGATTTTGCTCAAATCTTAAAACAACTAACTTCTTTCTTTTCCCTTTTCTTGCTTTTAAAAAACCTAAATAAAGATTTTTTATACAAACAATTATTAAAAATAAATTCTTATAAGTTTTCATATAAATAATAAGGATTTGTAACTTTCAATCAACCAAAGCATCATCTTACTCATTACAAATCCTTGTTTTATATTCAGCTTATTAGCTAGGATTTGAATTGATGTAGTTTTTGCACTGCAATTATTTCCATAAAAATAATTGTCTACCTTAAAAACTATTAAAACAACGAAAACCAAGATTGGAATTAGAAGTGCCAGGCACATTATTCAAATTCGCATAAAAAGGCCCTGCATCCGCCCCATTATCCCAATTGCCCCCTCGATTAACTGCTCTGAAATTCAATTCAACCCCCTCTTATTAAAGAGAATAAAATACCTCCATTATTTAAAATCAATTCGAATATTTAAAAAATTATCTATAAAATCATAGTAAGTCAAACTTTTTTAACAACCCCCCAACCATTCTTCCTATTTCTTCTACTTGAATTAACCCTTGTTCATATTGAGAAATAGAAATAAATCTAAAATCTTTTGACAACCTTAAAAATACCCTTAATTTATCTAAATCTACATTTACCTTTTTTAATGAAATCTTTTTTATCTCATTATTTGAAATAATAATCCCTTCTAAAATATCTAATAAGTTATTTTCAATTCTTTGTGCAAGAGTATATTTTTCTGATTTTGGAAATTTATTTAAAATAGGATGAAACCACCTAATTAAATTATAAATCTTATGAAATATCTTTAAATCATTTAACATTAAAATAAAAATCAAATTACTTTTAAAAAATCTCTTAATTTTATTACAAAATTATAAAAACATTCTAAACTAAGAAATAATATGAAAAAGAATTATAAAAAGGAATTTATCTTATTAATAGACAAGAATATAAAAAATGGGATTGAATATGGAAAACCAATAGAATATCTTGAATTTAAAAATGGGGTTTCAAGACAAGACATTGAAAAAGAAATAACTAATTGCAGTCAAATAGAATTTGTAGATAAACAAGAAGAAACAAGATACAAAGCCTATTTTGTATATAGCTCTAAATCTGGAAGAGTTTATGTAATTAAATTTACTAATAAGATAAGAATAATCACTATCTACCCTCTTGGTCCCACACCCTAAAAAGATATAAGAGAGGATTTAAAAAATCTAAAAACTTCTTATTAATATGGTTATAAAAGTATTATACAACAAAAAAGATGATATTCTTACTATTTATAATCCTGAAATTGCTCCAACCGAAACTATTGAATATTCAGAGTTTTTAAATATAGATATAACTGAAAAAGGTATAACTGGCTTAGAAATATTCTATGCAAGTGAATTTCTATCCCTTTTAAACAATTTAGTAACAAAGCAAATATTAGAATCTATTAATAGTGTTGAAATTAAATGTAAAAACTTTAGAAATAATTTATTTATGGTTTTAATAATAAATTCAAATAATCAAACAATAAAAATACAACTACCGCCATTGAAAAAATCAGAATATAATAGTCCTTTAATTACAAATTGTGAATAATTTTAATCTCCACTCGCTACCACCCCGCCTACCTATTCCTCGCTTCCTACCTCTTCTTCGCTTCCCACCTGCGCCTACCTCTTCATCGCCCACCCGCGCCCTCCTCTGCCTACCTCCCCACAACACACACCAAAAAACCACACCAAACCAAAAGATTGCAAGATTCAAGATTCAACAGAACTACTACAACAACGAAAACCAAGAGAGGAACGAGAAGTGCCAGGCACATTACTCAAATACGCATAAAAAGGCCCTGCATCCGCCCCATTATCCCAATTGCCCCCTCGAGTAACTGCCCTGCCTGTCTGATTATTAGCTAAAAAATAAACACCATCACCACCATACTTAGTACTGCCAGAAGTACCCCAACTATCATCATCTTGTGGATAACACCAACCATTACTTCCCTCATTACACGGCTTAACAGTATCAACAACCTCTGAATTCCACTCTCTTACATTTCCAACCATATCATAAACACCCTCACTAGAAACACAACCAGCAGAATAACCAGTTACACAAGCACTACTTCCACATAATGAATTAGTATTACAATTATAAGGACTACCAGATAAATCACTAGGAAGATTATACACCTCTCCTTGAACATTTGCAGCACCAAGCCATTCAGCACTAGTACATAAATGCTTTCCAGCATTTGCACACGCAGTTGAAGCAGCTGTTTGTGTTACACTAACCCAAGGCAAAACCCCTTCCCTAGAAACAGCCATACTTGTATCACTACCAGTAGAAACATCTGTTGCATCTGGTTTAGATGCTTCATAATTATCAATACAATAACCACCCATTTTATCAATATAACTCATATTCTCAGGACACTCTCCACTTCCTGTCCAACTTATTTGAATAAAACCAGTACTAGCACTACCAAAATCAATAACATCAGAAGTATAATAACCCTCTGAAACAAACTCTCCATTACTAGAATTCAATTGAACAAAACCACTCTCACTAGAATTATAAAAAGTATCATCATAATCTCCAGAAGATAAATCAACACCAGAATAATCATAAACAAGAGCTCCCACCACACCCACCATTAAAATCAGAAAAATCCAAAAAACCTTTTTTTTATTTAACTTAATTTTAGTCATTTTTTATTTTTATATCTCTCACCTTATTTTTATCAATACTAACACTAATAAAAATAGATTTATATAGTTTATGATGCCCCACCACCCCCCTCCCACACCTATTAATTAATCCCAATCTAAAATTACTTTGATTACCTACACTAATCTGTTTATTATCTTCATTACAATTAATTCTAAATTTAGTATTAAAATTACCAAAGCCAAAACCACGCACATTACCTAATTGAATTTCTTAATCTCCACCTGCTTCCCACCAGCTTCCTACCCACTACCTCTTCATCGCCCACCTCCCCCTCGCTTCCTACCCACTACCACTCGCGCCCACTCGCGCCTACCTCCCCTTGATTTAATTATACCTTACCAGATTATTAATTATCTAAAAAATCTTAAAAATTTCTTCTTTAACTTTTTCAAAAGAATTATCTTTTAACTTTCCAATTTTCATAGTTATAAGATTTTTCTCCACACAAAATATTTTATCAGCTCTAATTCTACTTGACTTTAACAATTTTCCAGAAAACATATTTTCTTGTTCAATCACAACAGAATATGGTTCATCTTTGATTATTGTAGTCAATGGAACCATAACACAATCATCAGATTTTTTATTAAATTGATTATTTGAAACAACTAAAGCAGGTCTGACTTTAGTTCCTTCTAAATTTGAAAAAGGATACGACAACAAAACAACCTCTTTTTGATTAACTTGCATTTTTAATTCTCCAAATACTGACTCCAAATTTCATCTTCAGGATTATCCCAAACTTCTTTTAATGATTGTTCTGAAAAACGCAAAACATCCTTAAATTCATCCTTCATTTTCTCAGAAACTTTTTGTTGCTTTTCTAATAAAATTTTTCCTTCAATCTCAAACAAAATTAGGCTATCTCCTCTTTCAATTCCTAATCTTTGTCTAATAGAATTAGGAATAGAGATTTGTCCTTTATCAGATACTCTTAAAGTTTTAATAAATTCATTTTCCATACACTAGTAAGAATTTTCTTACTTATAAACTTTTTGGTTAAAATATAGAAATAACCTCCTTCAGACTTCGGTCCGCAATTCCCTTAATTAACCCAATACAAATAAGATAATTATAAATCATTAATTAATCAAAAACAATAACACATTAATTAATCCCAACCCAACATTACATTGATTACCTACACTAATCTGTTTATTATCTTCATTACAATTACTTCTAAACTTATTATAATCACCAAACCCAAGACCAGATACATTACCTAATTGAATTTCTTAATCTCCGCCCACCTCGCCTACCTCTTCAACCTCTTCCTAATAACCAAGAACCACAACACATTAATCAATACTAATACAACAATTCCAATTATCAAAAACATAACTAATGAAGAATCTCCAGACTGCTTAGAACCTCTAGAAGCAATAACATAACCTAATCCAATTGCCTGTATATCATCATCACTTACTTTTAATTTTAATGCATTCTCAACACTACTCTGAGAATATCTTAAAAATACTCTTGTATCATACTCTCCTTTTCTAACACCAGCAGTATCCCAATAAGAAACTAATAATTTCTTTTCAAATCCTGCAATAGAATAAGTAGGTGATTTAAACTCAGCCATTACATCTCCTTTTTCATTATACACCTCTGTCTCTGCATAAACATTATCTATTTCATCACTCCACTTATTCTCAACTAACATCTCTAATTTAGCAATCTCTCCTAACTGAAAATTATTAACATCTATTTGTTGTAATTCTAATTCTTTATTACCAACACTAAATTGCTTTTCTAACATTAGTGTTTGCTCATCATAAATCAATGTAGCTTTTGCTAAATAATCTCCAATCTCTACATCTGCTTTCCAAGTACTAACTAACTCTCCTCTTTCACCAGAAGCAATTGTAATCTCATCAGTATTAAAACTATCAATCTTCTCTCCTAATTTATTATAAATATCAATATTAGCCTTAACACTAACTAAATCTAAATCCCCTCTTGACATAATAGGAATATTAAATCTTACATCTTCTCCAGGAGGAGAAGAAACAATATGCATATCAGCCTCTGCATACTTTCCAGGATAAGGAACTCTTATATGTATTTGAGAAACAACAGCAACAGCAGCACCTACAAAAGCATCACTCTTCTCATTCTTATTAGGAAGTTGTAATGCAACAATATCTACTTTATGTAATCCAGGACTTAAACTAGAAGGCATATTTAATTTATACTTAAATGATTTACTTCCCTCCCCATCACTAAAGCTCAACTGACTCTCACTTAACTCAATACTACCTGCTAACTCTCCTTCTGCATACACCACAACACTAGCTTGTTTAGAATCAGAATTAATAACACTAATACTCCCTTGTTCAACACTACCAGCAACAAAATCATAACTATTTCTAGCAGGAGTAATACCTAATGCACCTACACTAGAAATTAATCCAATCATCATAATTAGCATAATCAAACCAATAAACCAATTATTAATTAATCTAAATCTACACTGGCTCCCACTTACTACTACTGCGCCTACCTTCTTCCTGCTACCAACTACACTACCTAATTGTCTTTTTTCTTTATTTCTATTAATTAATGCCCAATCAAACTTATTAGGTTTATTACCTACCCTAATAGGTTTATTATTACCAAACCCAAGACCACACACATTACTTAATTGCTTTTCCCTCTTCTTACTATTTATTTTCTGCAATGAAAAAAAGGTCACGCCAGGAGTGGGAATTGAACCCACAAACCCTGAAGGGTCCTGTGTATCAAGCAGGTGCGTTGACCATTCCGCCATCCTGGCGTGACTATTAAAATTACAAATAGAAACATTTAAATATTTGCCTTCTTTTAATATACTATCGTGTATCAAGTAGTTGCGGAATACCATTCCGCTTTTTTCTTTTTTTAATTCCTTTTCACTAACTACCTTACATTTTATTTGATTACCTAATTCCATTTTCCTATTAATTAATCCCAATCCATCATTCTTAGATTTACTATC